>JAEWDP010000146.1 GCA_023390055.1 Pseudomonadota bacterium | reverse complement strand
CTTCGCACCAAACTTTCCACCCTTAAGCTTGCACTGAAAGAGGTTGGCTGATGGATATCCGCGCCGCGGAAATTTCCGCAATTCTGAAAGATCAAATCAAGAACTTCGGCCAGGAGGCTGAGGTTTCCGAAGTCGGTCAGGTTCTATCCGTCGGTGACGGTATCGCTCGCGTTTATGGCCTGGACAACGTTCAGGCGGGCGAGATGGTCGAGTTCCCGGGTGGCGTTCGTGGTATGGCGCTCAACCTTGAGGCCGACAACGTGGGTGTGGTTCTCTTCGGCTCGGACCGTGAAATCAAGGAAGGTGATACGGTCAAGCGGACGAGCGCGATCGTCGATGTTCCTGTTGGTCCCGAATTGCTTGGCCGCGTTGTTGATGCTCTCGGCAACCCGATTGACGGAAAGGGCCCAATCAATGCCACGCAACGCGCCCGAGTTGATGTGAAGGCACCAGGAATTATTCCGCGCAAGTCGGTACATGAGCCGATGTCGACCGGTCTCAAGGCAATCGATGCACTTATTCCCGTTGGTCGTGGCCAGCGCGAACTGGTCATCGGTGACCGACAGACGGGCAAGACAGCCATTATTCTCGACGCTTTCCTTAACCAGAAGGCGATCCATGATAATGGCCCGGATAATGACAAGCTCTATTGTGTCTACGTTGCTATTGGTCAGAAACGATCAACTGTCGCCCAGTTTGTAAAGGTACTGGAAGAGCGCGGTGCACTTCAGTATTCGATCATCATTGCGGCAACCGCTTCTGATCCTGCCCCTATGCAGTATCTGGCGCCTTTTGCAGGTTGCGCGATGGGTGAATATTTCCGTGACAACGGACAGCATGCACTGATCGCATACGATGACCTGTCCAAGCAGGCTGTCGCTTACCGGCAGATGTCACTCCTGCTCCGTCGTCCGCCAGGCCGTGAAGCGTACCCGGGTGACGTCTTCTATCTGCACTCCCGTCTGCTAGAGCGCGCCGCAAAGCTCTCCGACGAGCGCGGTGCCGGATCTTTGACCGCTCTACCAGTTATCGAGACGCAGGGTAACGACGTCTCGGCATTCATTCCGACGAACGTCATCTCGATTACCGATGGCCAGATCTTCCTTGAAACGGACCTCTTCTATCAGGGCATTCGTCCGGCCGTTAACGTTGGTCTGTCGGTTTCGCGCGTTGGCTCTGCTGCTCAGATCAAGGCGATGAAGCAAGTTGCAGGGTCGATCAAGGGCGAACTTGCCCAGTATCGTGAGATGGCTGCATTTGCCCAGTTTGGTTCGGACCTTGATGCTGCGACACAGCGCCTGCTAAACCGCGGTGCGCGCCTGACGGAGCTCCTGAAGCAGCCACAATTCTCGCCGCTGAAAACGGAAGAGCAGGTTGCCGTTATTTTCGCCGGTGTGAACGGCTACCTGGATGCCATCGCCGTTGGTGATGTGGGTAAATTCGAGCAGGGCCTGTTGAGCTACATGCGCTCCGAAGGCAAGGCTGTGCTCGATGCGATCCGCACCGACAAACAACTCACGGATGATACGAAGGCAAAGCTCAAGGCGTCGCTCGATAGCTACGCCAAGTCTTTCGCTTGAAACCGGATCTAGCCTAAGGACCGATAACGGATGCCTTCACTCAAGGATCTGAAGAACCGGATCGCCTCCGTCAAGGCGACGCAGAAGATCACCAAGGCGATGAAAATGGTCGCTGCGGCGAAACTGCGCCGTGCGCAGGAGGCGGCGGAAGCCGCCCGACCTTATGCGGAACGTATGGACAAGGTGCTGGCTGGCCTGAGCGCAGCTTCCGCTGGCAATGCAGATGCACCGCTGCTGCTTCAGGGAACCGGTCGCGATCAGGTTCATCTACTCGTAGTTGCCACCGGGGAGCGTGGCCTTGCTGGCGGCTTCAACTCGTCGATCATCAGGCTCGCCCGGGATCATGCGTTGAAGCTTCTCAGTGAAGGCAAAACGGTGAAGATCCTGACCGTCGGTCGCAAGGGCAATGATATCTTGCGTCGCACATTCCGGGAAAACATTGTCGATTATATAACCTTCCGCGAGGTCAAGCAGTTGGGCTTTGCCAATGCCGACGAAGTTGCGCGCAAGGTCCTGGATCTGTTCAACAGAGGCGAGTTCGACGTCGCGACGCTGTTTTACGCTCGGTTCCAGTCAGTGATTTCCCAGGTCGCGACCGCGCAACAGATCATCCCGGCGAAGTTCGAGCAGGCAGATGGTGCATCCACCGGCTCGATGGCTCTTTACGAGTATGAGCCTAGCGAAGAAGAAATTCTCGAAGAGCTTCTGCCTCGCAACGTCGCGGTCCAGATCTTTCGAGCAATTCTGGAAAACAACGCATCCTTCTACGGCGCGCAGATGTCTGCAATGGACAATGCAACGCGTAACGCCGGTGAGATGATCGACAAGCTGACCCTATCATACAACCGTCAGCGTCAGGCTCAGATCACCAAGGAACTCATTGAAATCATTTCGGGCGCGGAAGCGCTCTGAGATAACGAAAGAGGGTAATAATAATGGCTATTGCAGCTACCCTGGAAGCCGGTACCTCCGTTGGTAAGGTCACGCAGGTCATTGGCGCCGTCGTCGACGTTGCCTTCGATGGTGAACTTCCTGCCATCTTGAACGCACTCGAAACCGACAACAACGGCTCGCGTCTTGTTCTCGAGGTTGCTCAACACCTCGGAGAAAATTCCGTCCGCACAATCGCCATGGATTCGACTGAGGGTCTTGTTCGCGGTCAAAAGGTCGCCGATACGGGCGCTCCAATTTCGGTTCCGGTGGGCGATCAGACACTTGGCCGGATTATGAACGTCATCGGCGACCCCGTCGATGAGGCCGGCCCGCTCACGACTGAGGTTAAGCGTGCTATCCACCAGGATGCGCCGGCTTACGTCGAGCAGTCGACTGAAGCGATGATCCTTGTCACAGGCATCAAGGTTGTCGACCTCTTGGCTCCATATGCCAAGGGTGGCAAGATCGGTCTGTTCGGTGGTGCGGGTGTTGGCAAGACGGTTCTGATCATGGAATTGATCAACAACGTTGCCAAGGCACATGGCGGATACTCGGTATTCGCTGGTGTGGGCGAACGTACCCGTGAAGGTAATGACCTTTACCATGAGATGATTGAGTCCGGGGTGAACAAGCTCGGAGGTGGCGAAGGCTCCAAGGCAGCTCTCGTATACGGGCAGATGAACGAGCCTCCAGGTGCGCGTGCGCGTGTCGCGCTGACCGGTCTGACAGTTGCTGAAGACTTCCGTGACAAGGGACAGGATGTTCTCTTCTTCGTTGACAACATTTTCCGTTTCACGCAGGCGGGTTCGGAAGTGTCCGCGCTATTGGGGCGAATTCCATCTGCTGTGGGCTACCAGCCGACACTTGCGACTGACATGGGTCAGATGCAGGAGCGGATCACAACAACAACCAAGGGATCGATTACCTCGGTTCAGGCGATCTACGTTCCTGCCGATGACCTTACGGATCCGGCGCCGGCGACATCATTTGCGCATTTGGACGCAACGACAGTTCTGTCGCGTTCGATTGCGGAAAAGGGTATCTATCCGGCTGTCGACCCGCTCGACTCCACTTCGAGAATGTTGGACCCCATGATTGTCGGTGAAGAGCACTACGAGGTTGCACGTAAGGTTCAGTCGACGTTGCAGCGCTACAAGGCTCTTCAGGACATCATTGCGATCCTGGGCATGGATGAGTTGTCCGAAGAGGACAAGCTCGCAGTTGCCCGAGCCCGCAAGATCGAGCGCTTCCTTTCACAACCATTCTTTGTTGCTGAAGTATTCACGGGCGCCCCGGGCAAGCTTGTTGCGCTGGAAGATACTATCAAGGGCTTCAAGGGCCTTGTTGAGGGCGAATACGATCATCTGCCTGAGGCTGCATTCTACATGGTAGGATCCATCGAGGAAGCTATCGAAAAGGCCAAGAAGCTGGCCGAAGCCGCTTGAGCCCATTAAGGCAGGCGCGCTGGAAACAACAGCGCGCCTTCGCACGTAACTCATGAAGAAGTGAACCGCTATGGCTGACGCCTTCAATTTCGAGCTCGTTTCTCCGGAGCGCCTTCTTGTTTCAGAAAAGGTCACCGAGGTCGTGGTTCCGGCCACTCTTGGCGAGATGACGGTTCTTGCAAACCATGCCCCGACGATGACGACCATCAAGCCGGGCATCGTATCGGTGAAACTCGCATCGGGTCAGGTTAACAAATACGTGGTGTTTGGCGGTTTTGCTGACATACTTCCGACCGGATGCACTCTTCTTGCTGAATCAGCAGTACCACTAACGGACGTTACAGCAGAAACATTGCGGGCCCGCATCGAAGCCGCCAGAGCAGATGCAGATGCGGCAACGAGCGATGAGCACAAGACAAAGTTGGAAGAATATCTCGACCAACTCACTGAGCTCAACGGTGCCATTCTGCCGGCCTGAGCCTCGTAGAGGCCTTCGATGTTTCAAGGCCGATCAGAATTCAAGCCACCGGTGATGTCTGAACGGCTAGGATCGATGCTTTCAGCAGCGTGTCGAAAAGGCTCTTGGCGACGATAAGCACGGATTTCGCCATCTGATCGTGACCTGATCTCATTTGGTTGTCGTTGAGCAGTCACCAATCAGTTCAGGAAACAAAATGGGTTGCCTGCGCCCGAATTTTCCCACGCCATTCATCCCGCGATCTTTGTGGGGCGAACAAGCCTGGCGTGGGGCTCTTGGATTCAGGCTGCGATTCAGGCTGCCAGTTCGTCTGCCTCGTTGCCTCTGAACATTTTTGAGAGGTTAAGAAAGCAGATCATTCCGTTCTCATTCGCAATAATACCTTCCGAGAATGATTTGTCGAACGAGGCTGAAATTTCAGGAACAGGTTGAACCTGACTGGAGGGGATCGTCAGGATATCGGAGACCTGATCAACGAGCATGCCGATGACCATGTTATGAACTTCGGCGACGACGATTGCGCTGCGCTCAGTGGCGACTGCGCTCTGCATGCCGAGTTTTTGCGCCAGGTCGATGATCGGGATAACGGAACCGCGCAAATTCATTACGCCGATAACGTCCGAGGGCGCATGAGGGATCGGTGTGGACGGTGCCCACCCACGGATTTCTCGTATCGTTGTTGTTTTAACACAGAATTCCTGATCATGAAGACGGAAGGCAATAATTTCCAGGGTCTCACCGCTGTAGTTTGCAGAGCTTGTTGCTGTGCTCATTCGTATCTCTCCACCACTCCGAAGCCCGGAGCAAGGCAACGCTGGACGGGCGTAAGAAGCACCAGGCGCTTCAATCTTTATGCCGGAGCGGCCTGCGCGTCGCGATCGCTCCATCTTAAGCAAAGAAGATTGCCCAAATCTAAATTGTTGGGATTTCCGAGGCTGATCTAATGCGACTACCGAGATCCCGGTAGGGTTATTGCCGTAAGTTGAGGCTCTCTGAGAAAAACCGTGTTGCCAGGAACAAGAAGGTCCTGATGTTAGCATTTCCGGCATGGCAGAAAGCCGTCAGATGAAGGCGCTTGACGTCACCCCGTTTTCCGTTTCGGTCTGGCCACACGCTGAACCGCGCCTAGCTGGTCTATGTCGTGAGGACGGCCGACTTTACGATGTACTCTGGTAATAAACGAGCTCAGTATTCCTTCTCGTAGAATATCCCGGCACTACCACCTTCTGTTCCAGCACCCGCCTTGAGTTTCACGCCGCGCCCGATATCCAGATTGATGGTGGCACGCGCACCGTCCGCTCCTCCCTGTTCGACCTGAAGATAGGTTCGATCATTTAGATAGCGTCCAACAGATACAGTTGTTTGACCCCGACTATCCGTCCTGATGTCGAGGTCATCGACGCCAAGACTGCTGCGTAGGGTTTCAAAAAGTGAGGACGATCCACCTCCAGCCAACTGCCCCACAGCATCTGCAAGCTGGGCAATCTGCAATGGAGACAGACGAGACATGGATTGCCCGAAAATTAGCCGTGCCAAGATTTCATCTTGTGGCAGAGCGGGGGAAGACGAAAAGGTGATCTCCGGATCATTAGCGACCCCGGCGACGTTAACGGTGACAACGGTCTGGTCTGATGTGGTGGTTGCTTCCAGATCAAGAACAGGTATCAAAGAGCCCCCGAACGTAATTTCGCCTGACGTGAAATCCAGGCGCTTCGTCAGGATAACGATGCGACCCCGGCGCATTTCAAAGCCTCCGGAGACCACGGGGACGGTTGCGGTTCCAGAGATTGCGAGATCTCCTCCGAGTTCAGCATCGATGCCACGGCCCCGAACAAATATGCCATTCGGCGCGCTGATCGCCAGGTTAAGGGCGAGGGGGCGTGCAGTAGTCGTTTCTTGGGGAGGAGTGATCTTGCGTAATTGCCGAGCAACTTCGGGTGGTGGATTTCGATGACGAATATCAATCTTTGCAAGCGAGGTCGGCAATTGTGCCGGGACTGTTATCGCTGCTTCCGCCAGTGTCAGATGACCGCCAAGGACGGGCCCATTCAACAATGGACCGGTAACGGTGAGGGTCCCGTCTGCAGTCACTGACAGCAAGGTACCTTCGACATAGGTAGCGTCGGTGAGGATGATGGACAGATCGGCAGGGAAACCGGAGCCGGGGGTGATTCCCACGGTCCCTGTAGCTGAAATGGTGCCCCCTGTGGAAAGATCTCCAGTGAAGTTATCAAGTCTAGCTTCTGTGCCATTGAACGATATGCTCGCCGCAAGCTGCTCAATCGCAAGATTTCTGCGAACATCGATAAAACGTGCTCCAGAAGAGGATGCGGAGCCGGTTATATTCGGCGCGGCCACTGTCCCGGTTATCGCCAAGTCGATCGTACCCGTACCTTCAAGGATGAACCCCTGGCTCGATAGCTGGCCCGCGAGCACTGCGAACGGTATCTGGCCGTTGAAGGCAAGGTTCAATCCCTTTGCGTCTTGTAGAGTGATCGTTCCCCCTCCGGTGAGGGACAAGTTGTTCTGGCCGGACAGGTTCGTCTCCAGAGAGACGATGCTGTTTCTATATTCACCGGTCGCGTGAACCTGCAGTGGCGAAAGCCCGGCCGAGGTCGTCTGTCCAATGGCTGCACCCGACCAAGTGAGGTCATACCTAACGGCCGGCGCCTGCGGAGTGCCCGCGGCCGTCACCGTTCCAGCGATGGTACCACGCGCGTCAAGCCCCGGTACGAATGCATTGGCCAGACTTGCAGGAATAGACACTGCCTCGCCATTGATCTCGAGAATAGGAGTGGAGCCTTCGGAAAGCTCTATGCGGCCCGAGGCATTCAGAGCCAAGCCTGCAGGCCCCGACAGGTTTGTTCTCTCCAAATTCACCGTATTGTTCGCATAGGTCCCAACTGCTTCCAGATTCAATGGGCCTATGCCGGCTTGTCGGGTTGGCTGAAGCTGCGCGTTTGACCATCGCAGATCGTATCGAATTGCTGGTGACGTTATCGAGCCTTCGGCCTCGATCGTGCCTGAGATGGAACCGGCTGCGTTGATCGCAGGAACAAAACTGTTGATCAGGTTCGCGGGCAGGGCTTCGATCTCTGCCTTGAGATCGAGTGACTGCCCTGCGGTACCAGTCACGCTGACGCTACCATTGCCGGTAGTCAAGGTAAAATTCGAGAGGATGGCGTTCGCTCCATCAACGTTAATCGTTGTCGGTGCGGCCAATCTGATGAGAATGTCTCGTGGGGCTGCTGAGAACCTCTCAAGGTCGACAATGATCTGGTCACCGGTGCGAATGATTGCAGCAGCCGTCAGCGGTGCGTTGTCATATCGAGCGTCCAGATTCACCCGGGTTCCCGTGGCCTGATAGTCGAACTCCAGCGAGAATGTTTCGACTGCAGCGGTTTCCGTGCCGATCCGGTCCGCCCTTATGGTTCCGTCGACCGCTGGAACTCTGATATCGGGAACGGTCAGATCAATCTGTGGGTTTACAATTGCGATGTTATCGCGAGCCAGATTGTGGCCAGACGCCTGAACGGCTACGGAAGAATGACCACCCTGGTTATGAAATATTGCCATCCCGTGCAGGTCGCCCTTTGCGTGTTGGGCGACAAGTGCAGCCAGGAGTGAGACATCAGGGAAATCGAAGGTCAGGCTCCCTTCCGGCAGAAATTCGGGAGAGAAATCAAGTGCACCGCGCAACCGGTTCGGTCCAACCTCAACCTCAATTTCCGGTGCCGACGTCTGTCCGCCCGAAGACACGAGATTGGTCGCGATCTTGAGTGGCTGCCCGTCTATCAGGCCGGTCGCATTCAGCGTGCCACTTGGTGAGCGGAAATCAGCCACGCCATCGAGTGCAAGCTCTAGCTCCTGCAGCGACTTTCCGGCAAGGCGAACCTGGGCTGCATTGAACATGGCTTTGACACTCAGGGTCTCAATGGGGCCGGTGGCAGAGATATCGAAACCCGCTGCACCCTCTGTATCAGGCATCCAGACGCCAAGTTCCGGTATGCGGCCCGCCAGCCGGCTTTCAAGGTGCCCCCCGACCAGGGTTGCACTTCCGTGGGCCTCGACGGCGTTTGACCTGAAGACAAGATTTTCCACTGTCAGGTTGCCGCCGCCGGTTCGTTCCATATAGCCTTCAGCGAGTATCGTTTTTTCAAAACGGGGAGCGAGTGCTGATGGAAGTGCATCGGGGGCCGCGGTAATACGGAAATTGCCGCTGACGTCCTGCGTCGCCGTATTGTAGGCTCCGCTTATGGTGCCACTGATGCGTGCACTGTCTAGGGTGGCGGCGTCGAGGCCGACTGCTGGTAGGTCAAGGCGCAACGGGGCATCCAAGGTCACTGGTCCCTTCACAGCGCGATCAAGCTCTTCGTTGACAAACTCAGTTTGTGCGATTGTAACGCGGGTTCGAAGGCTCCCGCTTCTGGCCATCAGATTCAGGTCTTCACTTTCGGCCTGGAGTCTGATTCGATTGAAGCTGCCCTGAGCAAGCTCGGCACGAGGAAGCGCCGCAGTGGCATTGAACCTGGCGGCCGTGGATGCGCCGGTCAAGGTGAAGTTGATGGTGTCCAGTGTAATGCGGCTTTCATGCCCGGAGATCGGCCAGACTATGGTGACAGGCCCGTCCGCCCCGGTGAGGCTTGCAGTTAGGCTGTTGTCACCCGTAGGGTCCCAAACGCCGGAAGCGACAAGATTTGCTGCCCCTGTTGTTACCTTGCCATCATCAATGCCGATCCGGCCCGTCGGATTTATATTTACACCCAGGTTAATGTCTGTCGTATCAGCAAAAAGCGGTCGGAAGGTGGGGGGCATCAGGGCTGCAAGCTCGCCCCCACCCGATATTTGGATATTGCGGCTGCCATCCGGTAACATCATGTGTTTCCCGCTGACGGCGATCACCGGGGTGCCAGCGACGCTGCCGGTTAAATTGCCTTCCCAATGGGATAGAGGACCGGCTCCATCAAGGGCGAGATCGACTGCCGGAGCGCCGGGCAGATGAAGAAGGCGGGCAAGCAATCCCCCTTGAGGTTCAGACACCGATGCCTTGAGAGTCAGTTGATTTTCTGCAGGAGCGTAGGTGACATCAACCAGCGCGCGGGCACTTGGCTCATCCTTGCGATGGGCATCAAGATCCAGAATGATGTTCGGGCCAGTCGCGTTGATCGAGCCTTTAAGTGCCAGTGAAAAGTCTCGACCAGTTAATGAAGGTGAGAGGTTGATATTCGGCATATCGATTTGAGCAACATCTATGCCGATCGGTAACGAGAAGCCTGGTCCCGACCCGCTTGACTGCGGCACTGGTGAGCTGGAAGGAACTGGTGTCCGCAGGAGATCGAATTCGCTGACGGAAACACTCTCGGCCCGAAAAATGCCACGGGCAAGCGCGGAGGGCGACCAGTCGATGTGAATACCGGCGATCTCGGCATAGGTACCCTTGCTGTCCGACAAGGTTAGTTCATCGATGCGAAGGCTGCCGCTCAACAGACCTTGCGGAGGTGAGAATGCTATCGTTCGATCTGGCGTGGAGACCAATGTCGAAATGCGTTCAGCCGCAATTTGGCTTCCGACAGGTGTGAGGCCGACAAAAAGCAATATGCCAATAGCCATGACGAGTAAAATCGCCACAGCGGTGAGCACGACCCAAGCGCTCCATTTCAACAACCGAACCATCAGCGTCATGATCTGTTTCATCACCTTTCGGTCGGTGCTCGACCATTTAGAACGATTGCCCAATCCCGGCATAGATCCCGAAGTCGCTGCCGCCTTCGAATTTCTGGAGCGGGAACGCAACATCGAGGCGCAGTGGGCCGAAAGGCGTTGCATATCGTATACCAAGACCTGCGCCGGCACGTATATCGGAGAAATCAGGCACGATTTCGGTTGAAACGGTTCCCACGTCGATAAATGGCACAATACCGATGCTGTCGGTCAGCTTAACGCGCACTTCGAAGGATGCCAGCCCATAGGAACGGCCTCCCAATGCTTCGTTTGCATCATTGTATGGAGAGATCTCGCGGAATGAATATCCGCGCACGGAACCTCCTCCCCCCGCAAAAAAGCGGCGAGTAACCGGAATATCCTCAAGCGCATCGGCGCCAATCAGGGTTCCAGCGGCTACTCTCCCGGCCAGCACAATCTTATCTTCGGCCCCCAAGCCTAAATATCCTGCGATAGAACCTTCGAAAGACGTGAAGAAATTGCCGTTGAACGCTTCATAGCTTGGCTTGCCGCTGATCGTTGCCCAATACCCTTCGGTTGGGTCTAATTTGTTGTCGCGTGTATCACGTTCGAAAGCCAACGGGATGCTGAACGTTAGATACTCATTCTTTCCGAACGCATCGTCGGCATGGATCCAGGCGATTTCACCGCCTGCCTTGAACGTATCGGTCTCGTTCAGTTCATATGAAAAACCGGCAGAACCGATCAAAGTTTGTGCTTCGTAAGTGTCCGGTGCTTCACTTCTCGCTTCCAGGCGCGATTCGAAGGTTGCTCGCGGCAAAAACGCGCCAGGTTTGGTAAATATGATCCCAGCTGAGTAATTGAAATCCGTAACGTCGGTTGTCGAACTGATACCGGAAACCTTACCTTCGATACGCAACGATTCTGCTGCGCCAAAAAGATTGCGGTGCCCCCAGTATCCTTGGACACCGATGCCATCCAGAGACGAGTATTCAGCGCCGAATCCAAAATAGCGGTGCTTTCCTTCTGACACCTCGATCGTCAGAGGCAACGTACCGTCGGGGACAAGAGTGTCAGACTCACGAATTGAAATACTTGAAAATACTCCAAGCTCACGGAGCCTTTCAGATGCTTTCCGAAGCTGCGTTGGTGAGTATCGCCCGCCCTTGTCGAGCCGGGAATAACTGCTGATAAAATCTGCGTTGACTGTTCGTGATCCCTTTACCGTAACAGATCCAAAATCTGCTTGTGGACCGCTGATTACACCCATGACGATATCGACAGTTCTGGTTCGATGATCTGCAATCACTTTCCGTTCCGTCAGCTTCGCAAGCGGTCGCCCCTCGGCCTTGATATCCCTAAGCAGTAGCTCACTTGCCTTCAAGATGGTGAGGGAGCCTGCGGCGCCGCCTGGGACGAGGTCGTAATCCGAAGGGTCACGGCTGGAAGCGTCTCCGTCAAAACGGATCGAACCCAACGTGAAAACCGGACCGGGTGCGACGGCTACTTTTACGGGCACGGGCTGAGCGTGGTCGAATGTAGGATTGGGAGGCAGGCTGTCCAGGTCTACGCCTTGAATGCTTATATGGACCGTGCCTCCGTACCGGGCCTCTTCATAGAGAACCGCGATGAGCCGATCTCTATCCTCGCGTGCCTTGATAACAATCCCCAGATCGCCAGACACGGGATCATCTGCATCGCTTATGAGCGATGCAGCATCCTTAAGTCTCCGTTCGAGATCGGGGTCCGAACCGCCTGCGTCGAACGTTGCAGAAAAATGAACCGGATTGATGACGTTTATGGATTCCTCTTCGTTGCCGAAAAAATTGATACCGAAGAGTTTGAAGGCATGGGCCTGCTGCACCCCGCAAAGGGCAATCAGCGCGGCAGAGGCCACGAGCATCGCCACGCGTTGACAGGGCCAGGCACCCACCGTCTCCATTATTATTTTACGCATTCGCACAATCGGTTCGTCGCCTGTTTACGCACCTCACTACCAGCCCAACCGTTTATGTAGCCTCAAATGTCGGAAACGAATATCTTTTTTGACGCCGCGGTGGCTGTTTACAAAAGAAAATGCCCCGGGTCTGGCGCCGGGGCCACACCCGCCGAAAGCCGGTATGCTCTTCTAGCGGCGTGGGCAGTCGTCTATATAGCGGCGGCCGTAACGATCGCGGAAGTAGCACTGGCCTGGCTGTTCGGCGACGGATCCGATCAATGCGCCGGATACACCACCGATTGCAGCTCCAACTGCAGCACCGCGAACATTCCCGGTAGCCAAGCCACCAATAACAGCACCTGAACCAGCGCCAATGGCTGCCCCCTGTTCTGTTTGCGTACAGCTAGCAAGTGCCAATCCGACTACCAAGAGTAGTATTACTTTCTTCATCGGGATATCTCCAGAATTTCTGGGGGTTCAACCGTTCAGGCGTGTACCCTGCCAACGCACCATGCTCACGTGCGGAACAATAAACCTAGCGTGGCTTATGTCCAGATCTCGATGCTATTTGATATGAATATTGATCCTATTTCGTGATGCCCACTTTTTTCTTCGCGTCAGGGTACGTCACACCTGCAGCTGACAGTATATCGCTTTAGATTGAAATATTGCCGCGCGTTGCATAACAACGCGTGATAGCGTGTCCTGTCGATGCCATGGGATGACACGGCCGTTGGTGGTTCGAACCGAAGATTAGGCCTGTATCAGGGTGCATCGCTCACAACGCCGAGGATTAGGGATTGCGAAAACCACCTTGACGAGTGGGGTGCGATTAGACAACATCTCACTAATGTGCCGAGTGTGGTTGTATCGCTCCAGAGAACCGTCCCACCGGGATACGTTCTCCTGTATTGTTTATCGCCATGCCGGTTGTCCTGATGTCTACGCAGGACGCGTATCTGTCGTTTTTTGGGCGCCACGGCCCAGACGGGAGAGCCTCAAGGTTGGCCTGTGGATCGAACCGGATTGTCGGTCGCAAACAGGTGCAAGACGATAGTCCGTCGGGCGGCGAATTCCGTCGTTGCCTGATAATGACCTGAAGCCCGGTAATTTGGGGCCGGGAGAGGGCCGCTTGCTGTGTCTGGAGGAGACACTGGGAGGAGCACTATGGCAGAGGTGACGCTGACGGTTAACGGCCGGGCAGTAAGCGGCGTGTGCGATGACCGTACGCTACTAGTTCATTTTATACGTGAGAATCTAGGTCTGACTGGCACCCATGTTGGGTGCGACACGAGCCAATGTGGAGCGTGTGTGGTTCACTTGGACGGCAAATCAGTAAAAAGCTGTTCCACCCTTGCCGTTCAGGCAGCCGGGGGCAGTGTGACAACAATAGAGGGAATTTCGTCCCAAGGTGAATATCATCCGGTCCAGGCTGCGTTTAAAGAGCATCACGGACTGCAATGCGGTTTCTGTACGCCAGGAATGGTTATGACAGCAGTGGACATGATCAACCGTCATGGCGGTAAACTTGACGAAGTGACTGTGCGGTGTGAGCTGGAAGGCAACCTCTGTCGATGCACCGGTTACCATAATATCGTCAAGGCAATCTTGGCTGCCAATGCCGAAATGCAAGTGGGACGGCAGGCTGCAGAGTAATATGCCGGCAAGGTATGGGTAGAAACCGCACAGCCGTGACTTGATAGGTTGTTCGCAACCTGCCCAGCCTTTCCAAGAAAGATCCAGTTGTTTCCGGGGAGGAGATCAAAATGGGTGCTGAAGGAATTGGCGCACGGGTCACCCGCAAGGAGGACAAGCGTTTCCTGACGGGCAAGGGACGGTACACCGACGACATGACAGTTGCGGGTATGAAGTATGCCTGTTTCGTTCGTAGCCCGCATGCTCATGCTCGCATTGGCGGGATTGACGTGACAGAGGCCAAGTCGATGCCGGGTGTCATCGATATCCTTGAGGGGAAACAATTGCAGGCAGACGGAATAGGAAACCTGATCTGCGGGTGGATGATCCATTCGAAGGACGGTTCTCCAATGAAGATGGGTGCCTGGAGGCCGCTTGCACACGAGACGGTCCGCTATGTTGGCGATGCGGTCGCAATCGTTGTTGCCGACAGCCCTGCGCAGGCTCGCGACGCTGCAGAAGCTGTTCTTGTAGATTACCAGGAACTGCCTGCGATAACGGAGACGTCGGCTGCACTGAATGAAGCTGCCCCGCAGCTTCATCCAGAAGCACCGGGTAATCTGATTTTTGATTGGCAGTTAGGCGATGCGGATGAGACAGACCGGGCGATCGCATCTGCAGCACATGTAACAGAGATCACGATCCTGAATAACCGGTTATCACCGAATCCGATGGAACCGCGAGCCACGCTCGGGATATATGACGCGGCTGAAGATCACTATACGTGTTATACAACTAGTCAGAATCCACATGTTGCGCGTTTGGTCATGAGTGCCTTTTACAATGTGGCGCCAGAGAACAAGCTGCGTGTCATTGCACCTGATGTTGGTGGCGGTTTCGGCTCGAAAATTTACATCTACCCGGAGGAACTCGTCTGCCTTTGGGCCTCGAAGAAAACTGGTGTTCCGGTCAAGTGGACTTCGGATCGTACCGAAGCTTTCCTGACAGATGCCCATGGTAGAGATCATGTTTCCAAGGTGAAGATGGCGTTCGATGCTGATCACCGCATTATAGGACTGAAAGTCGATACGGTCGCCAATCTTGGTGCATACATGTCCCTGTTCTCCTCCTGTGTGCCGACCTATCTCTATGCCACTCTGTTGTCGGGTCAGTATGCGATTCCCGCAATCCACGCGAATGTCAGGGCCGTCTACACCAATACAGTGCCTGTTGATGCCTATCGGGGTGCCGGACGACCAGAGGCGACCTATGTCCTAGAGCGAACAATCGAGACAGCTGCCCGCGAACTTGGAATTTCACCGGCAGAGCTGAGACGAAAGAATTTCATTCGCAGCTTTCCCCATCAGACGCCGGTCATCATGAATTATGATGCCGGAGACTATGAAGCATCGCTCACGGCCGCCCTGGACGCATCAAACTGGAGCGATTTTCCCGCGCGACGGGCTGAAGCAGAATCGCGCGGTATGCGGCGAGGTATCGGGATGAGCTGTTACATCGAAGCCTGCGGGCTCGCGCCGTCAGCGGCGGTGGGTTCGCTCGGTGCCGGTGTTGGCTTGTGGGAATCGGCCGAGGTTCGCGTCAATGCTGCCGGCACGATCGAGGTTCTCACTGGCTCGCACAGCCATGGCCAGGGTCACGAAACTACTTTTGCTCAGGTCGTGGCAGACCGTCTCGGAGTCTCAATCGAAAGTATCAGTATAGTCCATGGGGATACTGACAAGGTGCAGATGGGCATGGGTACGTACGGATCCCGTTCAGGGGCGGTTGGCATGTCAGCCGTTGTCAAGGCGCTGGACAAGGTGGAGGCAAAGGCGAAGAAGATTGCTGCGCACCTGATGGAGGCGGATGAGAACGACATTGTCATTGAAAATGGTGATCTGAAGGTTGCGGGTACTGACAAGGCAGTGCCCTGGTTTCAGGTCGCTCTTGCCGCCTACACTGCCCATAATATTCCGCCAGGAATGGAGCCGGGGCTGAAGGAGGCCGCCTTCTACGATCCATCAAACTTCACCTTTCCTTCCGGCTGCTATATCGCCGAAGTGGAAATTGATCCAGAAACCGGCAAGACGGACGTTATCCAGTTTGTTGCAGCTGATGATTTTGGAAATATTATCAATCCGCTGATTGTCGAGGGTCAGGTTCATGGCGGCCTGGCGCAGGGGATTGGGCAGGCACTCCTCGAGGCTGTAAGATATGATCCCGAGACCGGTCAGCTTTTGACGGCGAGTTATATGGATTATGCGATGCCCAGAGCCGACGACCTGCCTTCATTCACCTTATCCCACCAGAACACGCCGTGCC
Source organism: Pseudomonadota bacterium (assembly GCA_023390055.1). Lineage (GTDB taxonomy): Bacteria > Pseudomonadota > Alphaproteobacteria > Rhizobiales > Rhizobiaceae > Neorhizobium. The sequence continues at coordinate 8,025 of JAEWDP010000146.1, read as the reverse complement.
CGAACAATCCCCTTGGGGTCAAGGGCTGTGGTGAAGCGGGTGCCATCGGTTCGCCACCTGCCTTGATGAATGCAATCACCGATGCGATCGGGAATAACAGTCTGAGCATGCCTGCAACGCCAATGAAGGTTTGGCAGGCATTGCAGCCCGTGCATTGAGGAGGCACAGACATGTACGCAACCAGCTACCATCGCGCTTCTTCAGTCGAAGAGGCTGTGCAATTGAAAAGTCAGCATGAGGAGGGACGTTATCTTTCCGGCGGCATGACGCTGATCGCAACGATGAAGCAGCGTCTTGCAGCACCCTCAGACCTTATAGATTTGCGCCACGTAGCAGACCTGCAGGGAATTACCGTAGACAATGAGAATGTACGGGTGGGTGCCGGTACGTCGCATGCGGAGGTCGCTACATCAACCCCGCTTCGTTCACTCTGTCCCGCATTTTGTGAACTGGCCGGCAAGATTGGCGACCCGCATGTAAGGAATATGGGAACAATTGGAGGGTCTATCGCGAACAATGATCCCGCCGCGGATTATCCTGCCGCCATTCTGGCTCTCGGCGCCACGATTATTACCGATCGTCGCTGGATTTCATCCGACGATTTTTTCGTTGGCCTCTTCGAGACTTCCTTGGAAGAAGGTGAGTTGGTGACCGCAATCACATTCGAAATCCCGGAAAAGGCAGGTTATGCGAAATTTGCCAATCCTGCCTCACGCTATGCTCTGACCGGCGTTTTCGTGACAAAGCGGGGCGATGATGTGCGGGTCGCGGTGACTGGTGCTGGAGTAAACGGTGTTTTTCGGCACACGGAAATGGAAGTTGGTCTGACAGCTTCCTGGTCAGCCGAAACCATAGCGAAGGCCGAGGTCGATCCCGCCGAGATGCTTTCGGACATGCATGCCAGTGCGGAATATCGAGCCAATCTCGTCAAGGTGATGGCTCGGCGGGCCGTTATTGCAGCTGGATGAAAAGAGAGTAGGAGGAGTGGGCGATACCCGCCCTTCTGCTCCAGCTTGATTTGGATCAAGTTGAAGTGTTCAAATGGGACTACCGCTCAGCTTGGATCTGGTTGAAGATGTCCAATTGCCGCAGTCTGGATTAATTCCAATGTGCGGGGTTGACGAAAAGCGGGCAAGAAACCAAAACGATCCTAGGTTTCCGGAGTATGACATGGATTTCGAGGCATTTTTCAAGAGCGAATTGGATGGTCTTCACGAAGAGGGCAGGTATCGCGTATTCGCCGATCTCGAGCGGCACCGCGGGAACTTTCCGCGTGCGACGCGTCATACTGACAAAGGCACCAAGGAAGTCACGGTCTGGTGTTCCAACGATTACCTCGGCATGGGTCAGCATCCTGCCGTCGTCGAGGCTATGAAAGAGGCCATTGATCACTGTGGCGCGGGTGCGGGAGGCACCCGGAATATTTCTGGCACGACACACTATCATGTTCGTCTCGAGCAGGAACTTGCAGATCTCCATGGAAAGGAATCTGCACTTGTTTTCACTTCTGGATACATATCGAACTGGGCAACCCTCGGGACGCTTGGCCAGAAGATACCGGGTCTGATCATTTTTTCAGATGCGCTTAATCATGCGTCGATGATCGAAGGAATTCGCTACGCAAAATGCGAGCGGGTTATATGGAAGCACAACGATCTCAACGATCTTGAGGCCAGGCTGGCGGCTGCCGATCCGAATGCGCCGAAACTGATTGCGTTCGAATCGGTTTATTCAATGGATGGTGACATTGCACCGATCAAAGAGATCTGTGATCTCGCTGACAAATATGGGGCGATGACCTATCTTGATGAAGTACATGCCGTCGGCATGTACGGCCCACGCGGTGGCGGTATAGCCGAACGGGAAGGTTTGATGGACCGCCTCACAGTCATTGAGGGGACACTCGGCAAGGCCTTTGGCGTCATGGGTGGATATATAGCAGCCTCCGCCACCCTGTGTGATTTTATCCGCTCCTTCGCATCGGGCTTCATCTTTACAACGGCATTGCCGCCGGCGCTGGCCGCAGGTGCGATCGCATCGATCCGACATCTCAAGGCAAGCCCGTTCGAGCGTCATCGCCATCAAGATAGCGTGGTGAAGCTCCGTTCGTTGCTCGATGCGCGCGGTATCCCCCATATGCCCAACCCAAGCCATATTGTTCCGGTAATGGTCGGCGATGCATCCAAATGCAAGTGGATCTCGGATATCATGCTGGATAGCTTCGATATCTATGTGCAGCCCATCAACTATCCGACGGTGCCCCGCAAGACCGAACGGCTGCGTATCACTCCAACGCCACTTCATTCAGACGGCGACCTGGAGCATCTCGTCGGGGCCCTGCATCAGTTGTGGTCGCGTTGTGCGCTTGCCCGCGCTGTTGCCTGAGGGTTACGGTTCTTGGCGAAGAGAAAAGAAATGACGGCTTTTGCCGTCACTTCTTTTTCGTGATGATTTCCCGGGTCCGTCGTCTTGCTTCCACATCAGCCGCAAACACATCTTCAATTGTTCGAGCGGAATCCCAATCCGACATGTCTTCCATGACGGCTTCCGCGATCTCCGCCATGGACAAGAACCCTATCTCGCTCGCACAAAAGGCTTCGAAGGTCATTTCCTCGGCAGCATTCATCACTGCACCTTGAACGCCACCACGCGTCAAGGCAGTTCGTGCAAGACGCAAGGCCGGAAAACGTGTTTCGTCCGGTGCTTCAAAATCCAGATGAGCAAGCTTGGCGAAGTCCAATCTCTCCACATCCAGGGCTGGGCGGTCTGGATAGGCGAGCGAATAACCGATCGCGGTCCGCATGTCTGGAGTGCCAAGCTGAGCAAGGACGGCTCCGTCCCGATAGCCAACCATCGAGTGGATGATGGATTGGGGGTGCACAATGACTTCAATCTTCTCGGGTTCCAAATTGAACAGGTGCTTGGCCTCGATCATTTCCAATGCTTTATTGAACATTGATGCGCTGCCTATGGAAACCTTCAGCCCCATCGACCAGTTTGGATGGGCTCTGGCAACGTCGACAGTCACATTGGCCATTTCCTGTCGCGACCACGTGCGGAACGGTCCGCCCGAAGCTGTCAAAATGATCCGCTCTACGGCATGGTGCTGGTCTGCTTCAAGGGATTGGAAGATGGCGCTATGTTCACTATCGACCGGGATGAGTTGGCCTCCACCCTGTGCTACGGCCTTGATGAACAGTTCACCAGCCGAGACCAGACACTCTTTGTTTGCAAGTGCGATGTCAGCGCCACGGTTTGCGGCGGACAACGTAGGAGCTAATCCCGCTGTCCCAACAATGGCTGCCATTACCCAATCCGCATCCATGGATGCGGCGTCGATCAGTGCCTGTCTGCCAGCTGCGACTTGGGTGCCACTGCCGGCAAGCATAGATTTCAACTCTGCATAGCGATTTTCATCGGCTGTGACCGCCAGGCGTGCGCCCGTGGCAACGGCCTGCTTGGCGAGGAGAGGAATATTGCTGTTGCCAGTGACAGCAATAACCTCAAAGATATCCGGTCCTCCCAGCTGTCCAATGACGTCGAGCGTGCTGACTCCGATCGAACCGGTCGAGCCGAGAATACTGATGCGTCGCTTTTCGGCTGTCATAATCGCCCTCGTTTTGAATTGCCGTTGGTCTACAAGCGAAAGCGCCGGCTCACAAGGGGAGTTCCATTCCTTTGTCGGAACCCTAGGTCTAGTATCTGACACGACCAAATACCCGGAAGGAAATTGGATGGCGAGGAGCGCAATTGCGGGCATTTCCATGGTGGCAATGCTTGTTGGGACAACAACTGTGCGCGGAGAAGATATCTTAGTCAGACTTCCCGCAGAGACCAGTGTCGAGATCCTCCGAAGTGACTATCGGTGCGGCAAAGACACAATCAAGGTCGAGTACATCAATGCTGGATCAGTAAATCTTGCCAGGTTGGTCATGGATGACGGGACAATTGTCGTCGCTTCCAATGTCATCGCCGCATCGGGAGCAAAATATGCTGGGGGACAATATGTCTGGTGGACGAAAGGAGCGAAAGCTACTTTATATGATCTAATGAATGGCGGGGCTCATACCGGCGTCGTCTGTACATCACCGTAATAATCAACGCGATGAACGAAGATCTTCAAACAAGTTGTGTGATTGCCGGCGCCGGCCCCGCGGGCTTGATGTTGGGGTATCTCCTGGCCCGCACTGGCGTGGATGTTGTCGTCATCGAGAAGCATGCAGACTTTCTGCGTGATTTTCGCGGTGACACCATTCACCCATCGACACTGGAAGTTATGCGGGAATTAGGCTTGGTCGATGATTTCCTGAAATTGCCTCATACCCGAGCGCCGAATCTTTCGGCCGAGATGGGTGGAAGGACAGTGACAATTGCGGATTTCTCTCGTCTGCCGGTTGAAAACCGATTTATCGCGTTCATGCCGCAGTGGGATTTCCTAAACTTCCTCGCGACGAAAGCGAAGGAGTTTCCAAACTTCCGTCTCTTGATGCAAGCGACGGTCATCGACCTTGTTGAGGAAAAAAACAGAATATCCGGGATTGTCATTGAAACGATGGAAGGTCGAAGCAGGATTAGGGCAGAGCTTGTGGTCGGCGCCGACGGCCGTAATTCGGTTGTTCGTCTAAAAGGAGAGCTCGAGATCGAAAGCTTAGGTGCTCCGAGCGAGGTTCTTTGGATGAAGCTAAGTAAACAACCTGGCGATCCGGTGGATGTTATGGGGCATGCTGGCCCTCGTCAGGGTTTAGTCCTCATCGATCGCGGTGATTTTTGGCAATGCGGGTATGTCCTGCGCAGAAAAAATTTCGAGCAAATCCACAGGGATGGGATTGAGGTCTTTCGGAAGATGGTAAGCGATGTTTCTCCACTTTCCTGCGAACGCATGGCTGAAATCAGGAGTTTCGAAGATGTCAGCCTGCTGACTGTCCGTATAGATCGGCTGAAGCGGTGGTGGAAACCAGGACTATTGTGCATCGGTGACGCGGCACATGCTATGTCCCCGATTGGTGGAGTCGGAGTAAACTTGGCCGTTCAAGACGCTGTGGCTGCGGGAAATATCCTCGCCGGACCACTGCATGACGGGTGTTTGTCGGATCAGGATCTGGCCGCAGTCGAAAAACGTCGAAGCTTTCCTACAAAAGCGACACAGAAGCTGCAACTAATGATGCGCAGTAAGCGCGGCAAGGATCAGAATGATGCAATGCAGCGCAGCGGCCCTCCCGCCTTTATTCGAGGTATTGCGCGCTGGCCCGTTCTTGCACATCTTGCCGGCCGGTTGATCGGTCTGGGTTTCAGGATGGAGCACGTGTGGGATCCATCGAGAGGAAAATCATCGCCTTGCAGTCGATCAGGGTGAAACCAGTGCGATACAGCCCAACCCAACTTCACGAATGGATTCCGAGCTGGCCGCAAACGTACGAGTATTGAAAAGTTCGTATGTCTATGCTGGTGGTCGCTACGCGGTCTGGGAGTGCTGCCACTTTGGCACCTAATAGACTAAATCGGGAGAAACCGCAGATGTCGAGCACGCCATACTACGCCAACCATCACACATCCGGATGACGACGCGATATAACTGAAAAAAGCCCGCATCGTCGTTAGGTTTCGTGTCAGAATCGCGCCACCAAGACTAACACTGCAACATAACGTAGGAGCGCATATTGGAATGTGACGCGGATGATAAACGAACATATTGAAAATACTGGCGAATTAATGGTGATCCCGACGCGATTCGAACGCGTGACCCCCAGATTAGGAATCTGGTGCTCTATCCTGCTGAGCTACGGGACCACTGCGTGCATCCATACAAAAGCCCTCTCCGGAAGCCAAGACTTTTTTATGTTGCAATGATCGGTCGAGCTATACCAAGTAACCGATGCGGGACACTTCACGATTGAAACTCTTGGCATACGAGCAGCGTTCTAGCTGCCACTGTCGAGACAGGCAGGGTAGTTTCCACGGAACATGTCTGGTCGCAACTTTTGAAGCGCTGCGCGATACTTTTTGTGGCAGGGATAACGGCCTGAACATTGACGCCATCGCCGTTCTTTGCCATTGCTTGGCCGTATAGGCGCCATATGGCCGCACTCGTTTCCAGCATGACGAGGAACCCGCTTTGCCAAACATCTGTTTCAAGAAGCCGTGTACATCGCGTCTGATCGCGTCCGTCGCTGCCATCGTCGTTTTGATATCGGCGAATCATGGTTTTGCGAATCCGAAAATGGTCGTAGATGTACGCACGGGACGTGTGATTGCACATGAGGATGCCTTTCTGAAGTGGTATCCTGCGTCCTTGACCAAACTGATGACGGCCTACGTCACCTTCAAAGCGCTGAAGGCTGGGCGTTTGTCACTCGAAACCCCAGTTACCATGAGCAAGAAGGCCGCAGCTCAACCTGCAAGCAAGATGTACTTTAAACCGGGCTCGAAACTGACGCTCGATAGCGCTTTGAAACTGCTATTGGTCAAGTCCGCCAATGATGTGGCAGTTGCTGTGGCGGAAACCGTCGGGGGGACGCTTGACGAGTTTATTGTCAAGATGAATTTTGAGGCTGCGCGGCTCGGTATGAGGTCGACACACTTCATCAATCCCCATGGCCTACCTGGAAAAGGTCAGTATACGACCGCACGAGATCTTGCAGTACTGGCGCTGCAATTGAAGCGTGAATTTCCTGAGTATGCCGGTTACTTCGCTCTCGAAGGTGTCAGTACCGGAAAGAAGAACTATGGTAACTACAATATGCTCGTTGGGCGTTTTGATGGTGCCGATGGAATGAAAACCGGCTTTATCTGTGCTGCGGGTTTTAACCAGGTATCGTCTGCCACCCGCAACGGTCGTGCCGTCATCTCGATTGTTCTTGGATCGGATAGCTTGGGAGGACGGGCGGATGATTCTGCCAACCTCCTACAGAAAGGCTTGACTGCACCGGCTAGAATGGGAGTGCCATTGTCGGCGTTGGCACCCTACGGAGATACTGCAGCGGTGAATGACATCAGTGCAGAGATCTGTAATCCCAAGGCGGCCAAGATCCGCAGCGAAGGGCGTGATGACGCTGGCCGTATGATTGTCCATTCACCCTACATCAGAGAACGGTCGCGGCCACCGCAATACAGCTTTGCAGGATTAATCCCCGGCTCGAATGTTGCTGCGAGCAAGATAGGTCAGAATGTGATTGCGAATGTTCCAATTCCACTACCGCGGCCAGCGTTCTGATGTCTGAAGCTCTCGTTTCCAACCGCACCCCGGTTGCAATCATCACAGGTTTTCTTGGTGCGGGTAAATCGACGCTGCTTAATCGTATTCTCAAGGATCCGGTGATGGCAGACACTGCTGTCATTATCAATGAATTTGGTGAGGTTGGTATAGACAACCTGCTTGTCGAGGCGTCTGGAGATACGCTTGTTCAACTCTCCAATGGATGCTTATGCTGTACCGTGCGCGGTGAGTTGGTGGATACCCTGGCAACCTTAATTGACAAGGTCCAGACTGGACGGTTGAAGCCCATACGAAGAGTTGTTATCGAAACAACGGGATTGGCTGACCCGGTACCAGTCATGCAATCTGTCATGGGTCATCCTGTTATAGCGCAGAACTTCGAGCTTGATGGTGTTGTAACAGTTGTTGATGCTGTCAACGGCCTATCAACGCTGGAGCGTCACGGGGAGGCCAGGAAACAGGTCGCCGTTGCTGACCGTCTCATCGTGTCGAAGACATCACTGGTTGATGGTGCAAGCCTAGATGCGTTTCGAAAGTTTTTGCGAGAGTTGAATCCTCGCGCCACCATATCCGATGGAGACACTGACGAAGTAGCGACAGCAGCAATTCTTGCGAATGGCCTTTATGATCCGGCGACGAAGATTGCTGATGTCGACCTTTGGCTGCAACATGAAAAGGCAACAGAGCCACATCACCATCACGGCCACCATCATCATGACGTGAACCGCCATGGAGACGGTATCCAGTCCTTTTCTATTGTCCATGATCGACTGATTGACCCAGCGGCGATAGAAATGTTCATCGACCTATTG
>JAEWDP010000018.1 GCA_023390055.1 Pseudomonadota bacterium | reverse complement strand
TCTCAAGGGTTAATCCTCAATTCCCGGCTGATCGATCTTGAGGTGGCGCCGCGATCATCGCCGTCAGTGTCGACAGCCGATCTGCATCGCGAGGAAGTTTATCGGCCCTCAGGCGCGAAATCCTCGGAAATCGCATCGCGACACCGGATTTGTGGCGGGCCGAGCGATTGATACCGTCGAACGCGACCTCGACGACGAACCCGAAATCAGGCTCGGCACGCAGGGAGCGGACGGGCCCGAAACGCTCAAGCGTATTTTCACGAACAAACCTGTCGAGGACGTCAAGCTCCGCGTTCGTGAAGCCAAAGTAGGCCTTTCCAACTGGGACCAGCTGTTCACCGTCCGGCGTCACGGACCAGACACCGAATGTGAAGTCGGAATAATAGCCTGATCGCTTGCCATGGCCACGTTGCGCATAAAGAAGCACCGCATCGATATTATGCGGATCACGTTTCCATTTGAACCACGGTCCCTTGAGGCGACCCGCCTGATATGGACTGTCCTTCCGCTTGATCATGACGCCTTCGATGACGGGATCGGGCGGCTCGCTTCGCAGGCGCTCCAGCTGCTGCCAATTGGAGAACGTCACCATTTCCGAAAGGTCGAAGCGGTCGAAGGGCGCATGGTCGACAACGTCCAGGAGCCGTTGACGCCTTTCTACGAACGATCTGGCGCGAATATCCACCTCCCCTTCAAACAGCAGATCATAGGCACGGATAAATGCGGGATAGTCTTCAAGCATGCGCTGACTGACCGTCTTGCGGTTCAGCCTTTGCTGCAGATCCGAAAATGTACGCGTCGGACTATTGGAACGCGTCGTTCCCCCGACCAGAAGTTCTCCATCCATGACACCGTCGAAATTGATGGCGTTGACCACATCCGGAAAGGCTCCCGTTATATCATCGCCAGAACGGGAATAGAGCTTGCTCGTGCCATCAAAACTTGCAACCTGGACACGGATCCCGTCCCACTTCCATTCTGCTACGTAGTCGGCCGGATCGAGCCTGTCGAGATCTCCCTCCATCACCGGATTGGCAAGCATCACCGAATGAAAGATGGCCGGCGTCAGCAGAACCGGTCGATCAGCCCTGCCTTCCAGCCACGCAAACAGCGGTTCGTATGGCGCAGCCAGTCCGTGCCACAATGTTTCGATTTCACTGACATCCTTGTCACCCACACCAGACAATGCCTGCTTGGCAAGACGGGCAGAGACACCGACCCGCAATGCCCCGGTTGCAAGCTTGAGAAATGCAAAACGGCTTGGCGGATCAAGATGCTCGAGCAGGTCGACGACAGCCGCACGGATTTCTGTTTTTCCAAGTGCATTCATACGTTTGACGACATATCCCAGTCGCGGCTGATCTTCGTTAGCCACTTCGCCCTTCGTGCTGCCGTCCCAGACGAGTGCGATCGTTTCAGCAAGGTCACCGACATAGTCGTAGGAGTATTTGAAGAGCACCGGATCCAGCCGCTCCAGCACGATTTCCTTCAGCAATGCAGGTTTTACGGTCCGCAGTTCAAGCGTACCGGCAAGCGCTGCCAGGCCATAGCCTCGATCCGGATCCGGCGTATTGCGGAAGTAATCGGACATCAGCTTGAGCTTGCCATTTCGCGAGGGAGTCAGCACAAGTCGGTCGAGAAGTGTCGAGAAGGATTTCATGCCTCGGCCTCCTCGTCATAGCCAACGAGATGGAGGGGGCGAGCGGCAATATTTTCCAGTTCGCACCAGCGGACCAGTGCTTCTTCCCGGCCATGCGTAACCCAGACCTCGGATGGCCCGACTTCCCTGATCGTTTCGATGAGCTCGGGCCAGTCGCAATGGTCGGAAATGACCAGGGGCAACTCCACTCCGCCTTGCCTTGCACGCTGCCGCACCATCATCCAGCCCGACGCGAATGCAATCAAGGGATCGTTGAAGCGGCGTGCCCAGCGGTCCTGGAAAGCCGATGGTGGTCCGACAACAACAGCGCCACGGAAATGGTCCGGACTGCTGTTGTCGACCGTGGCAGGCCTCAAGTCACCAAGTTCGACACCTTCGGCCTGATAATAATCACAAAGCTTATGCAGCGCTCCATGTATGTAGATCGGCTTGTGGTAGCCAGTGTCACGCAATAGCCGGATAACACGCTGTGCCTTGCCGAGCGCGTAGGCTCCGACAAGGTGACTGCGATCTGGAAACTGCTCCAGAGACCTGATGAGCTTGGCGATCTCATCTTTCGGATGCGGATGATGAAAAACCGGCAGGCCAAAGGTCGCCTCGGTGATGAAGACATCGCAAGCGACAGGTTCGAATGGCCTGCAGGTCGGATCCTGCCCACGCTTGTAGTCACCCGAAACATTCATTCTGAGACCTGCCTTTTCGACGAGGACCTGCGCAGAGCCCAGGATATGACCGGCAGGATGGAAGCAGACCTTGATGCCATCAACCTCAATATGTTCACCGAACGCGACGGTCTGTGCCGTTCCGCAGAAGTTGTCACCGTAGCGCAAACGCATGATGTCAAGTGTCTGTCGGGTAGAAAGGACATGCGTATGGCCTGACCGGGCGTGGTCAGAATGGCCATGCGTGATCAAAGCCCTCTCGACAGGCCTTACCGGATCGATATGGAAACGACCAATCGGGCAAAACAGTCCGGCCGGCGTAATGTGCAAAAGCGCCTGAGGTCTCATGCGTTCAAGATAGGATGGAAATGGCTACTTGGAAGACGGCAGCGCCCCAAACTGCTCTTATCACCCCAGCTTATTCCGATTTGTGACAGGTCCGCAGGCAATCGCGGCCCTCATTTTTTGCATCGTACATTGCCCGGTCTGCCTTCGCGAGCAGCGCTTCCGGTGTCTCGCCATCTTCAGGATAGAGCGCAACGCCCATGCTGCAGCTCGTCTGCACCACTTCACCTTCGAATTCGATTGGTGCAAATACAAGAGCACGCAGTTCTTCAAGACGGCGAAGAACAGTGTCTTCATCTCGCGATGCATAGCTGAGGACGATTGCAAACTCGTCGCCACCAAGGCGAACGAGAATATCGCTGTTACGGATACAGCGAGACAGTCGCGATGCCAGCGTCTTGAGCACCTCGTCGCCGGCCGCATGACCAAGATTGTCGTTTGTCTGCTTGAAATTATCGAGATCGATGTAGGCAACAATGACCTTGCACCTGTCACGACGCGCGTCGGCAATCGCAAGCTTGAACCTTGACCAGAAGAGTGTGCGGTTGGGCAGTCCTGTCAAAGGGTCATGGTGCGCCATATACTGAATCCGCGCTTCTGCCCGCATTCGCTCTATTGCAATGCCGGCGATGTCGGTCGCCATCGCTGTGAGCTCCTGCTCTCGTTCCGTCGGTTCCCGCACGGTGTTGGAATAGAGGGCAAACGTCCCGAGCACGGCATCTTCAGCCCCCATGATCGGCGTGGACCAGCAGGAGCGAAAACCAAAACGCAGAGGCAATGCGCGGACATCTTCCCAAAGCGGATCATCCAGCACGTCCTTGACGATGACAGGTTCACGGCGAAAGGCGGCCGTGCCGCAGGAACCGCTACGGGGGCCTATCTCGACGCCATCAATGAGCCGGATATATGTTTCGGGCAAACCGGGAGCCGCGCCATGGCGCAACCTGCTCGTCCCTTCCTCCAGAAGAAGGATCGAGGCAACAACATCTTGCAGTTCTTCCTCAACGAGATCCACCAGGGCCAGAAGAACATGATCCAGCGGTCGCCCGCGCGCAATCATCTCCAGAAGGCGTGCATGGCCGCGAAACAGATCTTCCTGCCGCTTGCGCTCGGTAATATCGCGCGTGATGCCGATCAGCCCGACAATGCGGCCCTCATCGTCGCGCAGCGGTGTTTTCGTCGACTGGAGCCAGCACTTCTTTCCCCCACGGTGCAGGCAATGTTCCACATTGGACATCGGTTCGCCGGACGACATCACTGCCTGCTCCGCCATGAACAGTTCTTCAGCCTCGCATGCCTCAAAAAGATCAAAATCGGTCTTTCCGAGGAGATCCGCAGGATCGTCAATGCCGTTGGCAATTTCCGTGCTCACGTTTGCCAGCACGAAACGACTGCGACGATCCTTGACGTAGATCAGTTCGGGAAACTGGTCGATCAGTGCCCGTGCGTTGAGTTGATCCGCAACGGGGCGCACCTGATCTGCAGCAACATCTGTCGAGACCCGCAGCAGATGGGTGCGCAGATCCTCCAGTGCTGTCGACGATATCGCCGCATACACATCATTTGACAATGAATTGCCCACTCAATGCTCCCGGCCCATTGAATCTGACGACAATGCTTATTCTTGGCTTATTCTTGATTGTCTGAACAATGAGGCGAAAAACCTTCGTATCCTTTAATTTAATCGTAAAAATTGCACCGCTTTTCCAAAGTCTCCGAAGAGAGGTTGTGTGTAGGATCGACGGATCGGACAAGGGCGATGCCGTGATCACCAGACGTAGAATGTTCCAATTTGGGCTTGCAGCCGGTCTCCTGACCGCCGGTCAGACCAACGCTGCGCCAGCTCTCTTGCAGGCACAGATGCGCGGTACGATCAATGGCAAGGACGCAAACCTTATTCCGCAGACAGGCAAGAACCGGGCCCCGGAGCTTCTCGCACTGATCGATGCCGCTCGAGAGGATGACCAATGGGTCTTTCTGCCACCTGGGCGTTATGAGATTGCCGGTCTGGAACTTCCAGACCGAACACGGCTTGCAGGCGTTGCCGGCGCCACGACACTCGTCTTTTCAGGCGGCGATCGTTTCGTGCAAGCGCAAGGCAAAAACCGGATCGAGCTTACCAACATAGTTTTTGACGGGGCAGACAGGCCGCTCCCCGCATCGGCACCTGCGCTCCTTTCAATTTTTGATACCGTCAATCTGACAATTGAAAATTGCGAATTCAGGCGATGCGCGAAGACTGCGATACAGGCCGAACGCTGCGCCGGTCGCATCGAACAGTGCCAGGTTTCCGGTGTTGGCGAATATGCCGTCTACGCCATCGACAGCGAGGGACTTGCCATCGTTGACAATAGAATCGACAGATGCGGCAATGGCGGTATCCTCGTCCATCGCCGCAACAAAGGTGAAGACAGTTCTATCGTTACCGGCAATCGCATCACCAATACCGGCGCCAGCTATGGCGGAACCGGACAATTTGGAAACGCCGTCAACATCTACAGGGCCGATGGCGTCATTGTTTCCGGTAACCACATATTGAACAGCGCCTTTAGCGCAATCCGCGCAAACGCCGCTTCCAATGTCCAGATCAGTGGCAATCAGTGCATTTCATCAGGTGAGACGGCAATCTATAGCGAATTTGGCTTTGAGGGCGCGCTGGTGCAAGGCAATCTCGTGGACAAAGCCGCCAACGGTATCTCGATTGCCAACTTCAACGAAGGCGGACGACTTGCCGTCGTCGCAAACAACATCGTTCGAAACATCTCCCTTTCGGGACCTTATATTCATGACAGTGTTGGCTTCGGCATCGGGATTGGCGTCGAGGCGGATACAGTCGTCTCGAACAACGTGATCGAAAACGTGCCGCGCTGGGGAATGCTTGTTGGCTGGGGGCCTTATCTGCGCAATGTCGTGATAACGGCCAACATCATTCGCAAGGCGAGGATCGGTTGCGCAGTTTCTGTTGCAGAAGAGCCGGAAGGAGCGCTGATCAACGGCAATCTGTTTGATGAGACCCCAGACGGTGCAATCATCGGGTTTCTCTGGCACGATGCGGTAACCGGCGAACTTGCCACCGGTGGCGGTCAGTTTTCCCATCTGACGATCGAGGGCAACAGGCTTACCTGATCCGTTGGAACAATTTGTCGCAAGGTAACGCAAACAGACCTTCCTTTGAGGCGGGTTTCTCCTTAGCCTGCCGCGATTGCCTCGGAGGACAAACCGCATGCTGAAAATCTATGGCGTCTATCGCTCACGCGCCACCCGACCGCTCTGGCTTCTCGAAGAACTCGGTATGCCATACGACCACGTACCGGTCATTCAAGCCTATCGCCTGGCAGACCCGCACAATGCCAATGCGCCGCTCAACACCGCTTCTGCGGCATTTCTGGCGATCAATCCGATGGGCCTTGTCCCGGCAATGGACGACGGCGGGTTTGTCTTGCATGAATCGCTTGCGATCACGCTCTATCTTGCAAAGAAGTACGGCAGCGATCTTGCCCCGAGGGATGCGAGGGAAGACGCCATGATGATGCAATGGGCACTGTTTGCCGCATCAAGTGTGGAGGCACCGGCCCTGAGCATCCAGACTTGCTATGGCAACAACAGCGAAGCGACGGTTGAGGGGGCGGCAAAAATCGACACCGCCGTGCGAACCCTTGCGCGTCCATTTGGTGTTCTTGATAAGCACCTTCATTTGAATTCCTACATGGTTGGCAATCGCTTCACCGCGGCCGATATCATCATGGCCGAAGTCGTCCGCTATGCGCAGGGCCATGCCTCTTTGCTTTCAACCTATCCGCATATCAAAACGTGGCTTGAAGTCTGCCAGGCACGACCGGCCTTCAAGACGGTATGGGAAAGACGGCTCATGGAGCCAGCGTAGATATCGCGGCGGCTTGATCGTCTGTATGTCAGCTGTCTGAACATTCGCGAAAAACGCGCACCTTCAAGAAGGGGGCCATTATCTTTGGCCACCAATCACTGCATCAACACAAAGCGCGGCACCGTTGAACGAACGGCAGGTGAACATGATACATTCGGCAAAGCGTCAATTGCCTTTGCAGACAGTCTTGCGATGAGAAATACAACCTGTCACGGCTTTCAAGCAAATAGTGCGCCGTTCACGCGCACGTCGCCGACATGAATACCGTTCCAGTTCTTCATCGGGCGATTAGCCATTGCCATCAGCTTGTGGTGGATCTCGCCGTCCTTGTCGAAGTAACGGGCAATCAGCGCGGAGATCATTGCTTCCGCAGCGCGGGTCGCCCCGTCCACGCATTTGACGGCCATTGCAAGCCCCTGCCTGGGGAGCACGGCCACGAATACGCCCTCAGCACCCGTTTTTGCAAAGATCTCACCGGGCGCCACCTGCATCAGTCGCGTGCAGGCACGCTTGCTGCCGGCAACATAGAAGGGCTCTGCCATGCAGGCATCGATCAGTCTGCGTGATGCCTTGGCTCGGACAGGTTCAAGTCCCTGCCCTGTTGCCATCTTCGCAAATCCGTGTGCAAGCCCCTTCAGGGGGACGGCATAGGTCGGGATGGAGCAGCCGTCCACACCGCAATTGTCGTGAGCCAGTATCGAACCAGTGAGGCTTCCCATCGTCGCGCGAATATCTGCCTGCAATGGATGGTCGTAATTTACGTAGCCTTCAATCTCGTAGCCGCAATGGCAGATTGCACATACGAAACCGGAATGCTTGCCGGAGCAATTGTTGTGAAGGGCGCTCACCGTGCTGAGCGTTCGCGCCTGATGGATGACGACATCCTGCTGCGATGACCAATGGGCTCCGCATTCAAGGGCGGAGACGTCTCGTCCGGCAGCCGCCAGCATCGACGCCGCAAGCGCAGCATGGGCGTCTTCTCCTGAATGGGATGAACAGGCAAGCGCCAGTTCCTTGTTTCCGAAGCCGTAAGCGTCAGCCGCCCCGCTCTCCATCAGGGGCAAGGCTTGCATAGCCTTGCAGGCCGAACGTGGAAAGACAGCACATTCCACATCTCCAAAGGAGAACTGCGTCTTACCCTTCGCATCGACGACGATGCCCATGCCTTGATGGCGGCTTTCAACAATTGAGCCTCTGGTGACTTCAACGGTAACGGGATTTTGCATTGGGAAGTCCTGATCTTTCGGTTTCAATCGGTCATAGCCGAACGGGAAAGAACTTGCACGCGTGCAAAGATTGAAATCATTGAAGCGATTGCTTCTGGTCATTTTCATCGTCTACCTGTTGCCGACTTTTGCATCGGCCGGCTGGTGGGCCATTCAAGACAGACCCGGCCGCTGGAGCGACGCCAGATGGACATCTGCAAACATTTTGCCGTCGGCAAGCGACGTTGAAGATGCGGCCATCTACATTTTCTCTGCGACCACTGGCGGGATCAAAGGAGCGGTCGCAAGCCACGCCTGGATCGTCACCAAGAAGAATGGAGCTTCATCCTATACGCGTTATGACAAGGTTGGCTGGGGCACACCTATCCGGCTCAACCATCGGCCGGCAGATGCTTACTGGTATTCGAACAGGCCGCAGATCGTCAAAACCATCACCGGAGATGAGGCCGCATTGCTGATCCCCAGGATAGAACATGCCATCGCCAGGTATCCCCATGCGAAACCAGGCGACTACAGGCTTTTCCCAGGCCCGAACTCAAACAGTTTCATTGCCCATATATTACGCACCGTCCCGCAGATCGGTGCTGTCCTGCCGCCCCATGCCGTGGGCCGTGACTTCCTGCCCGATGGAGCCATCATCCATCTCGATGAAGACTGGCGCAACATTCATGTGACGCTCGGTGGACTGGCTGGAATTTCGGTGGGTATGCGCAGCGGGCTGGAAGTCCATCTTTTCGGCCTGGTCGCGGGCCTGGATTTCTTCAAACCAGGGATCAAGGTACCAGCAATCGGCCGCATCGGGCTGTGAAGGTTACTGCATATGCAAAACGCCCGCATATGACGGGCGTTTTCATTAGACAGGTGGCCGCCAGTTGATCGGCCGGACTGCTACTTAGAAGCCGACTGCTTCGCGTGCGATGCGGCGAATATCGCCTTGTGCGATACCGAGATCGTTGAGTTCACGCGGGGTCATGCGACCAAGTTCGTTAACAGTCTGACGGTATCTGCGCCAATTGTTGAAAGTACGTGCGACGTTCATGATGATCCCCTTTCTGTGGGTTTTCGAAGCCCAGCGCCCAGTCGTTGTTCGCTCTCTTTGCTTCGATAACTACTATATAGAGATGCAGGAGATGTCTTATAAGTGCTCAACAAACAGGCCACCTATGCGCCAGGCGCATAGGATTGCAATCCTTACCTTGCATGGATTGTGAACGGGAAGCCAGAAGCCTGGGTCTTTGTCCCAGAAACAGGAAAAGGGTCGCTTTTGGCGACCCTTCCATGAGTTTTGGCCCGGTATATCGAACCTGGACGTTTGCAACGTCCAAAGGAAGATGTGTTCAGGCCGAGGGCTGCCCCGTCAAGACCATCACCTTTCCAAAGTACGAAACGCAGACCGAAATCTCACTCGACATTGGATCACCTTCCTTTCATTACGTTGACGATAACTGAAAGCTAGGAATTCCTTCAAAGTATTGCAAGCCACATTTTATGAACGGGACTGCATCTAATTGAGTTGAGAAACCCTGGCATCGACTTAGCATACGCAAGTTCAGAATCGGCTCCTGAGAATGATGGCAACGCTCTCAACCGAACGGCCTTCCTCACCTGAGCGCCCCGCATCCATGTCTATAAGAGTGGTTTAGCGACCGGGAATTGGCGGACGTGGCGCTGAAACTTTATTCGTCAGCGATGCCACCTCACTGACCAGACATGTCCGAAGGTTTGTGCATCGATGGTATCACCGAAGGTCAAGGACAATCTTGCCAATATGCTTGCTACTCTCCATCAAAAGATGGGCTTCGGCGACTTGTTCGAACGGCATGACCGAATGAACGACAGGGGCCACAACGCCACTCTCCAGCAATGGCCAGACCTGGTCCTTCAGATCGTCTCGGATCGCTTTTTTCTCTTCCGCCGTGCGTGGCCGCATGGTCGAGCCCGTAACGGTCAGGCGCTTCACCATGATCGGCGCCAGATTGACGGTGTCAGCAACGGCACCACCAAGGAAAGCGATGATCGCCAGACAGCCGTCCCTCCCAAGAGCGCTGAGATTACGATTGAAATAGCGAGCTCCGATCATGTCGAGAACAACGTCGACGCCCTTTCCGCCAGTCTCTGACTTGATGACTTCAACAAAGTCTTCCTCACGGTAATTGATGGCCCGGCGCACCCCCAGGTTTTCGCAGGCCGTGCATTTTTCTGGCGACCCCGCAGTTGCATAAACTTCGGCACCAAACGCCTTTGCCAGCTGGATTGCAGTCGTACCAATACCGCTGGTTCCACCGTGGATGAGGACGCGTTCTCCTTCTGTCAGTCCCGCCATCTGAAACAGATTTGCCCAAACGGTAAAGAAGGTTTCGGGA
This sequence comes from Pseudomonadota bacterium, assembly GCA_023390055.1. Taxonomy (GTDB): domain Bacteria; phylum Pseudomonadota; class Alphaproteobacteria; order Rhizobiales; family Rhizobiaceae; genus Neorhizobium. Next base: position 28,669 of record JAEWDP010000018.1, on the reverse strand, counting down.
ATCGCGGCTGCCTTGATCGCGTCATATCCAGTCGGAAAGGGCAATGCCTGTCCAGCCGGCACTGCGCAGTACTGGGCATAGCCGCCACCATTGGCGAGCCCGCACACCTTGTCGCCGATGGCAAACTCAGTCGTCCCTTCGCCAAGGGCCACGACGGTGCCGGCAACCTCAAGTCCAAGTATCGGGCTTGCATCCCTGGGCGGCGGATAATTGCCACTGCGCTGTGCGATATCGGGCCGATTGACGCCGCTTGCGTCCACCTTGACGATCAGGTCACCAGGACGGGGTTCGGGTACCGGTCCTGCCGAAAGCTTCATGACGTCCGGACCACCGAAGCCGGCCAAGTCAACATAGCGCATCTCCGTGGGGACTGACATCGAGTTCTCCTCATGTTTGCGGTGAGGTAGACTTAAGGCGCAGGTGTGACCATGGAAAGGCGTGCAACCGTCGCGGTGTCAATATGTCTCGCTAAACACCGCAGAGGGTTCGGGTGCCGCGTCTATTAATTGATGCCTGCGAGATTGCAGATGAGATTGATTGCGATGAACCCGCGGGACCTGCAGCGGATCGAGATTTTGTCAAAGGTGATCGCTGGCCGGATGAAGTAGTGCCAGCGACGCATGTTCTTGATTTGAGCGAACGCCAGGTACGTCAGCTACTGGAGCGGATACGAACTGGCCACGCAGTGTCGATCCCGCACGTTGCTGTTTACCAGCCACCTGCGGTACTGCTTGATATGTTCTCGGTCCTTGATGATCCATGCCAGAGCTGGAAAGTCACCTCAAGGAATGGCGAGGTGGAGTTGGGCCGAAACTTCTATAAGTCATCGGAGCATAAGGGCAGTCGCTGGCGGCCTTCACAGAGTCCTGCAGTTAACAAGTAGCTTTGGAACATTTGCATTGGGCAGCGAAACATGTTCTCGGCAACATTTCTGGATGCGGCAATACTCTATCTCTCCAGATTGTCACACCACAGGTGCGCCTCTTCATCGATCTTGAAAATGATCGCGACGGAGTACCATTTATGGTACATCGCGGGCAATGATCGATCATCCGAAGAAGCTGCCCGCAAAATTTTTTCTACGAAGAGACGACGGTACACGCCATCAAACGCGTGCTCGCCTATCAGCTTGAGCAGGCGATGAAGGAGCAGAATATAGGCAAAGCCGAGATGGCGAAGCGGCTTCATACCAGTCGGTCGCAGCTCGATCGCCTTCTTGATCCTGAGTATCAGGGAGTCACGCTGGCCGTCCTGACGCGCGCCGCCAATGCCGTCGGACGCAGGCTTCACCTCGAGCTTGTCTGATCGCGCAAGCATCGCTTGACTGACGGCGCGCGCTCTATCGAGCTAATTTCCCAAGCCGTCCCCTGCCCCCCCGAACCCGGTACAAACGTCAAGCTTGTTTCCGTAATGCAGGTTCCTTCGTGGTTCCCGTGTAGCCGCAAAGTTAGAATGTCACACTCGACGCATCTGATTGATACTTGGGAGATTGCAGATGGGACTGAATGAGGCCGATGTCATCACCAAAACTCCAGACGCGTGTGACCTGGAAATCGCGCAGAAGCTCCCTCAAATTCACCAACAATGTCTGCTGTGTAAAAGTTCGATGACACTTCACTGGCGACGGACGGCCAGTGCTAAGGCAATCATTGCCCATCCTTGCATCGTCAGATCGACTGCGAGGAGGAGCCCGAGTATCCAGAGACTGTTTACCGGCCATCCGAGAGCGATGACGACACCCGCAAGGCTCGTGATTACACCACCAAAAACGATCCAGCCGGCACCTTTCAGCGGGCGCATCTTGAGACCGGCCCAGGCTCTCACAGCGCCTGCAATGATCAGCGCGGCGGCCATGAACAGCGTGAACACTATCGCCGTCAGGGCCGGATTCCAAAAGGCCAGCAGGCCAGCGACGAAATAGAGAAAACCGCTCACGCCCCAGCAAAGGGCGCCACTCCATCCTTTCGCCTGAAAGGCCTGTGCAAACTGGAAGGCACCGCCGATCAGCATCAGGATGCCAATATACAAAACCGATGCGACCGTTGCCCAAAAGACATTCAAGAAGGCAACGATACCAAAGATCAGGAGCAGGACACCAAGCGCCAGAAACCAACCCCATTGGTCCCGCACCTGCGACACATGTGGCGTTTCCATTCCAAGAACCATGATCGCTCTCCCGTTTTCAAGTGAGATTACACAAGCTGCGCATGAGAATTTGGAGGAGCATTGTTCTGCGTCAACACAAGACAAAAAATTAGCGCGGTTATTATTGATTGATCAGTCAATCAATAATAACCTACAGAAAACCGGAGAGCCCTTTCATGCCCAGGATCGGAATGGAGCCATTGCGTCGCAAGGCCCTGGTCGACGCAACATTGCGAGCCATCGGCCAGCATGGCTCACTCGATGTGACAATGTCCGACATTGCCCGCGAGGCTGGCGTCTCGCCTGCCCTTGCCCATCATTATTTCGGCAGCAAGCAACAATTGCTCATTGAAGCAATCCGAAGCCTTCTGAGACGCTTGCGGATGGATGCCGCCGCCGCACTCGAACATATTGATGCGCCCCGTGACCGATTGTCGGCAATTATCCGCGTGTCCTTCCAGACGGATCAGTTCACTCGTGAAACGATTGCGGCATGGCTGGCATTTTACGTCGAGGCACAACGCTCAGCAGATGTACGCCGGCTTCTTGTGATTTACACCAAAAGGCTGCGATCCAATCTTCTCGACAGTCTCAATCGGCTTTGTCCGCCCGACGATGCAGCCCGCATTGCCGAAGGTGTCGCCGCCATGATCGACGGGCTCTACATCCGCCAGAGTTTGCAGTCTGTATCTGCTGGCAGTAGCGCATCAATTGCCCTCACCGAAGATTACCTGGGCCTGCAACTTCAACCCTTCCTCAAGGAAAGCGCAGTCCTGTCACCAGAAATGTCGCGTACCAACGCAGCGGAGAATGATCATGCGTAGCCAGCCAGAAGCCAGCCATTTCATTGACGGCAGGTATGTCGAAGATACCGCGGGTTCGGTCATAGAGACCATCTATCCCGCAACCGGCGAAATCATTGCAAGACTGCATGCAGCAACACCTGCAATCATCGACAAGGCAATCGCTTCGGCAAAACGCGCGCAGGCTGAATGGGCGGCCATGAGCCCGACTGCACGCGGCCGTATCCTGAGGCGGGCAGCAGACATCATGCGCGAGAAAAACCGCGAATTGTCAGAACTGGAAACCCTGGACACCGGCAAGCCCATACAGGAGACAATTGTTGCCGATCCAACATCAGGTGCGGATGCTTTCGAGTTCTTCGGCGGCATCGCCGCTGCCGGATTGAACGGCAGCCATATTCCGCTTGGGTCGGACTGGGCATACACCAAGCGCGTTCCCCTCGGCGTCTGTGTCGGGATCGGTGCATGGAACTATCCCCAGCAGATCGCCTGCTGGAAAGCGGCACCGGCCTTGGCCGCCGGCAACGCCATGGTTTTCAAACCATCCGAGAACACGCCGCTCGGAGCCTTGAAGATCGCCGAAATCCTGATCGAGGCCGGGTTGCCGAAAGGGCTCTTTAACGTGATCCAGGGCGACCGCGAGACGGGCCCCCTGCTCGTGAACCATCGCGACGTTGCCAAGGTCTCGCTGACGGGCTCTGTTGCGACCGGCCGCAAGGTTGCGGCAGCGGCGGCTGGAAACCTCAAGCATGTGACGATGGAGCTCGGCGGAAAATCACCGCTGATTGTCTTCGAAGACGCAGACATCGACAGTGCCATCGGCGGGGCGATGCTTGGCAATTTCTATTCTTCCGGCCAGGTCTGCTCCAACGGCACACGTGTCTTCGTTCAAAAGAGCATCAAGGACGCGTTCCTACGCCGCCTGAAGGAACGCACCGAAAAGATCGTCATTGGCGACCCGATGAGCGACGCCACGCAGATGGGGCCACTGATTTCGCAGGCGCAACATGACAAGGTTCTCGCCTATATCGACAAGGGCAAGAGCGAGGGGGCAACGCTGGTGACCGGCGGCGGCATACCGAATGCTGTTTCAAGCAAAGGTTACTACGTACAGCCAACCGTCTTTGCAGATGTCACCGACGACATGACGATCGCGCGCGAGGAAATATTCGGGCCGGTCATGTGCGTCCTTGATTTCGAGGATGAGACCGAGGTTATCACGCGCGCCAACGCAACCGAATTCGGTTTGTCAGGCGGTGTCTTCACGGACGATCTGTCGCGTGCACACCGTGTCGTCGATCAGTTGCAGGCTGGCATGTTGTGGATCAACACGTACAATCTATGCCCTGTGGAGGTCCCTTTCGGCGGCTCCAAGCAATCGGGGTTCGGACGAGAAAACTCTACCGCCGCTCTGGAACATTATACCGAACTGAAAACGGTCTACGTTTCGATGGATCCGGTCGACGCCCCCTACTGAGAGGCGAAGCGTGCCTTCGTCCGAAAGGCACCATCCGGCCCATTTGCAGGGGCCGGAGCCAATGAACGCCATAGCGGACATATGGCGTACCAGCACTATCCCTCTCGTCCCGACGGCGGCGAATAACCGCCCAGGCATGAACGAGGGACAAGACGATAAGAGGTTCAAGATATGCAGGCAGATTTTGTCATCATCGGTTCCGGTTCAGCAGGTTCGGCGATGGCCTATCGCCTGTCGGAAGACGGAAAGAACTCAGTCATCGTAATTGAGGCCGGTGGTTCCGATGTCGGCCCGTTCATTCAGATGCCGGCGGCACTTGCCTGGCCCATGAGCATGAAGCGCTACAATTGGGGCTATCTTTCCGAACCGGAGCCCAATCTCAACAATCGACGCATAACCGCACCACGCGGCAAGGTGATTGGCGGCTCTTCATCGATCAATGGTCTTGTCTATGTCCGCGGGCATAGCGAGGATTTCAATCGCTGGGAAGAACTTGGCGCACGCGGTTGGTCTTACGCGGATGTGCTCCCCTATTACAAACGCATGGAAACCAGCCATGGCGGCGAGGATGGCTGGCGTGGAAAGAACGGCCCTTTGCATGTCCGCCGCGGGCCGTTCGTCAATCCGCTGTTCCACGCTTTCATTGAGGCCGGCAAGCAAGCCGGGTTCGAACTCACAGACGATTATAACGGCTCCAAGCAGGAAGGCTTCGGCCTGATGGAGCAGACGATCCACATGGGACGTCGCTGGTCAGCAGCAAACGCTTATCTCAGACCAGCGCTAAAGCGCAAGAACGTACAACTCATCAACGGCTTTGCGCAGAGGATCGTAATCGAAAATGGTCGGGCGACAGGTGTCGAGATCAAGCGCGGCGGTCGCCTGGAAATAGTCCAGGCACATCGGGAGGTTATCGTCGCTGCCTCGTCCTTCAACTCGCCAAAGCTCCTGATGCTGTCGGGTATCGGGCCTGCTGACCATCTGCGCGACAATGGCATAGAGGTAAAGCTGGATCTTCCGGGCGTTGGCGCCAACCTCCAGGATCACATGGAATTCTACTTCCAGCAGATTTCCACGAAACCGGTGTCTCTCTATTCCTGGCTGCCCTGGTTCTGGCAAGGCGTGGCAGGCGCGCAATGGCTCCTGTCCAAGACAGGGCTTGGTGCCTCCAACCAGTTTGAATCCTGCGCCTTCATACGTTCCGCACCTGGCCTGAAACAACCCGATATCCAATATCACTTCCTCCCGGTTGCCATTTCCTATGACGGCCGCGCCGCAGCCAAGAGCCACGGCTTCCAGGTCCATGTCGGCTACAATCTTTCCAAGTCGCGAGGCAGCGTGACGCTACGTTCGTCCGACCCGCAAGATGACCCCGTCATCCGCTTCAACTATATGAGCCACGAAGAAGACTGGCAGAAATTTCGCCATTGTGTGCGTCTGACGCGTGAGATCTTCGGCCAGAAGGCGTTCGATCTCTATCGTGGCCCCGAGATCCAGCCCGGCGAGACGGTTGTAAGCGATGAAGAAATCGATGCGTTCCTGCGCGATAACCTGGAAAGTGCCTATCATCCGTGCGGAACATGCAAGATGGGTGACAGGAACGACCCGCAGGCCGTTGTTGACCCCGAATGCCGGGTTATCGGGATCGACGGGCTTCGGGTTGCAGATTCATCAATCTTCCCGCACATCACCTATGGAAATCTCAACGGACCTTCGATCATGACCGGCGAAAAGGCTGCCGACCATATCCTTGGCCGCCAGCCACTGCCGCGATCAAATCAGGAGCCCTGGGTCAATCCAAGGGCTGCCACAAGCGATCGGTAACGGCTTTTGACAACGCGGTTCAGTTTGGCAAGGGGCGCCTCTCATATGATTGAGAGACGCACAGCCCTGCCTCACCTCAAAGGCAAAATGGCCCCAATGCTTCTATGAAGCGGTCTGTCAGCATGTCAGATGTCAATGGCTGCATCCGAAAAGAGGTCTGCGGCCTGCGATGCCGTCATCCGTCGAATATCCGTCTCATCTCTGCGATTGGCAAACAACGCACTTGCCATGAGCTGGTCGGCAAGATCCGGAGGCAATGACAGGATGACGCGCTCGCCATCATGGCGGATACCGATACCGCCCTGGCGCCGGGCACTGATCATGCCGCCAGCAACTGTCTCATACGTTTCCGGATCAATGAGGATGAATGCGCCCGTGGAGCGGTTCTGCTCATAGGTATCGAACACCGCCTGTTCGTCAAAAGTAAGATGAACCAGACCAATAGCGTTCATTGGCAAAGGTTGCGAATGCGGTTGCCACGACCCGGTAGCCAATTCGAGCTGGGATACCGGCTTCAAAGACACACGCTGGCGCCTGCTGCCGCTTTTCAGCCAGTAGCGTTTTCCAGGTTCGATACCTGCGGGCTGCAAGGCAACGACCTGAGCTTCGAATTCCAGGCCACTCATGGGCTGTGCATCAAGCGACACGATCATGTCACCGCGCGCGATATCCACTTGCCGATCGAGAACAAGTGTAACCGCATCACCTGCAACAGCAGCATTTCGAACAAGGTCGAATGTGACGATCTGCTTGACGTTGGCGATCGTCCCCGATGGCAGCACCACGACGCTGTCACCTGGCTTTACCGAGCCACCTGCAACCGTACCCTGATAACCACGAAAGCTTTCCCCCGGTCGTGCAACGCGCTGCACCGACAGACGAAAGCCACCGGACTGCGCGGAACGTGCCGTGGCAAGCTCCAGCGTCTCGATGAGCGTTTGACCATCATACCAGGGCATCACGGTTCCAGCCGGATAGACAACATTTTCGCCCTTGAGGGCAGACATTGGAATAGCGGTGACCTGTCGCACTCCAAGCGACATCGCCAGTTCCCTGAAATCGTTCGCAATGCGATCAAAGACAGCCTTGTCGTATTCCACAAGGTCAATCTTGTTAACCGCGAGAACAAACTGGTTGATGCCCATCAATGCAGCAATCGTGGCATGCCTGCGGGTCTGTTCGAGAAGTCCGACACGCGCATCGGCGAGCAAGACAGCGAGGTCCGCAGTCGATGCCCCGGTTGCCATGTTGCGCGTGTACTGCTCGTGCCCGGGTGTATCGGCGACGATGAAGGAGCGTCGTTCGGTAGAAAAATAGCGGTATGCGACATCGATCGTGATGCCTTGCTCACGCTCCGCCTGGAGACCATCGAGCAAAAGCGCAAAATCAGGCAGGCCAAGATCGTTCTGCTGACCGGAATCACGTTCCAGATTGGCAGCCTGATCCTCCTTGACGGCCTTGGTGTCCCAGAGAAGCCGCCCGATCAATGTCGACTTTCCATCATCGACGCTGCCGCATGTAATAAGGCGCAAGGGACGCATGTCGCGGCTCACCGGAGACGTCTCTCCCATGGGATGAACGAGCGAAGCGGCTGTGGCAGAGGCAGTCATCTCAGAAATATCCTTCGCGTTTCTTCTTCTCCATCGAAGCAGACTGGTCGCGGTCGATGGCACGGCCCTGACGTTCGGAGACAGTGGCGATCTCGAGCTCGGCAATCACGTCGTCGAGCGTCGTTGCGCGCGAGCGGATGGCGCCAGTCAGCGGAAAGCAGCCGAGAGTGCGGAACCGGATATGTCCTGTCTGGACGGTTTCGCCTGGCAGCAGTTCAAGGCGCGGATCCTCGGCCAGGATCATCATGCCGTCGCGCTCGACATAGGGGCGTTCCGCCGCGAAATAGAGCGGCACCAGCGGGATGTCTTCGGCCTGGATGTAGCGCCAGATATCCACCTCGGTCCAGTTGGAGAGCGGAAACGATCGGACACTTTCACCTGTTCGGATCATGCCATTATAGACGTTCCACAGTTCCGGACGTTGATTGCGCGGATCCCACCGGTGCTCCGGTGTGCGAAAAGAATAGATCCGCTCCTTGGCACGGCTTGCCTCCTCGTCGCGACGAGCGCCGCCAAAGGCGGCATCATAGCGACCTGCGTCGAGGGCCTGGCGCAGTGCCTCTGTCTTCATGATGTCGGTATAGCGAGACGATCCGTATGTGAACGGAGTGATGTTTTCCACCTTGCCGCGCGGATTGGTATGAACAACGAGATCAAGATCATAATATTCAGCAATTTCATCGCGAAACCGGATCATTTCGCGAAACTTCCAGCCTGTATCAACGTGCAGCAGCGGAAACGGTATACGGCCGGGATGAAAGGCCTTGCGGGCAAGGTGCAGAAGAACGGACGAATCCTTGCCGATGGAATAGAGCATCACCGGACGCTCGAACTCGGCGGCGACCTCCCGGAAGATATGGATTGCTTCATTTTCCAGCGACTTGAGATGCGGATCGAGTAGTGGCTTGGATGACGGAGCAGACCTGGGCTCTGCTGCGTAGTGGACATTTGACATTAACAATGATCTCCGGGGCGAACGCTCATCCGCCGATTACAAGGCACTCGAATTCGACGATGCAGCAGTCACATCCGGGACATGCAGACCGCATTCGCGCTTTTCATCATTTTCCCACCACCATCGGCCGGCACGCTCCGGCTCACCTGGTTTGATCGCACGCGTACAGGGCTCACAACCGATCGACGGATAGCCGCGCCTGTGAAGCGGATTGATGGGGACGACATTTTTTTCGACATAAGTATTGATCTGCTCTAGCGACCAGTCAGCGAGGGGATTGACCTTGATAAGGCCGCGCTCGGCATCGTATTCCACGAAGGAAATCTCTGATCGATTGCCCGACTGGCCACGACGTAATCCGGTAACCCAGACAGCAGCACCTTCAAGAGCACGCGCAAGCGGCTTTAGCTTACGCAGACCACAACAGACATGGCGGGCCTCGACGCTTTCGTAGAAGCCATTGAGACCGTAGCGGGCAATATAGTCTTCGACATCTGCCGGATCCGGATAAAAACGACGGATCTCGATGGCGAAACGCTCCTCGGTTTCAGTCATCAAGGCGAGGGTTTCGGGGAACAGGCGTCCCGTTTCTAGGGTGGCGATCGTGATATCCGGCCGGCCGAGGCCGATCGCTGCAGTAATAACCTGGTCTTCTATTCCGAGACTGGTCGTAAACACCGCACGGCCGATCGAAGCCGCGAGCGACAGACGCCCTGCAAGATCAAGCGAACCAAATTGTCTATCAGACGTTGCGGCAAGTTCGGCCAGATGTGGGCCGGAGGTATTGTGGATTGTCATCACATTCTTCCGTACTCTTGAAGCAATTATGGAAGCTGCACTCGCACTAGAACAGAAACAGCGGTTTCATGACGCGCCGATGATGAGCAAATCTCTCTCCAAAGCCCGGCAAGAGGAGAAAAGCTGGCGCGCCGCGACAAAATGCCGACAGATTTGAGATTCTGGCGCAATTATCGTAATTCCGGGGCAAAGTGTTACTGCGGTCCCGAGACGATGAATATGCAGTGGCAACATGAAAACCATAAGAGGGAAAGATATGGCTGGGGGCGTTGATTGCCCTTGCCAGCCGAAACGCAGCCCATCGATGATGATCTCGGGGACTGCCATGCTGCAGCGCTCACCGGAGACAGTTCTCACGTTGGTTCTGCCTCGTTTGACCTTGATGGCTATCAGTCGTTACGGCGAGATCTCAGGCGATTTCCTTGTGCAATCCGCCGATACGATTAAGTCTGGAGAAGTTTATCCGTACCGCTGACACGCTGCGCAACTTATGACAATTAAACAGCAACTCCCGGAACAAATCTCATTTCCGGGGATTTTGAATTTCAACCCATCAGATGAATGGAGACGACGATGGCAATGTCGGCGCATATTCATGTAAAATCCGACGACCACATCCTGACCCTCCAGGAGGCGATTGAGCCCGTCTACAACAGATTGGCGCTCGAATGCGAGGCAAGGATTGTCGACGCGGCCGTCAAGGCTGGCTGGTCCGCTGAAGAGGCAATCGCGGCTATCGAGGATCTGCGCAAGCGCGAAATTCTTGAGAACACCCACTAGGTTTCCAAAGACGCTGACTTTGTAAGAGTATACCTCCAGCGCCGCGCGAGGGAACTTATCGGTAGCATTACAGTGTAGTCAGAAAGTCGTCAGCCTAAAATCCCGCCAAATGCCCGCGGTGCAAGGGAAAGATCGACTTTGAGCGCTGGAACTTCAGCTTAATGGAAGAGTCGTCAATAGAAATTGCGAAAAATGATCGCTGTCCAAAAAGGCAAGCCTGTCGTCACAGACCGCATGACAAGGATCATGCATTAGCCTGTCGTTCGCGTTTGAGGGCAGCCCCTTTGTGAAGTTGAGATTTTCCCGTGCCTCAACCTCCCAAACGACGTTTTCATCCAGAAGACGGGTGGTCACTGGATCGACCGCGGTGAGCCTCGTCAGTCCCGCAACGACGATCCTTGCGCGTGCCCAGCTGAAGGGATGACATGGCGATCAGCGGCAAGCGTGGCAACAAGCACAAGCACCTCTTATGGGAGATCAAGCCTCTCGCGAGAGCCACGCCGGCAACTCCGTTGCGGCATGTCCTGTCAAAGCAGCACGGATGCATTGTGCCAGGTTACCGAGCCTTACAGCCCGACCGGAAAGTCCCGGACCGTAATGGGCGTATTTACCTGAATTGGTCATCACTGTTCGTGCATGCGGCGGAAAGACTGGCTCGCAGATAGAACACCAGCACAGATCGGAAATGACCTGAACGCCACGCTTTTGAAGGATATCCAGTATGCCCTCATCCCTCACAGCCTGAAGCGTGGCGCGCCCGACCGTGACAATCGTCGCAACCGCGACCCTTGCGTCACCAAGACCATGTGCAAGATCCCGACATTCCGCAAGCGACGCATGCGGACTTCCAAGCGCAACCAGCTCGACGGCTTCCGGCCCGTCGTTAAGCAAGGCCCAACACCTTCTAAGATCCTCGTGCGAAACCGCCAGGCAATCGGCCCCGTCATCAATTGCGAAAGCCTCGCAGGTTATGCCATCAACATGCAACATCGGTGCTGCCGAAGTGGTGCCGAATGCGGCACAAAGCGCCTTCAGCGCCGATTCACCTGGCCGTGCCGGTGCAAGGCCGCGTAAAAGTGGTATGCGGTCCGGCGACATTCTGCCCGCCAGATATCCGACCAATGGCCAGAAGGCATCGTCAACGCCATCAGGCAGATCGATATCAATGACACGTCGTGCCCGGCGATGTTCATCAAGATAGACGCCCGCAAGCGGTGTACGACCAGTCAGAGCGATGCACAGGTCAAGAAAATCAGGATGTTTGGCCGTTCTCGCACCAAGTACGCTGTTGGCATAGACGACCGCGTTCGATTCCGCCCAGGCAATTGCCTCTCCCTTGGCCGGCGCAGTCGGCAAGAGATAGGGCGCGCATGTGAAGGTCGGCTGGCAGCCCATCTGTACATAAACGTCGGCCAGACGCTGGGACGGATTGCCAAATTCCGCTGCAACCCCTTGAGCCTTCCAGTTCAGATGGTCCACCGAAATCGCGTTCATGGTTGTTGGAACGCAGACTTTTGCTCCCATCCCCGCCATCTTTTCCGCAAAGGTCAGATTGGCAGGGCTGGCATAAATGCACCCGTCAATATGCGCCTGGGTAACATCGATGAGCTCAGTTGCCCCCTGCTGTGCCGCCATGGCGCACACGATACGCATGGCCTGTTTTGCAGCGGTGCCATGCAGACCAGCAAGCATCGCCTCGTCACGGTCAGTGAGCACAAGCGCGCCATTGCCGGCGTCTTCCAGTTGCAAGTCCATCTGGCCAGCACGGACCGCCTTCGGCGTGATGGATGCGAAGTTTTCGCGTGCCAGTGCCGCAAAATCATCTTCCGACAAACGCAATACCGGCAATTTGCATCCAAACATCTCGGAGGCGATCAGCGCACCGAGCGTCACGACATCCTCAGGCTCACAAAAGATCAGTGCTGCTGGCCCGCGCCCTGACAATGCAAGATCAAGCAGAACGCCTGATCCCGAACAAGAGCCGCGTGTAGAGGGCATCATCAGGATGGCGCCACTGATGTTCTGTCCATGCAGCGGGTGATGAACGTCGATCACGGTTCCACGTGCCGGATCGATACCACCCCAAAAGCTCAGCGGCTCATCACAAGCAATGATCGGTCCTTCGGCCGAAGCGGTGACTACTGATCGTGCGCGCAAGACATTGACCTTAGGCAAAAGCTGACGGAAGAGCCAGGCACTGGATCGTATCCTGGCTAGATGAACGTGGTTTATCCGGTTCAACCATATAGGCGTGTCGTGGCGGACTTTGTCGAGGCCCGGATCATGCCCTCATAGTCTGAATTCGTTCCAGCAATGCGCTGGAAACCGTGATGCCTTCAAGCGCACTTTTATTACGCATCTTGTAGCGGCGATCGCCCGGCAACCGCGCATCCTGGGCGGAAAAGCCAGCAAAAACCGCTTCGGCATTGTCTTTCGCTTTCGCTCCACCAATGATCTCGGGCGAGAAAGCGACCAGCAATTCACCGTGACAAGGAGCAGCGCTCGTCGCCATGTCGAAATCCTGCGATTGTCGACTGGTGCGATCCCCGATGAGAGGCCCGCTCATCAGTTCGATCATCGTCGCAATCGCCGAGCCCTTGTGCCCGCCGAACGGAAGCATCGCACCTGCAAGAACTTCCGCTGGATCGTTGGTAGGCTCTCCGTCGATGTTTAGTCCCCAGTCACTGGGGATTACCGCGCCGGAGTTTCTGTGCATGGCAATATCTGCACGTGATGCCGCAGACGTTGCGAAGTCGAAGACGTAAGGGGGCTTGTTCTCGCGCGGCCATGAAAAAGCGAGCGGATTGGTGCCGAGCAAGCCTCTTGTTCCACCTGCCGGAGCAACCCATGCATGGGTCGGGTTCATGGAGAGGCCGACAAGCCCGGCGTTCGCAATACGTTCAACCATCGGCCACAAGGCAGTCGAGTGAAAGCCGTTCGTCACGGCAAGCAGTGCAATTCCGATCCGTTTTGCCTTCTCGATCAGAGCCGGAACGCCGCGTTCGGCCGCCAGACAAGAAAAGCCGAACTCTGCGTCGACACGGACCACAGCCGGCGTCAGGTCCTCAAGCCGCGGATCCGCCAGTTTGTTGAACCTGGGGTGAGCCATCGTGTCCAACGTGCCGGGCAGACGTTGGAGACCGTGGGACCAGCTTCCATCACGCTGCGCCGCAACAAGGATCGTTGCAAGCGACTTTGCCTGTGGCGCGTTCAGCCCGTGCGACAACAGGAATTCTGTCGCGCGTGCCAGCAGGTCAGGTTCTGGCACTTTAATTTCGGAGCACATTTCTATCACACCACGCTGCTTTTTCGTTTTGTCGAACATCACTGGCGACGCTGGCAGCCGGTTGACCAGAAATGTGTGCGATCACGAGCTTAAACATATGCCATTCCTATCGACCGGCCCTGCCTGAAAACAAGTTCCGGAATGCGTCAAACAACCATGATTGCACGAATATCATTGACGTTCGTCAAGGTTGGCCCGATCAAGATCAGATCGTCGATTGCCTTGAACGCCGTATAACTGTCGTGCGCATCAAGTGCCTCTCGTGGATTTACACCTTTTTCCTTCATGCGGTTGAGGCTGTCTGGCGAAATCATGGCACCGGCTGCGTCCTCGATGCCATCGATTCCATCTGTATCGCCAGCGATTGCCCAGATACCGTCCATGGCTTTCAATTGGAGGGCCAGGCTCAGCAGGAATTCAGTGTTGCGTCCTCCACGACCTTCGCGCGCATCCCCCAATGTGACGGTGCCCTCACCACCGGAAAGAAGTACGGCCGGACCCTTGATCGGAAGGCCACGCGTTTTTGCCGACATGGAAATGCCTGCCAAAACCCGTCCAAGTTCCTTCGCTTCACCCTCAAGTGCATCACCCAGGACAAGCGGTGTCACGCCATGTCGCCGTGCAACCTCTGCAGCAGCATCGAGCGCCATTGCCGGGGTGGCAATCAGCTGGATCCTTCCGATCTGGTCATTAAGCCTCGGATCCTCGGCGCCTTGAAGAACCTCATGCGCCGTATCCGGGAGGTTCAGTCTGTAACGGGCAACGATGTTTCTCGCATCTTCCTTGCTTGTCAGGTCGACAATGGTCGGGCCCGAAGCAATATCCAACGGATTGTCTCCTGGAACATCAGAGATGATCAATGTCACCAACTGCGCCGGCTGGGCTGCCTTTGCCAGGCGACCGCCCTTGATCCCGGAAAGATGCCTTCGCACGGTATTCATCTCGGAGATGGTCGCCCCACTTGCCAGAAGCGCCTGGTTGACCGCCTTCTTGTCAACGAGTGTCATGGCGCCGGCAGGCGAAACAAGGAGCGACGAACCGCCACCGGAAATCAGAGCCACGACGAGATCGTCCGGGCCCAGGCCGCGCACCGCCGCCAATATCTCGGTGGCGGCCACGACGCTTCGCTCATCCGGGACCGGGTGAGAGGCCTCAATGATCTTGATGCGCCCTGACGGAACTGCGTGACCGTAGCGTGTGACAACGACACCTTCAAGCTCGACATCCGGCCATGCCGCATCAAGGGCTGCGGCCATGGCCGCTGATGCTTTCCCGGCACCAACGACAACACATCGCCCTTTTGGACGTTCAGGCAGATACCTTGGGATCGCATCCTTGGGGCTGGCGCTCGCCACCGCGGCATCAAACATGTCTCGAAGCAGTTTGCGTATGCTGCGGTCACTCCATTGCATTTCTGTCATCTGTTACCGGCTAGTCCTTCAACGCCACAATCCAGTCCGGGCCAGCCTTCGTGCAGGAAGGCTGGCATTCGCATTGCCTCAGTCATCTTCGACAAAGACTTCGTCCCGCTTTGAACGAATGGCGGGTATCAATGCGATTATGATGCACGCGAATCCGATCGCAAGCAACGAGGCGGCAATCGGACTGGTAACAAAAACGGTGGCATCACCTCTCGAGATGATCATCGCCCGGCGAAGATGTTCTTCAAGCAGTGGCCCAAGGACGAAACCGAGAAGCAAAGGGGCCGGCTCACACCCAAAACGGATCAGAACATATCCCAGAAGGCCCGCAACAATGATGGCATAGACGTCAAACGGATTGTTGTTGATCGAATAACAACCAATGGACGCAAAGATGACAATTGCGGGGAACAGCATCCGATACGGGATCGTCAGCATTTTTACCCACAGCCCGATCAAGGGCAGGTTCAACACAACCAACAGCAGATTGCCGATCCACATCGAGGCAATGATGCCCCAGAACAATGCCGGCTGGCTCGTAATGACTTCGGGGCCAGGTGTAATGCCCTGCAGGATGAACGCCCCGATGATCAGCGCCATGACCGGATGCGCCGGAATGCCAAGGGTTAAAAGTGGAATGAAGGATGTCTGCGCGGCAGCGTTATTGGCGCTTTCCGGCCCGGCGACACCTTCAATTGCTCCATGCCCGAATTCTTGCGGTGTCTTGGAGAAGTTCTTTTCCAGTGAGTAGCTGGCAAAAGATGAAAGGACGTGACCACCACCGGGCAGAACACCCAGCAATGAGCCAAGGACCGTACCCCGCAATACCGGATTGATGATGCGGCGGAAATCTTCCCTGCTCAGCCAGAGATTGGACACATGCTTCACACCGACTTCACGTGCCTGTTCGTTTTGAAGATTGCGGAAGATTTCGGAAACGCCGAAGACACCGACGGCGATCGAGACGAAATTGATCCCCTGGTACAATTCGAGCCGCCCGAAAGTATAGCGTTCCTGGCCTGTATAGATGTCCTGGCCAACCGTGCCCAACAGGAGGCCAATCACGATCATGCCGAGCGCTTTGACGACCGAGCCATGCGCAAGCGAGATCGAGACCAGCAGACCGAGAACGATCAGCGCGAAATACTCCGGAGCGCCAAATCGCAAGGCAACCGAGGCAAGCGGCGGCGCTGCGATTGCCAATAGCATTGTCGCAACACAGCCGGCAAAGAATGAGCCCAATGCAGCGGTTGCCAGGGCCTGGCCGGCCCGTCCTTTGCGCGCCATCTGATAGCCGTCGATTGCAGTGACAGCGGACGAACTTTCTCCTGGAAGATTGATCAGGATGGCTGTGGTTGAACCACCGTACTGCGCACCATAATAGATCCCCGACAGCATGATCAGCGATGTCACGGGCGAAAAGGTAAAGGTGATCGGCAGTAACATGGCAATGGTCGCCGTGGGCCCAATGCCGGGAAGAACACCGACCAGGGTCCCCAGAAGAACACCAACGAAACACCAGACGATGTTGACGGGCGTCAGGGCGGTTTCGAAACCGAGCGAAAGATTTGATATGAGGTCCATCATCACGCGTACCTCAAATCCCGAACCACGGACCGATGGTCGGCAGGGTCACTGCCAGGCCTACCTTGAATATGAGATAACAAAGTGCAGCCATCACCGCCGACATGATTGCCGCTGAAACCACCGAATTCTTTTGCGAGGCCATGGCGGTCAGGAACGTGCACAACAAAACGACAGGAACCAGGCCCAGAGCGCGAGCACCGGCTGCAAAGATCGCCAGGGCAAGACAGATGAGCACGATTGCACGCCAGGCAACTGGACCATCCACGGGCTCGGGCGACTGCCGGATACCCGCGATGAAAACCACAACGCCAAGGATACCCAGCATGCCTGCAAGCACGACCGGAAAGAAGCCCGGCCCCATCTGAAGCAAGGTCCCAAGATCGTAACGCATGCCCTGGATGGCAAACAGGGCAGCAATCGCCAGGAAGATGAGGCCGGCAAATACATTCTGCCGGCTTTTCTTTTCGAATGTCGACATGGTCTCCTCCCTGTCCTTCATCTCTTTGGAATTGACGACCTAAAGGATGTTGGAGCCAGCTATTGCGTTGCAGACGGCTTCGGTCACCGATTTTGTATCCGCGGTTCCTCCGACATCGGGGGTCAGTATCCCGGCCTCGGTTACCCGCTCGACCGCATTCATCAGACGATCCGCCGCGTCCTTCTCGCCAAGATGTTCCAGCATCTGGGCTGCTGTCCAGAATGTCGCAACAGGATTGGCAATCCCCTTTCCGGTAATATCGAATGCCGACCCATGGATCGGTTCGAACATGGATGGATAACGCCGCTCCGGATCAATGTTTCCTGTCGGTGCAACACCAAGACTGCCGGCCAGTGCACCAGCAAGGTCTGAGAGAATATCCGCATGAAGATTGGTCGCGACAATCGTGTCCAGGCTTTGCGGCTGCAAGGTCATCCGCACGGTCATGGCGTCAACCAGCATCTTGTCCCAGGTTACATCCGGAAATTCCTTTGCAACCTCTGCTGCAATCTCGTCCCACATGACCATGCCATGACGTTGAGCATTGGACTTGGTGACCACTGTCAACAACTTGCGGGGACGCGATTGCGCGAGTTTGAACGCATAGCGCATGATGCGGGTCACGCCGACACGGGTAAAGATTGCCACCTCGGTCCCGACTTCTTCGGGAAGGCCTCGATGAGCACGGCCGCCATGACCGGAATATTCGCCTTCCGAGTTCTCGCGAACAATGACCCAGTCCAGATCGCCCGGTCCGCAATTGCGCAGCGGCGGTGTAATACCTGGCAAAATTTTTGTCGGCCGAACGTTCGCATACTGGTCAAAGCCCTGGCAGATCGGCAGACGCAAACCCCAGAGCGTGATGTGGTCCGGCACGTCCGGGGCGCCAACTGCGCCGAAATAGATGGCATCGAATTCCTTGAGCCGTTCCAGCCCATCAGATGGCATCATGACCCCGTGCTTCTTGTAGTAGTCCGATCCCCAGTCGAACGTTTCTGTATGGATCTTGAAGTCCCCACTGCGTTGCGCAAGCGCTTCCAGAACCTGGAGCCCGGCGGCAATAACTTCTGGCCCGATACCATCGGCGGGAATGGCAGCAATCTTGTACTCGCGCATGTCAGTCTCGATTATTGAGTGATGAGAGGAATGATTGTCATAAAATGATCAACCGTCAGAAGAAGTGACGGGCGGCCAGACGCCGCCCGATGCCATTATTTCGATGAGCCTTCGAGAAGCTTGGTCAGTCGCTCCACCTCGGATTTGAACTTGGCGTCAAGGGCCGCCGGCGTTGCCTGATCCGCAGACACAGGTGCTGTACCAAGGCTCGCGAAGCGCTCGATGACCACCGGATCCTTCAGAGCAGCCTGCAAGGCTTCCGACAGCTTGTTACGGATTGCCTCAGGCGTACCCATCGGAGCCCATAGCGCATGCCATGCACTCAGTTCGAACCCGTCGATCCCGCTCTCGGCCACCGTCGGCAAGTCTGGCAAAGCCTCGATGCGTGACGATGTCGTCACAGCATATGGAACGAGGTCCCCTGACTTGATATGGGTCATCGTGTTGGTGGTCTGGTCGCAGACCAGATCGATACGTCCACCCATCAGATCTGTGATTGCGGGCCCGGTGCCCTTGTAGGGAACCACCGTGAACTGCGTTTGAAGACCATCTTGCAACAGCCGTCCGCACAGGTCGGATACAGCCCCGGTTCCGGCAGTACCAAAGGTCACGGCCTGGCCCTTTTCCTTGATGAAGGAGGCAAGCTCGGTGAAATTCGTCGGACCAAGATCCTTGCGGCCAACGATCGTCATTGGCACTTCCGTGATGAGGCCAACGCTCGAAAAGTCTTCGATCGGCGTATACGTCAGATCCGGGTAGAGCGCTGCAAATGTTGCGACACCGATATGATAGAGAAGCAACCGATAGCCGTCGGGTTCAGCTTGTGCGACGGTCGCAGATCCCAGCGATCCTCCAGCCCCGCCCATATTCTCGATGAGCACCTGCTGGCCCAATGTCTTGCCCATCGATTCTGCAACAAGACGTGCAACCGTGTCGCTTGGTCCACCTGCTGCCGCCGGGACCATGATGGTGATGGGTTTGTCAGGGTAATTCTCTTGCGCAATCGATGATGTCGCAAATGTCGCGATCATTGCTGTTGTCGCCGCCAGAAGTAGTCGTTTCATTCCGGTAGTCCTCCCGATGCTTGAGTGAATGCTGTCCTAAATTCCTGCCATGCTATCTTGCATGCAAGGATAAATTTATTCTTGCTCATTCATTTGTCAACCTGTTTCGGTGAGGCTATAACCAGTTCCAACGACATGTGGGATTGACGAGGATGAAGATGACCGATCGTACTGCATTGGCTCCCCGGCCATCGACAGTTGATTCCATCGGCCCCGAAAGCGGGAGCGCCGGGCGGGTAACTGCGGCCTATAACGCCATTCGGGACGCCATTCGGTCCAATGTCTTTCCACCAGGATATCAGGCAGCCGAAATCGAGATCGCCCGACAGCTCGGGATGAGCCGGACCCCTGTTCACGAAGCCATGGCGCGCCTTCAGGAAGATGGCCTTGTCAGGATCTTGCCGAAGAAGGGCATTATAATCTGCTCGCTATCTCCAGCAGACATCGAGGAGATCTATGAAGTCATCATCGCCCTTGAAGGAGCAGCGGCGGCAAGGCTTGCACAACTTCCCCCGCCACAACGCGAAGCTGTGGTGGCGACATTGAAAAAAGCCACTGAGGATATGGAGATCGCACTCGACAATGATGACTTGCAACGTTGGGCCGCTTCGGACGAAGCGTTTCACCAGTCACTCGTCGAATTGAGTGGCAATCGCCGTCTCATGCGGATGGCCGGCACTGTCGCCGACCAGCTTCATCGCGCCCGGATGTTCACTTTGAACCTGCGGCCCCTTCCAGTCACCTCGTCTGGAGAACATCTTGAAATCATCGACGGAATCGAAAAGGGCGAGCCGACCATCGCAAGCAGGGCCGCTCGTCTGCACAGGCAGCATGCACATGATGCACTCGTCCCGCTCATAGCAAAATACAAGCTTCACAATCTCTAGGCATGGGCGAACTACTGTCCTGACCGTCGCGCTCCCATGACAACATCAGCAGGTCAAACGCACGGCAATTGGGCGAGTTAGCGCGTGACATTTGCAAGAATGGCTGAACCTGTGGGAACCAATTGATTCGATAGGGAGTTTCCATCAATGAGCGCATCCGAAGAAGCAGTTCTGGAAAGTATTGTTTTCCTTGACCATTTCTCTGACTTGTCAGATCCGCGGCAGCTCAGCAAGTATGACCCCGTCAAAAGCGCCTCGATCCTGTCGAAGCATGGCATCGACTTCGATCAGGCACAGGCCCTTAGGGCGGACCCGTAGATGCTTGAAGCGCCCGCGGGACGACGGCATTTGGCTTGTCAGCTTTATGCACTATGATCTGGGATATATCGATCTCGAACAGAGGACTTTGCAAACCGTCGACAACCCGATCGGCACGAGGTTGTCACACCATTGTCTTAGGTACATTTTGTTACCTATGTGTCCGGGTCGGACAAATTTTTCGCTGGTCGGAGTGGAGTGATTCGAACACTCGACCCCCACGTCCCGAACGTGGTGCGCTACCAGGCTGCGCTACACTCCGTGACCAGCGGCGCTTCTATAAACCAGCTGATTAGGTTCGACAAGCAGCCCGATACAGATTTTTCGACCTGCTCCTGTTAGCTCCTGTAGCTCTCATAGCCGCTCGAAGTGGCAAAAAGGTAGCGGTTGATGATTATTGCGATTTTGGTCTGCAGCCACCTGCGACAGCCGTCTGAAATCTGCTAGGTGCCTTGAACAATGTCCTCACAGATGGATCACAATAAGGGTGTCAAGGGCCATGAGCCAGCGCATGTTAGCAATCACCGCCAGCTTCGTCATCGCGTTATCCGGTTGCACGTCAAATGCAACTTCCGGTAATCCGATTAAGGCCAGCTGGGTCGGACATTCGGCTGGAAAATTCTTTGCAGAATTTGGCCCACCTCACAGTGACACAAGCACAGGCTCGACAACCGTCTACACCTGGCGCGGTGGCTACAAGCATATCAAGCAGAAAGACGGCAATAGCGCGAGAGTTAGTTGCTCTGCCCAACTGATTGTCGACACGACCTACGCAATCCGTGACATCCGCATCACCGCAGACCGTCAGGGAGCGACCGGATCAAGCTACTGCGAAGAGCTACTTGCGAAGGCAAAATCCAGTTAAGCACAGGCTATAAAGCTTCCCAATCGATTTTCGACTATTCGTCGGTGACTTGTGCCAATGCCCTTCCGATGGCAGGCTAGGTTTGCCAGGTTGCATGCCTTGGCACGTGTCCAACAGCGAACGGTCCATTGCCAATGGTCATTGTGCGGCTTCAACTGGCATTGTTTCTAGTGTTTGTCTCTGCCGGTATCGCCCGGACACAAGATATAACGACAGCCCCACCGAAATGTCTTTCATCCTGGAAGGACGCAACAACGGAAAAAGACCTGTGCATCCGCAAGAACACCTTCAATCACGATCTTTGTTCCAGCATTGAATATTTTGCGACGAAGCGACAGGTCCCACCCGATTTCTTTGCGCGACTGATCTGGCGAGAGAGCCGATTTCGACCAGGTGCTGTCAGTCCCAAAGGCGCCGAGGGAATTGCACAATTCATGCCCGGCACTGCGAGGCTACGGGGTCTTGCCGACAGCTTCGACATCCTGTCTGCTCTGGATGCCTCCGCAACCTACATTCATGACCTTCACGAACGCTTCGGCGGGCTCGGACAGGCTGCCGCTGCCTACAATGCTGGTGAAGCAGGTTTCCGCCGTTTCGCAAACGGTGCATCACTCCCCTTCGAGACACGAGCCTACGTCATTGCGATTACCGGCCATTCAATTGAAGAATGGGCATCAAAACCACCAGAGAAAGCGGCGGCTCCCCTCGATCCGGAAAAGACATTCATCAGCGCGTGCGTGGCACTGGCAGAAAGTCGACGCCTCTCTCCCGGACACTTTATGGAAGATGGGCCCTGGGCTCCCTGGGGCGTTCAACTTGCTGCCCACATCAATCCGAACGTTGCCCGATCATTGTTTGCAAGGGCCGTTGCCAGGCTACCGGCACCGTTAAATGAAGAGTTGCCTGTTATCGTGCACCAGACGCGCGGCAATTTCGGCCACCGCGGACGTTATGCGGCAAGGATTGGCCGTCAAACACGCAGTACCGCAAATGAAGTCTGCGCTGTGGTGAAGGCGAGCGGCGGTGCGTGTTCGGTCTGGCGGAATTAATGATCCGTTGTATCCCCGGATCCTGAAACACGGGAGCAGCCGCGGCCAGTTTGAAACATGGTGCCTGCGAAGTGGAATTGAACCACCACAGGTAGGCAGCAACCTTTTCATCGCGTAAAGGTTTCTATTAAGTATTGGATATACTCTTACGGGAGAAAATGTCGGCTGCTCTGGAGCCCATGGATGATAGTGCGTGTTCGAAAACACATGCTTCGCAAGGGAATGTACGTCGAGGCCGTAGAGTGCACTGACCTGGAGTTTTCGAGGAGACGCTTCCTGCTGGACAGTGATGCCGTTCTTCAAGCCATCATGGCCTCGTCTGCAGAATATGTGCTGGTCAACTACAAAAAGAGCAAGGGCGAATTTAGCCCGCCTGCTTCGTTGGCCGGAAAGTCGCAGCCTTCGAATTCCTCACGCAAATCCGGAGAACGCAGCCGCATCCAGAACACGGTATCTCAAGCCACAACGATCTTGCGAGATGGTTTTGACGATATCAAGCACGGCAAGTTCAGTATTGGCAGTTTCGCACCCGCTGCCAACCATGTCGATGTTTCATTAAAGGCATCTCCCGATCTCCTGATCGAGGTTACACGCCTGCAGACCAAGGACGAGGGAACGTATGTGCATTCGCTGGCGGTCAGCGGACTGATGACCGGGCTTGGCCATCTGCTGGATCTTAGTGCCGAGATGGTCAAGGAATTGACGATCGCAGGTCTCCTGCACGATCTTGGCAAGCTTCTGATACCGAATGCAATCCTCAACAAGAATGGGCAATTGACAAACGAAGAGCGGCTTGTTGTGCGCAGCCATCCCGAGCGGGGCTATGCACTCCTCAAGCAACACCCCGAAGTCTCTGATGTTATTCTTGACGTTTGCCGATTTCATCATGAAGTCCTTGACGGGAGCGGTTATCCCGTTGGCCTTCGTGGCGATCAGTTGAGCCTGCCGGTTCGCATATGCACCGTTTGTGACGTATTTGACGCTTTGACCAGCGCGCGCCCCTACAAGAGCGAATGGAGTACGACCGATGCATTGAAGTGGATGTTCGAACGAGGGCACCTCTTCGATCGCAATCTCATTCTTCGTCTGGGCAGCATGCTCGATTAGCTCGAAGCCGATCAATCAGCGACACGATCTTTGCGAGCAGACCCATTCATATTGCTGGCAGATAATCGAGCCCGGGATCGATACTTTCCGGTCTTCCATGCAGGAAGAGTTCCCCTATGCGTGGCAAAGTTTTGGAGATCACTTTGCCCGCCTTGACAACGAAGAGCCGGGTCGGCTTCAATCTCACGGCCTCGACGACATCAGCCGCTTGCAGCACGACAAGATCCCCGTTGCAGCCGACCTCAAGTCCGTAGCCTTCAAGCCCCATTGTCTTTGCGGAATTGACCGTTAGTGCTTCGAAGATCCTCTTCTTGTCCTCGATGCCACTCATCTGCGCCACGTGGATCGCCATATGGCCGACTTCCAGCATGTCGGCCGAACCCATCGAATACCAGGGATCCATCATGCAGTCCTGACCGAAGGAGACATTCAACCCTGCATCCATCAGCTCGCGGACCCGGGTCATGCCGCGCCGCTTCGGATACGTATCATGTCGCCCCTGCAGCATGATATTGATCAACGGATTGGGGATCACGTTTATTTTTGCTTCCTCCATCAACGGAATAAGCTTCGAGACATAATAATTGTCCATCGAATGCATCGACGTCAGATGGGAACCCGCAACGCGACCCTGGAGGCCGTGGCGCACTGTCTCTGCGGTCAGGGTCTCGATATGGCGAGACATCGGATCGTCGCTTTCGTCGCAATGGATATCGACAGGAAGGCCGCGCTCTGCTGCAATCCGGCAGAGCGCTTCCAAAGAGCGGCGTCCGTCATCCATCGTGCGTTCGAAATGCGGGATGCCACCAACGATATCAAGACCCATGTCAAGCGCGCGTTCGAGGGCTTTTTCACCTTCGGGCGCACGGTAGTAGCCATCTTGAGGAAAGGCGACCAGTTGCAGCGTGATATAGGGCGCCACACGTTCGCGCACTTCGATCAGTGCCTCGGCCGTGACCAGACGTGGATCGGATGTATCCACATGACTGCGGATGAAAAGAAGTCCCTGGCTGACTGCCAGGTCACAATAGCGCATTGCACGCTCGACAAGGGCTTCCCTGGTCAACAAGGGCCGCAATTCGCCCCAAAGCCCTATACCTTCCAGCAGCGTGCCCGAAACATTCAGCCGCGGCAGGCCGAGCGAGAGCGTTGCATCCATATGAAAATGCGGGTCGCAGAAGGGTGGGCTGACCAATCGCCCGCTCGCATCGATTTCCTCATCGGTCGATGCATCTAGGTGCTTTTCGATTGCGGTGATCTTGCCGCCGGAGAGCCCAATGTCGAACCCCTGGCGACCATCGGGAAGATTGGCGTTTCGGATGATCAGATCGAACATTTTGCGGTTTCTCCGTTTAGCGCTCGCCGCGCCGATAGGGTTGCATCAACGCCTGCGGCACGCGTGCCCGCCGTGCCATGACCGCCAGTGCCGCGATCGACAGGATATAAGGTATCATGAGAAAAAGCTGATAAGGCACCGCGCCTCCCAGCGCCGTTTGCAGGCGCAGCTGGAAGCCGTCAAAAAAGGCAAACAGCAATGCCCCGAATAGAGCACGTTCCGGCCTCCACGATGCAAAGACCACCAATGCGATACAGATCCAGCCGCGTCCCTGAACCATGGTCGGAAAGAAGCTGTTGAATGCCGACAAAGTCAGATAGGCGCCTGCCATGCCCATAAGCGCGCTGCCGGTAATCACGGCCCCGTAGCGTATCGCCATCGGGTTTATACCCTGAGCCTCTGCCGCATGCGGGTTCTCACCGGTCATGCGAATGGCGAGACCAAGAGGCGTGCGAAACACGACATAGGCAAGCACAAGCGCAAGCAGGATTGCGAAATAGGTTGGCGGCGTCTGCGTGAAGAAAGCCGGGCCAAGGAACGGGATATCACTCAACCCCGGAATGGCAATTGGCTGAAAGGGCGTAACCGTCGGAGGCGTACCGGCCACTGGCACGGCCAGCCGAAAGACAAAATAGCTGAAACTGCCGGCAAACAGGGTAACGCCGAGCCCGGCGACATGTTGCGACAGCCCGAGCGTGACGGTCAGGCCCGCATGCAGCAGTCCGAATATGCCGCCTGCCAGTCCAGCCATCAGAAAACCTGTCCAGAGGTCTGCTCCATTATAGACAGCAAGCCATCCGATCATTGCCCCGAAGGTCATGATGCCCTCGATTCCGAGGTTCAGCACCCCTGACCGTTCACATAAAAGGGCACCAAGGGTTCCAAGGATCAACGGGGCTGCGATCCTGAGAACTGCCGCCCACAGCCCGGCAGAGGCAATGATGTCGAAGACGGTGCTCATCGGCGGATCCTGTACTGGGTGAAGAACACGGCAATCAACATCGTCAACAGCGAAAGGGCCACGGTGACGTCCGCAATATAACTTGGAATGCCCATAGTGCGGCTCATCCCGTCAGCTCCGACAAACATCGTCGCCGTAAACAGCCCCGCCAGTACGACGCCGATCGGATTGAGATTGGCCAGCATGGCAACGACAATGCCGGAATAGCCATAGCCCGGAGACAGGTTGGTTGTGACATATCCCTGCACCCCCATCACCTCGACTGCACCGGCAAGCCCGGCAAGGCCGCCAGAGATGCAGGCAA
The DNA here is from genome assembly GCA_023390055.1 of Pseudomonadota bacterium. Classification (GTDB taxonomy): domain Bacteria; phylum Pseudomonadota; class Alphaproteobacteria; order Rhizobiales; family Rhizobiaceae; genus Neorhizobium. The sequence goes on along the minus strand of JAEWDP010000018.1, from coordinate 2,501 downwards.
CGGCAACCAGCGTCTTTCCCAGGGGCACGCCTGCAAAGGCAGCCCCCTTTGGATTGAGACCGGCTGCGCGCGAGCGCATGCCGAATACCGTTCGCTTTTCGACAAAGGCGAGAACAAGCGCCAGGACCACGGCAATGACGAGACCGAGATGGAGACGCGATCGATCCACAAGTTTTGGCAACAAGCCAGCATCGGCGATCGGTTGCGACTGGGGCCAGCCAAATCCCATGGGATCCTTGAGGACAGTGTCGATAAGCATCGAGACGAAGAGCACTGCGACGAAATTCAACAAGAGTGTCGTCACGACCTCGTCGACAGAAAAGCGCAGTCTCAGCCAGAGCGGGATAAGCAACAGGATCATTCCTGCCACGGCACCAAACACGAGGAGCAGCGGGATCTGGAAGATGGAAGGCAAGTTGCCGAAGAGTTGTGAACTCGCCCATGCCGCTGAAATGGCACCAAGATAGAACTGCCCCTCCCCGCCGATATTCCAGAGCCGTGCCCTGAAAGCGGCAGCCGCGGCAAGTCCGGTGAGAATCAATGGCGTGGCCCGGGTCAGCGTCTCCGTTGCGGCCAGGCGCGAACCGAACGCGCCATCAAGGATCTCGATATAGGCTTCAAGAACAGGTGCCCCAGCAATGGCGATCAAGATGCCTGCAATCGCCAGCGCAAAAGCCACTGCAATCAGTGGCGTTGCAATGACGAGCGCAACCGGGCGGTGTTCACGCCGTTCAAATCGCATGCGTTACCTCGTTGCCCCATTCACCGGCCATCATCAGTCCAAGCTTGCGTGAGGATGCCTCCTCGGCTGCAATCGCTGGGGATAATCTGCCGCCAACGATTGCCTGGATCCGGTCGGCAAGCGCCATCACCTCATCCAGGTCTTCCGAGATCAGGAGAACCGCCGATCCCTCTCGCCTTGCCTCCAGAATACGTTCGTGAACGGCTGCGACCGCTCCCTCGTCCAAGCCACGTGCCGGTTGTGCGGCAAGCAGGATGCGCGGTCGTTCAACAAGATTGCGACCGAGAATCAGCTTTTGCATATTTCCACCCGAGAGCAACCGGATACGGCTCGTAGGCGTAGCTCCGCGGACATCGAACTGATCGATGATCGTCTGGGTAAAGGCGACCGCACGATCACTGTCCACCAGCCCTTTGCGGGAAAACGCATCAAGACGCTCGAGGACCGCATTCTCCCAGACCGCCATTTCACCGATAGTGCCTTCCCTGTTGCGGTCCTCGGGGATACGGCCGATACCAGCCGCGACCACGTCGGCAACAGTCAGGTTGTCGGCCGGCTCACCGAACAGAACCAGTTTTCCGCTGGTTTTCATGGCCGTGCCCGAAAGCAATTGCGCAAGCACGGTCTGGCCATTGCCCGAAACCCCGATGATCCCCAGAACTTCACCGGCGCGCAGCATGAAGTCCACCGATTTGAGCTTGCCGACGCCATTCGAGCGGACTGTTACCGCCACTGCCTCCAGAACCGTCTTGCCCGGGGTTGATGGTGTACGAACCGGCCGGGTCACTTTGCGCCCAACCATCAGTTCGGCAAGTTCCGCCTTGCTGGTCTGTGCGGCGTTGCGTTCGGCAACACGGCGCCCTGCCCGCAAGACAACCACACGATCTGCCGTCGACATGACCTCATCAAGCTTGTGGGAGATGAAGATCAACGACAGCCCCTGCGCCGCCATGTCCTTCAGGTTCTTGAAAAGATGCTCCGATTCCGGCTGTGTGAGAACAGCCGTTGGCTCATCGAGGATGAGGATACGGGCCTCATTGTAAAGGGCCTTTAGGATCTCCACACGCTGCTGTTCGCCAACGGACAGATCGCCAAGGCGCGCATCCGGATCGACCTTCAGGCCAAAGCGCCTTGAAATCGACAGGACCCTGTCACGCGCCTGAGCTCTTTTCGACCGCAACGACCAGAGGCTTTCCGTACCGGTCGTGATATTGTCGAGCACAGTGAGGTTTGGTGCCAATGCGAAGTGCTGGTGGACCATGCCGATCCCGGCCTTGATCGCAGCGCGTGATCTGCCTTGTGGCAGTTCACGGCCGTCGACCAGGATACGGCCGCTGTCTGCCACATAATGGCCGAAGAGAATATTCATCAGCGTCGTCTTGCCGGCACCATTTTCGCCAAGCAGCGCCACGATCTCTCCCTTGGCAAGCGTCAGCGAGATATTGTCGTTGGCAAGCGTGGCTCCGAACCGCTTGCAGACGCCTTCGATTTCGAGAACCGGCGTCATGCGTCCAATCCTGCAATAGGAAAGCGGTGCTGCCAGCGGCCGTCGCTTTCCAGTTGTGCAGCAAGCTGCAGCAGAGCATCGTCGTCTCCCATCGGGGCCATCAATTGTAACGGCAGCGGCAGCCCCGCATCATCTGAGCCAAAGGGAAGCGTGAGTGCCGGAAAGCCGGATATGTTGGCAAGTGCTGCCAATGGAGCAAATGACGCCATCCTTCCAAAATGAAGCTCATAGTCTGAATGATCACTCGGGAAG
>JAEWDP010000032.1 GCA_023390055.1 Pseudomonadota bacterium | reverse complement strand
AGCAGACCGGGAGCATTACACAGTATCATGATGGGCAACATCAGTCGCTCGGCACCAGACTTTGCCATCTTCGACCATTCACGGTGGCGCAAGCCAATCGCCGCAGAAAATCCTTCCGCCCAATCCTCCGCCGTCGCGACACCATCCTCTTCCCAGAAGATTGGCTCGATGATCTCGTCTTCAAGATCGCTGGCAACCTTGATGTAGTGGTTCATGATGGCGGCAATGGCTGTTTGTGCCTGTTCCTCATCTGCAAAGCTTGGATCGGGCTCACCCCAGATAGCCGGCCACCACTCGTCGGATGGAATCTCCGGACCGGCGGCGATGCCTGTCAGGAAGCCATCGAGGTCCGGCAATTGCATGCATCCCGACGGGGCATCGTCGGACATGAAAAAGTCATCGAGCTGATCAAGGCTCATGGCCTTGGTGAAAGGCGTCTGGTGCGCAGCCATTTTCGTTCCTCGTCAAGATCGAAAACGTTTAAGACCGGGATACCTTTATAGGCAATGCCGAATGATCTTACGCCGCCATTAATGCGCGGCTGCGGAGCAGCTTGTGGCCAGCACGGCCATACATCTGTCGCTTCAGCATCTTCACGCGGTTGATCTGACCTTCGACGGGACTGGTTGTCCAGCGGTCGTTGATCGCCGCCCGGACGGCCTCGATCTCACGGCTACGTAACCGAACACACGATCTGTCGCCGCAGGAGTAGCGCAATCAGGAGGCCCCCAAGCGCGAGCGCTCCGATGGCGGTGACGGTCCGCCAATCCATTCCAGCAAGTGCTGCGAGCCCTGCGCTACCGCTGCCAAAGATGGTGGCGATCCAGCTCCACTGATCGGTGAGCTTGCGGATTTCAGCTTCAACGGCGACCGGAACGACTGGCTTGTCGACTTCCTTCTCAACCACGATCTCGCGTGCCGGCTGGTTGGCAACATGACGTTGCCGGACCTTGGCCAGCACCTAACGCACGCGATCCGGACTGACAGCAACATTCTGGCCGGCATAGGCTCCTTTTCCTGAGACCATCGGCAAGGACGCCCATTCATGAGCGAGATTATTGATGAGCGTATCTTCCCCCAAGCGTCCTGCAAGATATTTGTCTATACCACGTAGGCCGAGCAGGTAGCAGGCACAGCGGTCCTGCATATCCGCATCGAAGAGGGCCGTGTCCGCCAACCTTAGACACAGTTGCTATAAAGTGTGTTTGTCCAACGTCATTACGGCCTCATCAGGAGATGAGGCCGCATAACAGTCTGGGCTGATCAGCCTACCGACATGTAGAGGTCACCGCCCCCCCGGTATTTCTGCGCCATTGCAGCCATGCCCTCTTTCTGTGCTTCAGCACGGATGTCATGCGAAATTCGCATCGAGCAGAATTTCGGCCCGCACATTGAGCAGAAATGTGCGACCTTATGTGCCTCTTTCGGCAAGGTCTCGTCGTGAAAAGCTTGCGCTGTTTCAGGATCAAGAGACAAATTGAACTGGTCTTCCCAGCGGAACTCAAATCTGGCCCGAGAAAGGGCATCGTCACGAATTTTCGCGGCCGGATGCCCTTTGGCCAGATCTGCGGCATGAGCCGCAATCTTGTAGGTGATAACCCCAATTTTCACATCGTCGCGATCAGGCAGGCCCAGATGCTCCTTGGGTGTGACATAGCAAAGCATCGCCGTGCCAAACCAGCCGATCATTGCAGCCCCGATGCCGCTGGTAATGTGATCATATCCTGGTGCAATATCGGTTGTCAGCGGCCCAAGCGTATAAAACGGTGCCTCGCCGCAAACAGCAAGCTGCCTGTCCATATTCTCCTTGATCTTGTGCATCGGCACATGACCTGGCCCTTCGATGATGACCTGACAATCCTTCGCCCAGGCGATTTTAGTTAGCTCACCCAGGGTCTCCAGTTCGGCAAATTGTGCAGCGTCATTCGCATCGGCAATCGAGCCGGGACGCAAGCCGTCACCAAGGCTGAAGCTTACATCATAGGCGCGCATGATGTCACAAATGTCCTCGAAGTGTTCATAAAGAAAGCTTTCCCGGTGGTGATGGAGGCACCATTTTGCCATGATGGAGCCGCCACGCGACACGATGCCGGTCACGCGCTCAATCGTCATCGGGATCATATGCAGTCGCACCCCGGCATGGATGGTGAAATAGTCCACGCCCTGTTCGGCCTGCTCGATCAGCGTGTCGCGAAAGACCTCCCAGGACAAGTTTTCGGCGATACCCCCGACCTTCTCCAGCGCCTGATAGATCGGGACGGTGCCAATCGGAACGGGAGAATTGCGGATGATCCATTCGCGGATATTATGGATATTGCGGCCCGTAGACAGGTCCATCACCGTATCTGCACCCCAGCGTGTCGCCCAAACCATCTTCTCGACTTCATCATCCATCGATGAGGTTACCGCCGAATTGCCAATATTGGCGTTGATCTTGACCAGAAAATTGCGGCCGATAATCATTGGTTCGGCCTCGGGATGATTGATGTTGGATGGGATGACCGCCCGTCCACGTGCCACTTCATCGCGCACGAATTCCGGCGTGACAAAATCGGGAATAGATGCACCAAAATCCTGACCGTCACGGGCCAGCGCCGCCTGCTGAGCCTTGCGGCCAAGATTTTCACGGACGGCGATAAACTCCATCTCAGGTGTAACGATGCCTGCCCTGGCATAGGCAAGCTGAGTGAGGGCCTTGCCACCAGATGCCCGCAAGGGCCGGTGCCGGGTAGGGAATTCAGGTGTCAGCCGGCCGCCAGAAATAAAGCCGTTATCCTCGGGCTTGACCTGTCTCCCGTCATAAGTTTCAACATCGCCTCGCGCCATGGTCCAGCTTTCACGCAAACGCGGCAGGCCACGCTCAATAGCGATCTCGACACCGGGATCGGTATAAGGACCGGAGGAGTCATATACTGTCACCGGTGGTTCCCCGGCGCTAGGATGCAGGGCAATCTCGCGCATGGGCACGCGTATATCTGGATACAGCACACCGGGCTTGAAGACTTTAGACGAAGCAGGCAGCGGCCCGGTCGTAACTGTCGGGATTTGTTTGGACGTCATGTCGAGATTCCTCGTGTCATGGCAATGAAGACCAGCGCTGACGAGAGGAAAGGCATGCCCGATTAACCGCATGCGGCCGAAAAGGCATCAGCACCGTCCCTACGCCAGCATGAACTGGATCAGGTTCATAGGGTCACTGCGCTGCCTTGCGGCCCAGCAGAATCTCAGCCCCTTGACGGGACACCCCTGGTGGAAATATCGGACTACCCGACGCTGTCTGAGTCGTCAACTACACATGGTTCCCTTCCCAGGGCAATCGCTTGAACGGGACACTTCCCCCCGAAGATTCGGCGTGATTCATAGAGGACCTCGAATCGAAAGAGGTTTTCCATGTCCAGTAAGGTACTGCTTGATACATTCTCAGCCCTTGATGATCCACGTCAGAGCTGGAAAG
>JAEWDP010000028.1 GCA_023390055.1 Pseudomonadota bacterium | reverse complement strand
GAACGGGGGATGAGGCACATCAGACGCGGTTGACTATCCCATTCCAACCGCACAGCGCCAGAACACGCAAGCGGTAATTTTCAAAGTTCCTGAAGCCGAAGGCTCGGCGCGATATCATCTCCATTTTTGTTATGAAATCCTTCCGTGATTCCATTGGAGCGCGAGAAGCGCCACATGCGAACAATCGGCTCCAGCCAGTAGGTCAGGGTAGCTGCGAGCGCACTCTAGGGGTGTCCATCTTCGGATGGTAACCAAAATCTTAAGAAACTCTCCACACAAGCTTCGGCTGTGGCATGATCTGCTCGGGGTGAATTGGGGGGTATAATCTTGAGCAGTATCAGCACTACGCGGGCGGTGGCCGTCACGTTGATTGCGCTCGTGCTTGGAAGTTGCACGACAACGACGCCAGCTGAATTTCAGAAGAACCCGAAGGGCGTTCCGAAAGTCAATCTTTGCCGGACCTATCTCGAAAGCAGTGATCCGGTATTTCAACAGCAAATCTTGGGTGAGCTTGCCCGCCGTAGCATCAGCCCCTTTGATTGTCAGGCGATGGTTCAACAGCAAAACCAGGCCGCGGCGGCGCTTGTTGCGATCGCTGTAGTTGGGGGCGCTGCAGCCTACTGCGCAAACCACAATTGCGGTGGGGGAGGCTACTATCGACCGCCCCCGTCGTACAGGGGCAATTGCCGGTACGATTGGCAGATTGCAGTTGACGGCAGCCGATGCGGTGGACGGAGCGCAGCGTCGCGCTCCGGTGGTTGGTAAGGTTGGCTTCAGACATGCATTGGAAGCTCCTAACGAGCCGAAGACCACCAGGTCTCGTAGCTTGAGGCGGCCCATTCCGACTTGAACCATTCTGAAGATGACGCTCCCCAGCCTCAAGAATCCCTCTTCGCGAGCCGGATCTTTCGCCGCACGTTGTGGGACTATTTCGGCCCGCACTTATTCGTCGTGCCAGGCAGCGCATCGCATTGACGGTAGATTTGCTCTACGTATTCGGCCCTCTGAATGATCCAGAAAGCGGTCAGGCTGCAAGTTCAACTCGGTTGCGACCACGTTCCTTTGCAAGATAAAGGCTTCGATCCGCCCGGCGCATGACGTCATCGAGTGGCCTCACTTTCGCTTCCACCCTTGAAACCCCGACGCTTACTGTCAAGCGAAGTTCTTGTCCCCCACAATTGATGACACGCGCCTCCAGCGTCTCCCGTATTCGTTCCGCCACCACGACAGCGTCGAGATCTGACGTGCTTGGCATGAGCGCGACAAACTCTTCACCTCCAACTCTTGCGGAAAAGTCACCGGGCCTCAGGTTTTCTTGCAGGACTTGCGAAAACAGGCATAGCGCTTCATCGCCTGCCGCATGTCCAAATTCGTCGTTGACCCGCTTGAAGTGATCAATATCGAAAATTGCGAGCGCAATCGGATCATTCGCCTTTGCCAGGATCACCTTCTCAATTTCCACCTGAAAAGCCCGTCGATTGTGCAGCTGCGTCAACGGATCACGGAAGGCTGCTTCTCTCAGAGAGGATGCGCCTCTTTCATAAGCAATCGACAGGGCGAACGCGCCGCTTGCACAGATATGAACTGTTGCGAGCAGCAGGTGAACCTTGAGGATTGCGTCGTGCGGTAGAAATGAGTGAACGTCGGAATCAAACCCCCATCCCTGGAGCGCTCGCACACCAAAGGAAATTGCCAGGAGAACATAAGCAGCGATGAGCCCCCATGACGACGGGAGACCCTCATCTCTCCCTCGAAAAAAGACCAGCGCCACACAGAACCCCTGAACCGTCAGTATTACGTTGATGCCTCCATACACAAATGCGGGAGCGGCCTCCCCCGGAATGACGAAAAGCATTGCGGCAAGGCCCACCGGCAGTACAAGAGGCGTTATGGAAGGGCTGGAGCCATGGAACAGAGATGCCGCGTTCCACCTTAGTGAAAATCCTGCGACTAGCAGGCAATTTGGCAGGAACTGCGCTTCATGGCCGTTGGCTGGGGCCAGCATATAAAGCAATAATGACAAACCAAGAATGGTGTTGGCCGCGGCCCAGGACAACCAGTAGACAGCTTCCTTTTGCCGCCACCATGCCACCGCAAAGACTAGCGCAAAAACGAAGAGGCCGATGCTGTTTGTCGCAAACATCGTCATAATATCTAATGTTGCTAGGCCAGAAATGATGGCATCCACCTGAGCCAAATCCCCCATCTGGATCGCTCGCTAACGAGTGTCGTGTCGGTACGCGAAATTGCATCACAGACAACTTAACATCCCGTATTGATTATCGTTGAGGTTGTGATTGCATCTTTAGGTATCGGACGCGTGACAAGAGAGTGCCTTCTCAAGCCCGACCTTTGATGTTCGCCAATCGCAACCCTCCGGACGCCGTGCACATGCTGTTCTATCCATGAGTATCTGAGGCACGACCGAGCTGCCTGCATTATCGATCACTCCCCTTAAAAACTTTCGACAGTCTCGCGCAAGAATGATCCGACATTTCTCTTTGATCGAGTAATCGGCTATCAAGGAGAGCCATGACCATGTCCGAGAATCTCAACCCAATGATGATCTCACAGGAATTGCTCGCACTCCTGGTCGAGAACAACGAAACTGACGCCCTGACGGATATCCTTGTGGGCTCTCTTGCCGATGCCTTGCGCATCTTGCGAGAAGAGATCGAGCAAGGCAGTCTTCACTGATAGATCGGCGATTTTGGATCGACCTGCCGCAACTCGCAGACGGTGACATCGATTAATCAACGGTGATCTGGCAAAGAGGAACAAGGTTCTTCGCTGGCGGTTTTACAGCCGCGGGGCAATGAAAGCGAGAACCCGATGAAAAAGCTTATCCTGGCGTCCTGCGCCATAGTTGCAGCATCCTTTGCGAGCAATACATCCGCACAGGAAGGAACCGTTGGCGGGGCAGCCGGCGGTGCCGTCACGGGTGCCATCGTCGGTGGCCCAGTGGGCGCAGCGGTCGGTGGTGTTGCCGGAGCTGTCCTTGGAACTGCAGTCGATCCACCGCCGCCGGAGGTCATCACCTATATTCAGGAGCAGCCTGCTCCTGCGCCGGTCATGATTCAGGAGGATTTTGTTGTCGGCGATCCTGTACCGGAAACCGTTATCCTGACACCAGTTCCAAATCATGCGGATTATACGTACGCGCTCATCAATGAGCGGCGCGTCGTCATAGACCCTCACACGAGAACAGTCATCCAGATCATTCAGTAGATCCATAGTCATTTGTCGAGCGAGGGTTCTGGCCGAAAGCAGAGCCTTCGCTACGATCAGACAACGACTTCCTGGGCTACCCGATCCTGCTGACCGAAAAATTTCAAGTAACGCTCGACTTCCTCCTGGTCACCCGTCGCTTTGCGTGGATTGTCGGAAAGCTTCACGGCGGGACGGCCATTGGCCTCACTCACCTTGCAGACGAGCGAAATCGGCTTGAGGCTTTCCACATGCTGCGGAGCGCAGCCCGCAAAATCGTTGGTCAGGTTTGTTCCCCATCCAAAACTCATCCGTACTCGTCCGTCGAAATGCCGATAGGTATCAATGATGGCATCCACATCCAGACCGTCGGAAAAGATCAATAGCTTGTTTTTCGGATCGCGACCCATCTTGAGCCACCACTCAATGATCTTCTCGCCACCTTCGATGGGAGGGGCGCTGTCCGGGCGGAAACCGGTCCAATCAGCTACCCACTCGGGTGCATCCCGCAAGAACGCGGCAGTACCATAGGCGTCAGGCAGTACAATCAACAGGTTGCCGCCATAGAGCCTGTTCCAGTCCTTCATGACGGTATAGGGTGCCGCGCGCAGTTCTGCATCGGTATCCGCAAGTGCTGCCACAACCATCGGGAGTTCATGGGCATTGGTTCCCACAGCTTCCAGGTCGGAATCCATTGCCAACAGCACATTACTGGTTCCTGTGAAGGCCGGACCTACTCCCTCCTTGAGGGCTTCAACACACCAGCGCTGCCACAGGAAGCTATGACGGCGGCGGGTACCAAAATCCGAGATCCGCAATTCAGGAAGGGCGCGCAAACGTTCAACCTTCTCCCACATCTTGGCTTTGGCGCGTGCATAAAGCACATCCAATGTAAACGGCCCCATATGCCGCATGGCAGCCCGCGAGCGGAGTTCGTTGATAATTGCGAGCGCCGGAATTTCCCAAAGCGTCGTATCCATCCAGCGACCATGAAAGTTGAGCTCATACTGCCCGTCGCGCTTTGACAACTCGTATTCGGGCAGCCTGTAGGTGGAAAACCAGTTCAGGAATTCCGGCTCGAAGATCTGCTTGCGGCCATAGAAGGTGTTACCTGCCAACCAGATCATTTCCTTTTTTGAAAGCGTCACTGTGCGCGCATGATCTAGCTGCTCGCGCAGGACCCCTTCATCAATCTCATCCGCCAGACGTACTGTTTGTGTCCGGTTTATGAGGGAGAATGTCGCGTCCACGTCCGGATAAAGCTTCCAGATCATTTGCAACATCAATAGCTTGTAGAAATCCGTATCGATCAGACTACGGATGATCGGATCGAGCTTCCAGGTATGGTTATAGACCCGGGATGCGATATCCGTCTTCGTCATGCCTGCCCTACCCCGGCTCCCTCAAGAGCCTCTTCCGCCAAATTTAAGCCGCGCATCAACGTAACGCTCGGCCATCTCAGGGGCGCCAGACTTATGGAAAAACGGCCTTCAAGTCCACACGCAATTCAGCGACAGCCACTCTCACACCACGGGATCTGAGGTAATGGAGACCTAATTTTGGGGCGCGTTATCCGTCGATGGTGCGGGTGGAGGCGCATCTGCCGGATCTGCTGTGGGCTTCGCATCCTGCGTTGCAGGGGTCGTATCGCCTGCGGGTGGTGTTGCCGTCTGCTCCGCTGGTGGAGCAGTCGCTTGACCCCACAATTCAGCCACGCCCCAGGCAATGAACACCAGAATCAGGCCAGCTATCAGAATCTTCAGGACGGGAAGCCCCTTCCTGCCCTGCCGCGCTTCAGTCGCGCTGATCGTCCGTTCGGGCGGCGTTGTCTGCGGATCGTCAGTCTCACGTTCAGGGCTCATCAGATCGCTCCCGCTTCCGGCCAAGGCCGTGTTGCATTCACGAGGAAACGATAAGCTCGCCTGGATGGTTCCGTATGTCAGTACCCCGACTGTCGATCCACGACATTTCGAAGGGCCTCTCCTGCTTCATAATATTCAAGCTGACGTTCCACATAGCGGAATAATGCGCGCACATCCGAAGCTGCCGAGGCATGTGGCGTGACGATAACATTGTCCATATCCCAGAACGGGCTGCTGTGGTTCAGGGGCTCATTCTCAAAAACATCCAGTGAGGCGCCACCAAGCACGCCTGTTCGCAGCGCGTTCACGAGATCTTCCTCATTTTGGCTGCGGCCACGCCCAGCGTTAACAAAAATCGGCTTTCCAAGTGCACCACCCTGTCGGAGCTTTGCAAAAAGCCCCGCGTCGAAGATCCCTCGCGTGTCCGCCGTCAACGGCAGCAATCCGACCAGTATGTCCGTGCGAGAAAGAAATTCCTCGATCTCTGCTGCATCAAATGTCTCGATCCCTTCCACATCTTTCTTGCGACGCGACCAACCAATAACGTCAAACCCCATCACTTTGAGCTTTGCCGCCGCATCCTGGCCCAACACACCAAGACCCATGACGCCGACCGTCACTTCTCCCGCCTCCGGCTGCAACAGTTCGCGCCAGACATGGTCACGCTGCTGTGCCAGATAGGCCGGCATCTGGCGCAGATGGTAGAGGCATTGAAGAACTACCCACTCACTCATGCGCGTCGTCAGGTTTTCGTCAACGAAGCGAACGATCGGAATTTCCGGTAGATCCGGCAGCGTCATGATGTGGTCGACGCCCGCCCCTCCCGAAAACAGTACCTCGAGCTTCGGCGCTCTGCGAAAAAGGTCAGGATCCGGTTTCCATACAACCGCATACCGTGCTTGCGACAGATCCTCATTCCGGTTCGAAGCATGCAGAACAGTCCGGTTCTCAAAAGCGCCCCGCAAAGCACTGTCAACTTCCCGACGTTCGAACTTCAAGTCGATAATGAGCGCATTTGCAGCAGACATATCCCGGTCCCGTCCTATTCACTAATAGCAGCAGTCTCTACGGCCTCGATATCAAAGGCGGCAGCCATCAGTGCCTTCGTATAGCTTTGCTGAGGGGCCGTGAAGATCGATTCAGCAGTTCCCTCTTCCACGACCTTGCCGGCACGCATGACAATGACATGGTTGGCAAGAGCCTTGACCACCTTCAGGTCATGGCTGATGAAAAGATACGCCAGATCATGCTTTTGCTGCAGATCGCGCAAAAGATCCACCACTTGGGCCTGTACGGTCATGTCAAGCGCCGAAGTCGGCTCATCAAGCATGACGAAACGCGGCTTAAGGACCATGGCACGGGCAATTGCGACCCGCTGCCGCTGGCCACCCGAGAATTCATGCGGGTAACGCCATCGGGTTTCAGGATCGAGCCCGACTTCTGTCAGCGCCCAGCAGACGCGCTCATCTCTTTCGCTTTCAGACAAACCGCGTTCGTGAACCTTCAGCCCTTCCGCAATGATCTCCCCCACTGACATTCTTGGGCTGAGCGAGCCGTATGGATCTTGAAAGACGACCTGGAGCCGGTCACGCAGCGGCCGCATCTGCTTGAAGGAATACTGATTGATATCGTTGCCGATAAAGGCGATCCGACCCTGCGAGGAGATCAGCCTTGAGAGCGCCAGCCCGAGCGTCGTTTTTCCCGATCCGGATTCACCGACAACACCCAGCGTCTCTCCGGCTCGCAGCCTCAGATTGACACCATCGACGGCCTTCACATGATCGACCACCTTGCGCAGCAACCCGGCCTTGATCGGAAACCAGACCTTGATGTCCTCGCCCTCGATGACAACCGGTCGTGACGGATCCGCGACAGGCGGTTCACCACGAGGCTCCGACGCCAGCAAATGTCGGGTATAGTCGTGTTTCGGTTCAAGGAAGACGTCGTCCACCGCACCGGTCTCGACAATCTTTCCTCTTGTCATGACGCACACACGATCGGCAAACTTTCGGACAATGCCCAGGTCGTGGGTAATGAAGAGCATGGACATCCCATGTTCTCCCTTCAGACGTCTGAGAAGCTCCAGTATCTGCGCCTGGACAGTCACGTCGAGCGCTGTTGTCGGCTCGTCTGCGATCAACAACCTTGGCCTGTTGGCAAGAGCCATGGCAATCATGACACGCTGACGCTGCCCTCCGGAAAGCTGATGCGGATAGGCCTGGAGACGCTTTTCGGGATCCCGAATACCAACTTGATTCAGTAGTTCGAGGGTCCTTTTCCGTGCTGCGTCACCCGTCATTGCCTGGTGCAGATCAAGGATCTCGCCAATCTGCTTTTCGATCGTGTGGAGCGGGTTGAGCGACGTCATCGGTTCCTGGAAGATCATCGTGATATCGTTACCACGCACACGGCGCAGATCTGCCTCCGATGCTTTCAGCAAGTTCTGGCCGGCGAACAGGACTTCGCCCGAGGGATGGCTGGCCGCCGGATAGGGAAGAAGCTTCAGGACCGAGTTGGCCGTAACCGACTTACCAGAACCCGATTCTCCAACAAGAGCCACGACTTCACCGGGCATTATGTCGAAGGAAATGCCGTCGACCGCGATAGAAGCTGTCTCCCCCTGATGGAAAGCAACCGACAGATCACGAACGGAAAGGAGTGCCTCTGTCATCAGATCACCGGAATGTCTTGCGTGGATCAAATGCATCACGAACCGCTTCGCCAACGAAGATCAGCAGCGACAGCATGATCGACATGGTAAAGAATGCCGTGAGCCCGAGCCAGGGCGCTTGGAGATTGTTCTTCCCCTGAGCAATCATCTCGCCAAGCGACGGTGATCCGGGTGGCATGCCAAACCCCAGGAAGTCGAGCGAGGTCAGCGTCGCGATCGAACCGGACAGGATGAACGGCAGGAAGGTCAACGTCGCAACCATCGCATTGGGAAGCAGATGCCTGAACATGATCGTCCAGTTGCCGACACCAAGTGCACGGGCTGCATTCACGTATTCGAAGTTTCGGGCCCGCAAGAATTCTGCCCGCACTACGCCCACAAAGCCCACCCAGGAAAACAGCAGCATGATCCCGAGCAGGACAAAGAAGCCAGGCGGCAAAATGGCCGCGATGATCAGCAGGATGTAAAGGACCGGCATGGATGACCAGATCTCGATGAACCGCTGGAAGAGAAGATCCGTCCAGCCACCGAAATACCCCTGGATGGCACCGGCGCTAACACCAATGACCGCCGACGCTATCGTCAACGCAAGGCCGAAAAGAACGGAGACACGGAAACCATAGATCATGCGGGCGGTAACATCACGCGCCTGATCGTCCGTCCCAAGCCAGTTGAGATTGCCCAGTGTACATGCTGGATCCTCCAGGCCCAGCGGATAGCCGGCGCAGCGCTGGCTTTCATCCATCAACCAGAAAGGCGGCGTTGGCGCCGAATGCGGTATGTTGGAGTTGACGCTGTGATAGGAATAGCGAATTGGCGGCCAGATGGCCCAGCCGTTTGCTTCAATCTCGTCGGAGATGAACGATGAGCGATAGTCGGTGATGGCCAGAAACCCGCCGAATTTCTCTTCCGGATAATCGACCAGAACGGGAAAGAGAATTTCTCCCTTGTAGGACGCAATGATCGGTCGATCATTGGCGATCAGTTCGGCGCCCAGGCTGAGTAGAAACAGGACCATGAAAATCCAGAAAGACCAGTATCCGCGTTTGTTTGCCCGAAAATTCTGGAGGCGCCGGATATTGGTGGGTGATAGCCGGTTTCGCTTCGGCAAGGTCGTCGGCGATGCAGAAGATGCGGCAACGGGCATGTTCATCAAACGTCCCTCCGCTCAAAGTCGATGCGGGGGTCGATCCAGGTATAGATCAGGTCGGAAATCAGACTGACAACCAGACCCATCAGCGAGAAGATATAGAGCGTTCCGAAAACGATCGGATAATCGCGATTTACCACCGCGAGATAGCCGAGACGACCAAGACCATCGAGAGAGAAGATATTCTCGATCAGCAGCGACCCGGTAAAGAATGCAGAGATGAAGGCTCCCGGAAAGCCGGCAATCACGATCAGCATGGCATTTCGAAAAACGTGTCCGTAGAGCACCTGGCGTTGGGTCAGTCCCTTGGCACGGGCCGTGACCACGTATTGCTTGCGAATCTCGTCGAGGAAGGAATTCTTTGTCAGGAGCGTCGTCGTGGCAAAGGCCGACAACGAGAGTGCAATCAGCGGCAACGTCAGATGCCAGAAATAATCGAGAATCTTTTCCCACCACGACAGTTGCGCGAAATTGTCCGAAACCAGGCCCCGCAAGGGAAACCAGTCAAAAAACGAGCCACCGGCAAAAAGTACGATCAGCAGAATGCCAAACAGGAAGCTCGGAACGGCATATCCGATCACGATTATTCCGGAGGTCCACACATCAAAGGCAGTACCATCCTTCACCGCCTTGCGGATGCCAAGCGGGATGGAAATCAGGTAGGAAACGATGAGGATCCAAAAGCCCAGTGAAATTGAAACCGGCAGCTTGTCGATAATCAGATCAATCACGGACGCATTGCGAAAGAAGCTCTGGCCAAAATCGAACCGCAGGTAATCCCACATCATATCAAGAAAACGTGTCACCGGTGGCTTGTCGAAGCCGAACTGCTGTTCCAGCTTGGCGATAAACTCCGGATCGAGCCCCTGGGCGCCACGATAGCGGGAATTGTCATCGAAGCCGCCACCTTGTGATCCTAGGAGATCGCCTCCACCAGATAAGCGATCGGACGCACTGTCACCTTGACCTGTCAGCTGTGCGATAACTTGCTCCACCGGGCCGCCTGGGGCAAACTGCACGACAAGGAAGGAAATGCCCATGATACCGATCATGGTCGGGATCATCAGAAGCAGACGTCTGAAGATATAGGCGCCCATCAGACCCTGTTTCCGCTGTTTTCGCGATCAAGTTCACTCGGCAATGACTGCGCCAAACCCGTATCCTTCCCGTATGGTTCGCGAAATCTTGCGTGATTCGCTTTCGCTAGTGATGCCACAGGGGCAACCGGGAGGCTAGTTCGCTGCCTTCGTCGACCACCAGAGTGAAGGAAATCCGGAGGAATATTCCGGCAGATTGTCACCATGCGTGATGGTATCCCAGTACGCAAATCGCAATGATTTCGAGCTATAGCTGGGGACCACGATATGGTGTGCCAGAAGCACCCGGTCGAGCGCCTTGACCGCAGCAACCTGTTCATCGCGGTCTTTTGCAAAGATGACTCTTCGAATCAACGCATCGACGCCCGGATCTGCAATTCCGCTGTAATTTTGAGATCCACTCCGTTCGGCAGCCTCGGAGCCCCAGTACTCCGCCTGTTCGTTGCCGGGATTGATGCTTTCGCCCCAGCCATTGTACATGACGTCGAAGTCGCGAGTGCGCCAACGGTTGGTGAACTGCGATTGCTCGACGCTTCGTACTGTTGCTTCCACGCCGATCATCTTGAGGACACGCGAAAAGGCAAGCGCAACCGGCTCGATGGTCGGACCTCCCAGCATGATCTCGAACTTCAAGGGTTGACCAGTCTTGGTATTGACCATCTTGGAGCCTTTCAGCTTGTAACCGGCCTCCCGCAGCATGCCGACCGCAATCTTGAGGTTCTCACGCAGTTTCTGCGGGGTTCCGTTGACAGGGTTCTTGTAGGGCTGCGTAAAGACCTTGGCCGGCACCAGGTCTTTTACGTCGTTGAGGATCTCGAGTTCCAAACCTTGCGGAAGGCCGGACGAAGCAAGCTCGGTACGGAAGAAGAAGCTGTCTACCCGATCGTAGGAATCGTAGAAGATCGTTCGCCGGAGTTCTTCGAAATCGAATGCGTAGTTCAATGCCTCACGCACCTTCGGATCAGCGAATTTCTCACGTCTGGTATTGAATATGAAGCCCACCATGACGCCGAGCTTGCGCATGTCGTTTTCAAGCTCCTCGCGCGTTACCCTTCCATCCCTCACCGCGGGAAAATCGTAGGCTGTCGCCCAGCGACGCGCCATGTTCTCCCACCAGTAATCTTCATTCCCTGAACGAAA
>JAEWDP010000164.1 GCA_023390055.1 Pseudomonadota bacterium | reverse complement strand
CGTATTCAGGAACCTGTATCAATGCGTTCTCAGTGATTTCAATCTCGAGACGCTGAGCCGGAAATCCGGTCTTCGAAAGGATCTCGAGTATTCGCGCGTGCAGCATGCGATCCTCCATCTGCACCGGCGACACATTGAAGGACAAGATGATATCATCTTGCCAGCCCTTTGCGTCTTCGCACGCGCGAGTGAGAAGTTTTTGAAAAAGGCGTGTGATTAGTCCCGTTTCTTCGGCAACTGGAATGAATACGCCGGGCTGTATAGATACGCCGTCCTCATCCTGCCACCTCGCCAGTGCCTCAAAACCACATATGTCACCGGTTCGCAGATCGACAAGAGGCTGATAGAACGGAACTATCAATTCCTGGTCGATCGCGCGGCGAAGTTCGCCCTCAAGCTTGGCACGACGGCTTGCTTTAGCCTGCATCTCCGGCTGGAACAGAACATGATTATTGGGCCCACGGCTCTTCGCCTCGTAAAGAGCGATATCTGATGCGTGCGAGACTTCCCCAAGCGTCAAGCCGTGTTCTGGCAAACGAGCATAGCCTACACTTGCTCCAACCTCGGCGGTCATGCTTCCGAGGTGGACGGGGCGTGTGATTGACTGGATCAGCAATTGCGCAAAACGTTCTTCTTTCTCCTTGGAAAGATTGGGGCCAATAGCAATGAATTCATCTCCACCAAACCGGAAAACACATTTCGGCTCGGCCAAGGCACAGATCCTTCGGGATACTTCCTTTAGGAGTAGGTCTCCACATTGGTGCCCCATCAAATCGTTGATCTTCTTGAATCCATCGAGATCGATCGAGTAAACAGTCGCCGACGCCTCACGATCTTCTTCCTCGTCATTCATGCGATCTCGGGAGATCTGATGCCTGTCGAAGGCATATCGATTGGGGAGCCTGGTTAAAAAATCATGGGTTGCGATATAGTCTGCCCGCTGTTCAGCCTGGCGCCGGCGGACCATTTCGTCTCGTAAGCCAAGGATACGCAGGATTGAATACACAAAGCTCACCAACCCGGCCACATTTGCCGTAATAAGAACGAGTGCCGCTTTCTCTGCGCCGAGGGCCGCCAGAAAGCGGAATATCTCTTCTTTGAAGCTGAAGGCAGTGCACCAGAGGATAACCGCACAACAGCAGGCTACGACAAACTGACGTCCGGCCCGGCTTTTCAGAAAATCCCGCATTCCTCGATACTCCTGCCCGATGCAACTCTAGCAGGAATAGCTAAACGATAGGTTCATGTTTGCTTTCACTGCCAAGGTGACCAGGACCGAGAACTCCTGTTCTCAAGCTCCGACTGAGGCGCGTTAGACCGCACGATGGCATACAAATCGACCCGGGTCGGAAAGCCTCACATTTGCATCGATCCATGGCCCTCGGCACCAAGCTCTGCTCGTACTGCGGCACGCGCAACAACAGCATCACGCTGAAGGCCAGGATCTGGGCGCCCCGGCAATACCCACGCAGGCGGCGTAAATCGGCGAGCAGTCCGCGTCGCAGTCAGAGAAAGAGTAAGAAGCGCCGACGTTAGGCGTGGGAAGTATCACTTTGCCTTACGAGTTGGGAGACGAAAGCACGTTAAATACCATTGACGGCAAGATAGACAGCATAGAGGCTCCGACTAGCTGTAATGAAAAGGCAGTTTCGACGCGGCCCTCCAAAAGCAACATTAGCAACGACTTGGGGCACCAAAATCTTCCCAAGCAGGATCCCCTCTGGCGAAAAGCAATGAACGCCATCTCCTGCACTGGTCCAGACGTTTCCATGGACGTCTACACGAAAGCCATCCGGCAAGCCGCAGTCGATTTGGCAGAACTCCCGTCCATTCGACAAGTTCCGTTCATTGACAACATCAAATGCTCGTATATGCCGGGGCGCGTTTACATCATGACTAGATGAAGAATCGGCAATATAGAGCGTGCGCTCATCGGGTGAGAACGCCAATCCGTTTGGTTGTCCAAAATCAGTCGCCACAGCCTCGATTTCGCCTGTCTCAGGATCAAGGCGATAAACATTTCGAGTGGGCTGCTCAGGCTCCGCTTTATAGCCCTCATAATCAGACATGATGCCGTAGGTAGGATCCGTAAACCAGACGCTGTTATCGGAGCGTACGATGACATCGTTTGGCGAATTGAGTGGCTTTCCCTCAAAGCTGTCCGCCAGGATCGTCAATGAACCATCAAGCTCCGTTCGCACGAGTCGACGACCACCGTGTTCACACGAGATCAATCGCCCCTGTCGATCACGCGTGTTGCCATTGACAAAGTTGGACGGTGAGCGAAAAACCGATACGCCACCTCCAGGAACCCATCGAAGCATGCGTTCATTCGGGATGTCGCTAAAGATCAGGCAATGAGTGTCGGCAAGCCAGACCGGGCCCTCTGCCCATCGACAACCAGAGTAATATTCTTCAAGGGGTGACGTTAAGACGATCAGTTGCCTGAATCGATCATCATGGATTTCGTAGATAGACTGGGAATATGCCATTGTATTAATCCGGTCTTTTGGGAGAAACTTTGCGACCTGCGTCACCTTAGAACCTTCTTGCCGCCGGCCGCCAGGATGACTGCAATGATGATGACCCCCGTAAGGATAAGGCGCGTGCCCGCGCTGAAACCATAGGTGTTAAGCATGGATACGACGAGAAACATGAAGAGCGATGCCCCCCACACACCTGGTACATTAGAATTGCCACCTGCAACCGCAGTACCTCCTATGACGACAACAGCAATCGACATCAGAAGATAATCCGCTCCCATATTGAGCGCAGCCCCACCTGAGAAACTTGCTAGTAGATAACCACCGATCGATGCAAGGACTGCACATAGAACGTACGTCGCAAAACGAGTGCCGTCGACGGGAATACCGGCCATTCGCGCGGCGAATGTACTTTGACCAATTGCAGAGATCCAGCGGCCGAAGAGGCTCTTTTCAAGCAACACCCACGCCCCAAGCGACAGGAGCAATGCAATAATGGCAACGTTAGGAACACCGAACGAATAGGACGTGCAGAACTTCGCTAGTGCTTCTGGAGGTTTTACACGCAAACCACGACTGGCCCAGATTGCAGTGGACTGGACGATGAAGCTCATTGAGAGCGTTGCGATGATTGGTGGGATGCGCAACAACTTGATCAGGCCATAATTTGCCGTTCCGACAATCAAGCCTATCAGGATCGAAACCAGCAATCCGGCCAGGATCATCTCGTTTTGAACATCCATCAGCTTCAGCGACAGCGTTCCCGACAGGGTCATGGTTGCCGGCACTGACAGATCGATATTTCCCGGGCCAAGAGTGATCACGAACATCTGGCCGATCCCGACAATTGCAGAAAATGCAGCAAATGTAAGGGCCGCCTGCGTCAAGCCAAGCGAGCTGGCACCCCCAGTGAAGAGGACTGTGACAATCCAGACTATGATCGTTGCTACAAAGGACCAGATCCAGGGCTTCGACGATAACAAACGGATCGTGTTCATTGACCCCTCTCCCTTTTTTCCAGTCGGTTGAGGAAGAGCCGCAAGGCCAGTACAATAATGAGAATTGCCCCCTGCGCACCAATCTGCCAGTCCGGCGAAATACGCATGAAGGAAAGGAATGAGCCGGCAAGTGTCAGGGTCAGTGCCCCAATCACCGCACCAACTGGTGAAATCCGCCCACCGACAAATTCACCACCGCCGAGGATAACCCCCGCGATCGAAAGCAACGTATAGCGAAGGGCAATATTTGCATCTGCGGAGGTCATCAGGCCGACAAGAGTGATGCCTGCCAGCACCGCGAACAGACCTGCCAGTGCGTAGGTTGCCGCGCGAATGGCGACAACCGACCAACCAGCCCGCTCCACCGAACGATCATTACCGCCAACCCCTCGGATCAGCACACCAAGTGATGATCTCACGATCAGAAAATGCGTCACGAGAGCAATCAGCACGCTTGCAATAATCGCCACAGGTATGAAGGGAGGTTTGGCTGACATGATCGTGCGGATCCAGCCGGGCGCCTCTCCACCGGGTGACGGTAACAGCAACACGGCCAGACCACCCCAGACAAAACTCATTCCGAGCGTGACCACGATCGATGGCAGTTCGCGCACATAGATGATGGCACCCATACCGGCATAGGTCGCAATCGAAGCCATGAAGATTAGGATACCTATCCACGGAGAGCTCTGCAGGAAGGTAGCCGTGACACAGGCCGTAAAGCTGACGAACGTCCCCATCGACAAGTCGAGATCGTTAACAGCCATGATCAGCATTTGAGCGATGGTTGCCAATACGATTGGAACCGCCAGATTGAAGAGCAGATTAAGTCCCGTATAACTCATTGCACGAGGCTGCATGTAGAAGATCGCAACAAGCAGCACCGCAAGTGATGCAGCTGGAATGATCAGGCGAATGGCACCAGATGAAAGTTTCATGCCGCCTCACTTCCGGCGAAAGAAGCTGCAAGAACATTCTTTTCGGTTATCTCGTCACCAATCAATTCGGCAGCAATCGCACTATTGCGAAAGACATACACACGATCGCATTGTTCGATCTCGTCCATCTCAGTAGAATACCAAATGAAGGTTCGCCCGCTGGCCGCTTCGCTACGCAGGATTTCATAAACTTCCTGCTTCGTGCCAACATCAACGCCACGCATTGGATCATCCATGAGAACGACTTTCGCCGTTGTTGCGAGAGCACGCGCAAAAAGTGCCTTTTGCTGATTGCCGCCGGACAGGGACAGTATCCGGTTCTCCATGTCGGGCGTGCGTATGTCGATACGCTTCTTCCAGCTCTCTCCAAGAGACCGTTCACGAATATTGTCCACCATGCTGGCTGGTGAAAGTCCGCCAAGTGATGCAATGCTAAGATTCTTCAATATACTCCAGAGCGGAAATATTCCGTTCAAGCTTCTGTCTCCGGCAACAAATGCGATCTTGCGATTGTGAGCTGGCCACCAGTTGCTGTTCGCCGTGAGATAAAGGTCGAGCAAGGCGTCAGTCTGGCCATGCCCTCCAAGCCCCGCAAGCCCGATGATCTCACCCTGGAATGCCTCAAAGCGTATTTGATGGTTCTTTTGAAGCGGAACCGAAAAAACTGGGGATCCGATCTTGGTTCGTCTGGTGCGCTCCGACGTCTGTTCACGCACCATGCTTCCCATGGTTTCGACAAGGGTCCGGGTTGTAAAGGCACTTGCCACCTCGTCAGCAACCACCTGCCCATCCTTCATCACCACAATCCGGTCCGAGGTGGAAAGTATTTCACCGAGGATGTGGGAGATTAACAGAACCGAGCCGCCCTCAGCTACAAAACGACGAACATAAGCCATCAATTGCGCCGCAAGGCCCGCATCAAGCGAGGACGTGGGCTCATCAAGAATGACGAGCTTGGGCTTTTCATGCAAACCGGCGAAGCTGATTGCAATTTCAACCATCTGGCGTTCGGCGATAGACAGGTCGTCGACAGCGTCTCCGCAGTCAATCCTGTGCCCCGGAAAGATGTCCTTAAGCTGGGTCTGGACAAGTTCAAGTGCGCGCTGTCGCCAGTTAAGACCTTTAAGCTTGGCGTGCATGACACGCACATTTTCAGTGACTGTCAGGTTGGGACATAGCGATAACTCCTGAAAGACGCAACGGACACCGTTTGCACGCGCGGCCGCAATGCCGTGATGGGCTGTGGATCCACCATATGAGACCGTGCCTTCTTGCGGCGTAAGCCCCCCATTTATCACGTTTACGATAGTTGATTTGCCTGCACCATTATGTCCCACCAGCCCGACGCACTCGCCTGAGCGAATGACAAGATCTGCACCATCAAGCGCCTTCACGGCTCCGAACGAGACACGAATACCGCGCGCGGCAACAACTTCTTGACCTGTGATTACTTCAGACATGTAAATGCTGTCTCCGGGCAAACGGATAACCGGCAGAAAACTGCGGATGCGGCTCCTTCGGGTCGCATCCGCGGTCGAGGAAAAAACCTCTCCCTGTTTAGTTTGCTGATGCGATAACCTTCTTTGCGTCATCGAGTGAATACTCGACGTTCGCCACACCGCCCTTTTCCGTATTCTCGAGATTGGCCTCAAGATTATCCTGATCGATGCGCAGGAATGGAACGACGAGGTCCTTGCTCACGTCTTCGCCATCGAGAATCTGCTGAGCGACCCAAAAAGCAAGTGTTGAAACGCCTGGCGCAATCGAAACGGACATCGTCTCGTAGCCATTGGCGTCCTTTTGCTGTTTCCACCAGACGAGTTCGTCTTCACGATTACCCATGACAACAGTTGGTATCGGGCGGTTCGCCGCGGCGAATGCCTGGGCCGCCCCGTAACCATCACCGCCCTGAGTTACAACGGCTACAATCTCGGGCAAACTTGGCAGGATACCAGCAACTGCACGTTGTGCCACATCTTGCGCCCAATCACCGTTGACCGA
Source organism: Pseudomonadota bacterium (assembly GCA_023390055.1). Taxonomy (GTDB): domain Bacteria; phylum Pseudomonadota; class Alphaproteobacteria; order Rhizobiales; family Rhizobiaceae; genus Neorhizobium. The sequence continues at coordinate 2,869 of JAEWDP010000164.1, read as the reverse complement.
GCCCGCGACCTTGAATTGCGGGTTCTTTTCAACGCCTGCCTGAATTCCTGCATGGATCTGATCATCCACGGAAACGCCTGCCAGACCCCGAATCTCTAGAAGATTGCCTCCCTCGGGAAACTTCTTGGCCAGATACTCGATCTGGCTTTCACCCATTGCCTTAAAATCAACGGCAATCTTCCACGCACAAGGCTCAGTGACAGTCCCATCGAAGGACACAACGACGATTCCTGCATCGCAAGCTTGCTTCACAGCGCCGTTCAATGCCGTCGGCGAAGCTGCATTGATGACGATCGCATCATAACCCTGCAAAATCAGGTTCTGGATCTGGGCAGCCTGCTCGGTTGCCTGATTCTCCGCCGTCGTGAATGGGTCCGCCGCCGCAACGACACCCTGACTTACGGCGTCCTTGGTAATCTTGTCCCAACTGGTCAACATCGCCTGGCGCCAGGAGTTGCCGGCATAGTTGTTGGAAAGTGCAATTCGCTTGTCGGCGGTATCGGCCGAAGCAGTAGCCGGAACGGCGATACATACCGTGGCAATCGACGCCAGAAGCATCTTCCTAATAGTCATAAAAGCCTCCCTAGTTTCGCTGAATTCGCGAGAACCGCTCCTCAACGGGTCCATATATTATGTTGCACTGACGCACTGTCGTTCAGTAATGAAATCATGATGCACAAAGCCAGTCTTGCCTAGGTATATATAAGCAGGACATCTACGGATTATCGCCAATAATGTGCGGGAACCCGCAAGACAAGCGGTTCAACTAGGCGCTTAATCTCCCGTATGGATGAGGTGCTGCCTGACATCGGGGCCAGGAGGACACAATTCATGCTGAATGCAACACGAAGTTCACTTTTCGACCATTATCTGGGGATTTCAAGACTGCTCGCCGGGCAGCTTGATTTTAACGCGATCATCCAGTCCGTGGCCGTGGAAATCAGCCATATTATTCCGCACGACCACCTCGATGTCTGCATGAAGTTGATAGATGGAAAGTACCATATCGCTTATGAGAGCGGGCTCGAGACAGACTGGAGCAAGCAGCCACCAGCCCTCTTGAGTGGCAGCCCGATCCGCACACTTCTGTCCGGTGACGTCGATTACCTTCTGTCCGGCGATGCATGCTCGGACCCGAGATTTCATTTCGATGGCGCGTTCTCCAGTCCGATCATTGCACTTTCTCTGCGAAGCCGTTTGCACGTTCCCCTACGCGTCCAGGGTGACATCATTGGTGCGCTCAGTTGCTCAAGTCACAAGCCTGACTGCTATACAATGGACGACGTAGAAAACGCTCGCTCTGTCGCGGATCTGCTGACCCCATACTTCTTCGCCTTACGCGCTGCCGAACAGGCCAAACGATCCGCTATCGTAGAGACCGAAGCGCGGGCACGCGAAGAGGGTTTACGACTGGGCGCGCTGAAATTGACTGAAGCGCTCGAGACCGAACGTCAGCGCATCGGGATGGATCTGCATGATCAGACACTGGCCGACCTGACGAGACTTGCGCGTCGAATGGAACGGTTGACCCACTTGCCAGATATATCCGGCGACACCTTGGAGCCACTCTTTCGCAGCCTCCAGCACTGCATGCACGACCTACGCCAGATCATCGAAGAGGCCAAACCTTCCGTTCTTCAATTGTTCGGGGCCACGCAGGCAATCGAAAACCACCTTGACCGTTCCGTCCGTGACAGCGGCTTGCCAATTGACTGGGATGTTATAAGCAATAGCGATGATGCCTTCGACGCTCTTGAACAGTCCGTGGCAATCGCTCTGTTCCGAATCGTGCAGGAAGCCATCAATAACGCCATTCGGCACGCCCAGCCAAGCCGTATCCTCGTTGGCATAGAGGCAGGCGAAAAAGCGCTTTCAATTTCAGTCCTCGATGATGGCATCGGCGTTGGTGATCACCGCGAGCGAATAGGTCACGGCATAAACAATATGCGCACGCGGGCACGGCTTATCGGCGCGCGCTTCGAAATCGGAAAGAACGGCAACCATCCGGGGACACTCGTCGAGGTCAATCTGCCGTCAAGACATGTACAATGACAGCTATCGGGAGAAACAACATGGAAGTCCTCATCGTTGAAGACGATCCCCTTCATCGGTCCTATCTCCATGATGCCGTCCGTGCTGCCCTTCCCGAATGTGACACGGTGCTTGAGGCCGAAAATGGCAGAAACGGTGAAGACCTTGCACGACAATATCGTTCCGCCCACATCGTCATGGATCTCCAGATGACCGAAAGGAATGGTATCGAGGCGGCACGCACGATCTGGAAGGAACGTCCAGATACACGTATTCTTTTCTGGTCGAATTACGCCGATGAAGCCTACGTACGCGGCGTTTCACGTATCGTCCCCGAAGGTGCGGCTTATGGATACATTCTCAAATCCGCATCGGACGACCGGTTAAGGCTTGCACTGCGTAGCATATTCATCGAATCACAATGCGTCATTGACCGCGAGGTTCGCGGCATGCAGCAAAAAAGTCTCGGAAACGTCACAGGCTTCACTGAATCGGAATACGAAATACTGATTGACATCGCACTCGGACTGACAGATCGGACGATTGCGCGGCGACATAATCTTTCACTCAGGAGTGTCCAGAACCGACTTCAGCAGCTCTATGAGAAACTCAATATCTACCAGCGGCTGAATGATGATGGAGAAGATGGCCGGTACAATCTGCGCAGCCGTGCCGTGGCCGTCGCATTGTTAAGAAAACTCATCAATTATAGTGCACTTGAACGGGCTGAAGCCGATTTGAACGAGTGGCTTGGCATAAAGTAAAGACAGAAGTGCCGCGGCAGCGACCCCGGCACGTCTGCGTGGATGATTTTATAAGGAGAAAGTCAGCGGCCGCT
>JAEWDP010000162.1 GCA_023390055.1 Pseudomonadota bacterium | reverse complement strand
GGCACGCACCCAGGTGCGAGAACGCTTCGGTTCAGATGGCTTTGAGATACACTATAATATCTTCGGTCGTAATGGTGTGATGGGCGAAATGGAACCTTTGAAAGACAAGCCGGCCCATGAACTCATGATCGTTGTCCAGGGCGTGGCTGCAACCAAGGAAATGGCCGAAGAAGTTACCATTACGGGAACGCGCCAGCTGTTTTATGCGCGGCTACCAGACGTCAAGGGCACAGCGGGTGGCGTCGCTTTCGTTCTGGATGAAGTCATGCCTGCAAGCCCGGCCTTCCGCTGGACGCTTAATCACACCATGGAAGTCAAAGATCCGCTTGAACTTTTTCCGACCCACACAGCCATCATAGGCGACGCTAACCTCGAGGCCGCGCAATGACCGTCCAGAAACTCTCTGAACTTGCCAAGACAATTCGCAGCAAGAATGCAGGCACTGACAAGATCACCTTCGACATCATCTTCCGGGAAAAGGAAACCTATGAGATGGTAAAACAGTCGGGTGCGTTGACGCCGCAGACAATTCGTCAAATTCTCAACATCGACCAGGGTCGACTGACTGATTTCGTTGAATATGATCCAGCATATGCGATAAAATTCACCATCCTGCGCCTCTCTCCGAGCGGCAGCGCAGGTGATGGTGACATCTTTGGCGCGCAACAATATGCGCCATTCCTGGATGTGGAGATCCCGCTCGCCCCATAGGGAAAAGGCGCGGCTCTGACAAAGTTCGCCCCGTCTGAAATACGTTCGACATACGCAAAGGAGGCTGTGGAAACATTGGCCTCCTTTGCAGTTTCTATAGTCTGCACAGCATAGCTTTCCCGACAAAGCCTGAATAGGTTACGCTATTGCCGTGGTCACGACAAAAGCTTTTCGAGCATCAGTTCCGATTCCACGCTGTCACACTCCCGAGATCATTTTCAAAGATACAAGACTTGCGCTGCCCCTTGGAGATTTCAGTGGAATGCGACATGACCAATAGAAGAAACACGAACTCGGCAGGCGCGATGGAGGTCTTCTGGACATTCCTCAAACTCGGCCTCACATCTTTCGGTGGCCCGATCGCTCATCTTGGCTACTTTCGTGATGAGCTGGTGACAAGGCGCAGATGGCTTAACGAGAAAGCCTATGGAGAGCTTGTGGCTCTGTGTCAGTTTCTGCCAGGTCCTGCATCAAGCCAGGTGGGCTTTGCGCTTGGGCTGATGCGCGCGGGGCCACTTGGAGCATTTGCCGCATGGGCGGCATTTACACTCCCGTCAGCATTAGTCCTCGTTCTGTTTGCGACTGCCGTCCCGGCATTCGATACGCCGGCTGGAACTGGACTGTTACACGGCCTGAAACTCGTCGCGGTGGCGGTCGTGACCCACGCGGTCTGGGGCATGGCAAAATCTCTCACCCCTGACAGAACGCGGGTCGCGATTGCACTCGCTGCGGCATTTGCGGTGGCCTTTGCTGGAACATTCGGACAGATCGTGGCAATTTTGAGCGGCGCCTTGCTCGGTCTGACATTTTGCCAGAGAAATGGCGCAAGCGACGGGGAATCGGTTTCATTCAACGTATCGAAGACCGTTGGCACGATCTGTCTGATCATGTTCGTCTTATTGCTACTCCTTCTCCCAATAGCGGCTTCTATGATCCAGATACCGGGCATCAGGTTATTCGATGCATTTTATCGTTCCGGATCACTGGTATTTGGAGGCGGCCATGTCGTACTGCCGCTTCTGGAAACCGAAACTGTTCAACGAGGCTGGCTTACAGATACGGCATTCCTCGCAGGTTACGGCATGGCCCAGGCAATCCCGGGGCCGCTATTCACCTTCGCTGCATATCTCGGAGCGATTATCAACCCGACGGAATATGGTCTTCTCGGCGCAATGATTGGCTTGATCGCTATTTTCCTGCCGGGTTTGCTACTTCTTGTTGGTACGCTTCCATACTGGAACACCTTGAGCAGAACACCCCTGGCCCAGGCTGCAATGCGCGGCGCGAACGCCGCTGTGGTGGGTGTGCTGGGCGCAGCGCTTTATAATCCGGTCTGGGTTAGCGCGGTCTTTTCACCAGTGGATTTTGCGCTCGTCGTCACGGGCTTCATGCTTTTGAACCACTGGAGAATGCCCCCATGGACTGTTGTCGGCCTGTTGGCGATCTGTGGTGCATTTTCGCAACTGCTGTAGAGCCTGGAAAAATTGGTTTCAGGAACGTTCCAACATTCGGCATCTCGGCGGACCATGGCACCAGATACCTGCCAGGAGCGATCTTGTTTCAGGGCGGCGAGCCGGGTGCCCGTCTCCCGCTTCTCCCCGGAAGCCGACAAGAAGAACCCGGTCGAAAGATTTAAACGAAACCAGTTCGATTTCACCTTCCTCTCTAAACGAAGGGGGCGCCAAGTTTCGCAATCGATTAGCTTTGATTCTGTACCGGAGCCTGGTGGACCATTGAGAAACTTGATCCTGCCAGGATCCTGATGTGCATATGGATACGAGACTATAGAAGGAAAGCAGGCATGGGTTTTCGTTACCTCTATACCTCATTTGAGGGGCGCATTAATCGAAAGCCGTTCTGGATTGCGAGCCTGTTACTTTTTGTGGTCGCAATAGTCATTTCATTTGCCGTTGTGGTGCCGATTTCGGCGGCAAACGCGACCATAGGCGCACTCGCCGCACTGATCCTGTCTCTGGCATTTCTGTTCCCAGGCATTGCTCTTGGCGTGAAGCGACTCCATGATCGGGGCAGGTCCGGTCTACTAATGGCTGCCTTCATTGCACCAGGCCTCATCTCGCAGCTAGGCAACCTTTTCGGCATGACAGGAAGCTATCAAACCATCGCCGGACACAGCATCCATTTGCCTAACACGCTTGGGTGGGTTCTCAACCTGACAACCCTCGGCGTGGCCATCTGGGCGCTCGTGACACTGGGGTTTTTAAAGGGAACTGATGGGACCAACAGCTATGGCCCGAACCCTCTCATGAGAGAATAGTCGATGCCTTGCGTCGACGACAATACGGAAGATCGGATGAAGCTTCCTTTTGCTGATGGACCACTACGTGCGATCAAGGCAAGCACTGACGCGATAATCTCGCCCAGAGCCTCAACAATCCTTTCCGCTCCTGAACGGGGCGGTGAAGGGCGCGTACTAGGCTCTTCGCCATTGCCAATGTTCAAGAGCCGTCTTTTTCCGATAGGGTTCACTTTGCGATCTGTCTGAACACCTCGTTGCCGGAGACACTCCCAGAATCTCCGCCACCGCTGCCGTCGCGACCATCGTTGTCGTCGTTTTCGGGAGCAAAGTCGACTGCTCTTGGCAGGCGCAACCGTATGCCGTTCCGATCACCTTCCTCCGGCCGAATGAAAGCGTGGGTCTTCTTCAAGACTTTCAGCGTTTGATCGAAGTTCGACCACTCGAAGCTATGCACATATCTCTGTGCAAAGTCCAACGTCTTGATAAGGGCATCAGGATCACCATGGTTGGTCATAAGGCTTAGACTTTCCAGGTAGTTCGAACGGTAAATAGTAGGAATTATGATCCGCGTTTCATTCGCTGCAGCCAGCTCGGCATTCATCATGATACGTGCCGACCTACCGTTACCATCTGTAAAAGGGTGCACTTCCGCCACCATAAACATCATGAAAACTGCGCGGTCAAACGGCGTGGACAAGCGGCTGTAAATTTCAAAGCCCTTGTCCAGCGTTCCCAAAACTTCCTCCGGGAGAACAAATGACGTCAAGCCAAAACGGTTCGATATGGTCTTGAATTCTCCCGGATTCGTCTCCGGTCTACCACCCATCACCAGTGCATGCCGATGTTTCAAAAGTTCAAGAAGCTCATCTGTGCTTTTTGGTGTTTTCGCCATCTCTTCACGGCTGGAAACAATATCGAACGTACCACGAATATCGTGAGCATCTGCAGGTCTATCAGTGGGGATGCGACCACCGAAGATAATATCTTCCGCTTCCGCGACCTCGAATTCGGTGCCCTCAATGAAGTTAGAAAAATAGGATTCAAAGAACGCTTCATGAAGTAGGTCCTGATCGTTCCCCCTCGAAATACGAGGCGCAGAAGGTGCTCGTCCCTGCAACACGTCATGCATCATATTGAACAGATCGATACGCTTGCTGTCGTATGGCATCCCCATTTTATGGGATAATGCTAATGGCGAAGTAAGCTCAACATCCTTTGTACCAAGAAGTGTACCAATCATTCCGTCCAGTTCGACCGCATTCTTCTCCAGACCCAGGGCTTTACCGACGACATTGATCTGATCTCTCAGAATATTCAGGCCATCTTCGCCATTGATCCGCAGTCTTTGAACTAGAAACGCCTCGATCTCATGGCGAGGCGCGGTTCGAGCAACACCGCTTCTCGCTCTTGATGCGACCATGTTCTCGACCAACATCCGGGCCTGCGACGAAATATACAGACCGAACCGCATGGGTTGGTCGTCACCAGGTAGTCGCGCACCTTTTCGGACTTTCAGTGTAACACCAGGAAGCTCGATTTTTCGGTTCGTCGCTCCGACTAAAAAAACCGACCCATCCGATGCAGGCTTTCGTTCTAAGGCCGTCCTATCAACGATAACGGCGTTCGGCACCATCACGGCCACAATGTCCCAAAGCTTCCGCTTGACAAGCTCTTCAGCATTGTCGCGGAGGTTGGTTGTGTATAGACGGCTTCCAAGTTCACGAAGCTTCTTCGCTTCAACAGCCCGTGCTATCGCTTTCGATGTCTCCGTTGTGGAGAGGATAAATTCGGGAAAATCAGCCAAATTTTCACCTTAAGACGCTTTAGATGCCCATATTCGGTAATTTTTACGAATTAAAATGCATTCATCGTCAATTTTTACGACTTAAGTCTCTTTTAGCAGGATATGCACCCGGGTAAAGAATTACAACTTAACACCGAACGAATTGTCAATTTTTGCTACTTAATTTGCGCGCGACGTCAAATTTTTGTATTTAAGGTTGATAGTTGCTCATCGCAAGGCAAGGCAAGATCGGGCGCGGCAGTCATCCAAACCCGCTGTTTTAGCCTGCGGACGAGAAGAACAGGGCAAGTAATCTCCGTTTCGTCGGGTCGCTTGCCGAGGGTCCAACGTTCCCCTTCATAACGGCTACCAGAACACCTCCCATGCTGAGCATTGCCGAGCAGGAGGGCACCAACCGGGCCGACAGTTAGTGAGCGCAACGAGCGCCCCACGGAATGAGGCGTTGACCTTGCTATGCGCTGCCCCGTGCTGCAGCCTTGGACAGAAATGGTGGGCCCGGAGGGACTCGAACCCCCAACCAAGCGGTTATGAGCCGCCGGCTCTAACCATTGAGCTACAGGCCCTGCCCTATCAGGCAGCGGGTGACGCAATGGTTCGCCATTCCCGATGGCCCCGCTCTAACGCAATTCGGCACGAGTCACAAGCCATCGCCGCAATAGCTACACAATCTACAAGCAGCTAGTTATTTGGGAATCATTGAAGAGGAAATATTGATGCAAAAATCTGCCCGCTTGAGCTCACTGGCAACCATCACACTCCCCGGACTTATTCTCCTTCCAATGGCCACCAGCGCACTGTCCCAAGAACCAGAGGGCCCACGTCCTGCGACTGCGGTTCGGGTATCAGCAGTTGGACAGGCCACCGCCGCCCCGGATACTGCTATCATTACCTTTTCTGTCGTTCGCAATGCCAAGACCGCTGACGAAGCCCTGGGCGATAACAGTTCGGCAATGAATGCCGTCATGGCTGCACTGAAGTCGCAAGGCATTGAAGCTGCGGACCTTCAGACGACCAATTTCTCGATCTCTCCTCAGTACCGTCATTCGGAACCGAAAGACGGCGTTATCGAGCCGCCGCAAATTGTCGGTTACGAAGTCAGCAATACGCTGACCGCCAAGGTGCGTGACTTGCCAAAGGTTGGAACGATCCTGGATAAAGTCGTAAAACTCGGTGTCAATCAGGGTGGTCAGATCCTCTTTATCAAAGACGACCCTGAGGAAATCCTCACGGAGGCACGAAAGAATGCTGTCAACAACGCGATCAGCAAGGCACGAACTCTGGCTGAGGCTGCCGGTGTGAAACTTGGGAACGTCCTTGAGATCGCCGAAGGTTCCACTGCTCCAATGCCTCCCCAGCCCATGGCACGCATGGCCATCGCACAAGGAGCACCCGCAGGTGCCGTTCCCATTGCGTCCGGTGAAAACACCTACTCGGTGACCGTCAATGTGACCTTCAGCCTGAACCAGTAACAAGTATGCCCTCGCAAGGCCCAGGAGGAATTGCGAGGGCACGCATCCGTCAAGCGGGCAGAATGACGGAAATCCTTAACGACGGATGACAGGGCAGCCACGGTCGTTTGCAAAGATGATTCGATCGCGGCGACCATGATCACGGCCAACGACAGTCACCGTGCGACGATCCACGTCAACAACCCGAGCTCGGCGCAAACCCATGTGACGTGCCTTGGACTCGGCTTGCCTGGGCGAGCAGCTACCTCGGCGATCATGGTGACGTCTACGATCATGACGATCGAAGCGGTCACCGCGATCCCGGCGGTCATGACGATCCCAATTGCCATGCTGAACAAAAATGCGAAATTCGGGTCCGGATGCGGCCGCCATTGAAGCGGTGCCAGACAATCCGGCAAATGCAATGAGCCCGGCCATAGCGGTTTTGACAAAAACGTTGGTCATCGAAGTTACTCCCCAGGACGAAAAGCTGGCGCTGTTTCAACTCTCCCGTCGTTTCGGGATTGGAGCCACCCTATGGCAAGCTGCCTGAACGCATTCCGAAGCTGTCGTTCAGCGGGTATTCACAGAAGCTAAGGAGAAAGATGCAGTACGACGTTTCGACTGTGAGGGCGGTCACGATGCTCGAAGAGATAGATACCCTGCCAGGTCCCCAATAGTAGCCGACCATCGCGCACGGGGATCCCGAGGGAGACCGTCATCAGGGCCGCCTTTATATGGGCAGGCATATCGTCAGGGCCCTCCATTGTATGCGTGACCCACGCCATGGTGGGCGCATCCGATGGTGGAACGAGGCGGGAGAAAAATGACATCAGGTCGCGCTTGACGTCTGGGTCGGCATTTTCCTGGATGAGCAGCGAGCAGGAAGTATGGCACACGAAGACCGTCAGCAATCCTTCCGCCACAGCCTGCTGCCGAACAAACTCGACGGCCTGTCCGGTAAATTCATAGAGACCCTGTCCACGGGTCTCTATGGTCAACACGGTTTGCGGCATCAGTTTTCTTTCTCCGTCAGGAAGGCGCCGGGCACACGCCTTATAGTGCCAGGAACGCTTCGAAGCCACCATAGATCAGCCGCTTGCCGTCAACGATCTCCTTCCACTTGTCGTTCGATAAGCGGGGATCAGACATGACCTTGGCAATTATTTCGTCGCGGCTTGCCCTGTTCTGGTAGGTGACCCAGGAGAAGACAACGATCTCTTCCTCCGTTGCCTGAACAGAACGGGGGAAAGATGTCACCTCACCATAGGGAACGTCGTCGGCGACGCATTCCACATAGGAAAGGGCGCCATGCTCCATCCAGACAGCTCCCGCAATGCGGGCGATTTCCTTGTAACCTTCAAGCTTTGCCTTCGGCACCGGCAAAACGAATCCGTCGATATAGGGCATGGGTTTTTCCTTTCGCTTGGTGGATGCTTCAAGGACGAAGGAAGAAGTTACTTTCCGACATGTGGTCCAGACTATTTGACAAGACAGCAATCTTAGAAACGCGTGATGACGCTGATACCAGGTGTCTCGGCCTGATCGAGGCCCATCAGCGCGGGAACGGCCTCATCCAGGCGGATCCTCTTCGCGATGAGCTTCTGTGGTGCCAGGCGTCCACTGCTGATCATCGACAGCATTGCATCGTAGCGCCAGGCCTGCATCCCATGGCTCCCGTATATCTCGATCTCGTGACCGATCACCTGCGCCATGGGTATCTTAGGCGTGGCATCATCACCAACCATCAACCCGACCTGCACGTGACGGCCACGGCGCCTGAGGTTCTTGATCGAGTTGAAGCAGGTGACAGGATGACCGAGGGCATCTATCGAAACATGAGCCCCGCCCCCGGTTATCTCACGAACAGCTTCGACAACGTCGGCAGTCTGACTAGCATTGATTGTTGCAACTGCCCCGCATTGACGCGCCAGTTCAAGCTTGTCATCAGAAAGATCGATACCGATGGCGTTGGCGCCAAGTGCGGCCGCGATCATGATGGCCGAAAGCCCGACACCCCCGCAGCCGTGAACGGCAATCCATTCACCGGGACCGGTCCGGGCCTGATCGGCAACAGCGCGAAAGGACGTTGCAAATCGGCAACCGAGGCTTGCAGCCGTGGCATCATCGATTTCATCAGGCAGGTGGACGAGATTGGAGTCCGCATAGGCAATCGTCACATATTGCGCAAAGGAACCCCAATGGGTGAAGCCCGGCTGAAACTGGTCTGGACAAACCTGCTGATTTCCCGAGCGGCATTCAAAACATCGACCACAACCGGAAACGAAGGGAACGGTAACGCGGTCGCCGACCCTGTAACGCATCACGTCCTTACCTACTGCCACAACTTCACCGGCCAGTTCGTGACCCGGAACGTGGGGAAGACGGATGTCAGGATCATGCCCCATCCAGCCGTGCCAGTCGCTGCGACAAAGGCCGCTTGCCCCAACCTTGATGACAACGCCGTCTGTACCAGGCTCTGGATCGGGAAGCGTGATGATTTCGGGAGCCTTCTGGAAGGCGTCAAAGTACATGGCTTTCATTGATTTATCGGCATGCAGACCCCGCCCTGCAGGTTGGAGTAAAACCGCCGCTCCCTGTTAAATGTGATCGGCATGACCATTGGCCCAGCCGAGCGCCGCCAACAAGCCCTTTCTCTCCTGAATGGCCCTGGTCAAACGGCCATTCATATCCGCAGGCTCTTGCAGGCCTGTCCTCCACGCGGGGGCGTTTGATAGGTACGCCTGTTCTGAACCGTCACGAGATCCGACATCACGGTGCACTCAACCTCACACAGCCCAGACCCGGATAGATGCCTCAGGCTGACGGCCGGCATCCAGAGCCCGCTACAACGTCACGAGCCTGGAAATCCACGACGTTTCCATTCGTTTCGAGGAACGGGATCACCAATATCGAAAGCGAAGGAAACTACCTTTGTCGCGTCACCGTTAATCTCGCAGCGGAAGCTGAGGTCGAACCATCGCCCCTCGGCCCTGAATGCGGTTGTCCTCAACTCAAGGACAGTCCCCTCAGACAGCGGAGATCTGGGAATGAAATCCGGATTTCGCGGTGGCGACGCATGACGCAACTGCTCCGTCAATTCAGTTTCACAAAGCTGGGTTGCGCGAAGGCTGCGCGGTAAATCGCCCATTGCAATCCGCGCCACGACATCATTGGTCATGTCTTCCGAAAAGAGCGTCTTTGCCTCCGGTAAGGTTGGAAGTATCTCTTCCACCTCTGTGTCTGTCTCTTCGATGTCTTGCGCTTCGTCATCCGGCGATGCCGGATCGCTCATGGCGGCACCATCGTCATCCGCATCCAGCGGGCTGGACAGTATTTCGGGTGTCTCCATCTGCGTGCCGGATGGCTCTTCTGTTTCTTCCTCCTGCGGTCTTGTCGTTCCTTCCATCGAAGCATTGCCGTCGGGAGATGCTCGTGGGCCTGTTGTTTCCTCTCCGAACTCGAAGACGGGGCGAAGTACGGGGATCGGTGGTTGGATCTCGTTTAGATCTGCAGGCGGGATCTCCGCTGTCTGTTCAGGCTCGGACGCTGGTTCAGCTGCTGGCTTCGGCTCGGCCGGGGCCTCAGGCTCAGGTACTTCAGGCGCTGGTTCCGGTTCCCGCTCTGGTTCTGGTGCTGCCTCCGGTTCTGGCTCCGGCTCTGTCTCTGGCTCTGGCTCTGGAGGATCTACAATCGCAACGGCAACGGCCTCTTCCTGGGGAGGCTTGGGCAATTCCACAGGAAGGCCGAAAATGAAAACGAGGATCAGGGCCACGTGGAAACCGATGGAAACAGGAATTCCCCACCTGATATCACTTTGCCGCATTTGGATCTCGTCTGCCATGCCAAGCCATGTAAGATCAAATCACGTCGGGATCGAGTCCCGACCGGCGCAAAACAAGGAAAGCAGCTACATGAACCCGATACTCTTGACCTACGCGTCGCTTGCGCTCGCCATTGTTCTCGAAGTGATCGGAACAACGTTCCTGCAGCAAAGCCAGCAATTCAGCCGCCCGCTCCCCACACTTGCAATGGCATTATGCTATGGCGCCGCCTTCTATCTGCTTTCGCTTGCACTGCGCACCATGCCAGTCGGGATTGCTTATGCCATCTGGAGCGGCCTTGGCATCGTCTTGATCTCGCTTGTCGGCCTTGTCTTTCTCGGACAGAAGCTGGACCTTCCAGCCATAATCGGCATCACTCTTATCGTTGCGGGCGTACTGGTCGTAAATCTGTTCTCAGCTTCAACCCACCATTAAAAAACCGGCGAGCTTTCACCCGCCGGTCTATCTCTTGCGTCATCGAAAACGATCAGCTGTCGAGGAAGCTGCGGAGCTTTCTCGAACGGCTTGGATGCTTCAGCTTTCTGAGTGCCTTGGCCTCAATCTGACGAATACGCTCACGCGTCACCGAAAATTGCTGCCCAACCTCCTCAAGCGTATGGTCTGTGTTCATGCCGATACCGAAACGCATACGCAGCACGCGTTCTTCACGTGGTGTCAGCGATGCAAGGACACGAGTCGTCGTTTCACGCAGGTTCGCCTGGATGGCAGCATCAATCGGCAAGAGAGCGTTCTTGTCTTCGATGAAATCGCCAAGATGGGAGTCTTCTTCGTCGCCTACAGGCGTTTCCAGAGAAATCGGCTCCTTTGCGATCTTCAGAACCTTTCGGACCTTCTCCAGTGGCATTGCCAGCTTTTCTGCCAGTTCTTCCGGAGTAGGCTCACGGCCAATTTCATGGAGCATCTGGCGCGAAGTACGGACGATCTTGTTGATCGTCTCGATCATGTGCACCGGAATACGAATAGTGCGGGCCTGGTCAGCGATCGAACGGGTGATCGCCTGACGGATCCACCAGGTTGCATAGGTCGAGAACTTGTATCCGCGACGGTATTCGAACTTGTCGACCGCCTTCATCAGCCCGATATTACCTTCCTGAATGAGATCGAGGAACTGCAGGCCACGGTTCGTATATTTCTTGGCGATGGAAATGACGAGCCGAAGATTTGCCTCGACCATCTCCTTTTTTGCGATACGGGCTTCGCGCTCACCCTTCTGCACCATGGAGACAATCCGGCGGAATTCTGCAATCGAGATACCCGTTTCCGTGGCAAGATTCTGGATCTCCTGGCGGATATCCCGGATCGTCTGGTTCTCTTCCTTGGCGAATTCCTTCCAGCCGCGTGCCGACAGGTTGGAGATCGACTTCATCCAGTTCGGGTCGAGTTCGGCTCCCTGATACTGCTCCAGGAAGCTGTCGCGCTTGACACCATAGGATTCGGCGAGACGTAGCAGGCGCCCTTCATTCTGCATCAGTCGCTTGGAGATATCGTAGAGCTGCTCCACGAGGCTTTCGATGCGGTTTTGATTGAGCGACAGTGACTTGACCGCCGTGATCAATTGATCCTTGAGTTCCTTGTAGCGGCGCTCCTGGCCCGACGACAAGGTGCCGGTGCACGACAGGCGGGCTTCCACCTGCTGGTCCTGCAGCTTGCGCAGCTTCTTGTAGGTATCGGCAATCAGATCGAGTGTTTCCATGACCTGCGGACGCAGTTCCGCCTCCATGGCGGCAAGCGACAGGCTCGACTCGTCGTCGTCATCATCTTCTTCTTCGCCAGGCAGGCCTTCTCCACCAACTGCCGTGACATCATCATCGTTGGCGGCAGTCCGCGCCTTGCGGGCTTTTTCCTTTTCCTCGGCAGCCTTGCGATCGGCCTCGATCTTTTCTGGGCTCTGGAATTGCGGCGCAGCCTTTGCCTCTGGACCGGAATAGGTCGTCTCAAGATCAATGATCTCGCGCAAAAGCGTTGTGCCTTCGTTGAGCTCATCACGCCAGATGATCAGGGCCTGGAAAGTCAACGGGCTTTCGCACAGACCGGCGATCATCGTCTCGCGGCCTGCCTCGATACGCTTGGCGATAGCAATTTCGCCTTCACGCGACAGGAGTTCTACAGACCCCATCTCGCGCAGATACATGCGCACCGGATCGTCCGTCCGATCGGTCGGTTCCTTCTTCTTGGCCGTGGCAAGTGCCGTACCGGAAGTGGTTGCGACTTCACTGCTTGTGGTTTCATTGTCATCAGAGTTGTCGTCGTCCGATGTTGCCTCTTCGGCTTCATCATCCTCGACCACGTTGATGCCCATATCGGACAGCATTGCCATCGTGTCTTCGATCTGCTCGGAGGTGACTTCCTCCGACGGCAGGACCGCATTCAGTTCATCCATCGTGACGTAACCGCGCTTCTTGGCGATCTTGATCATCTTCTTGACTGCGTCATCGGAAAGATCGAGAAGAGGACCGTCCTGCGTGCCTTCGCGCTCGGTATCCGCTTCTTCGTTCTCTTTGACTTTCGTTGCCATATATCTTGCTTTCCCTGAACGCCACCTCGCGGCGGGTGGCTACCGGCCAGGTTTTTGAACCGCAGCCGCGAATCACTGTCCAACACCTACGGAATGTTCTTTAATTCCGGATTACCACGTTGGCGGATGCCAATAAACAAAACCACCGGGCGACGCTTACCTTTCGTGGCCCGACGTGCTTGACCCACTCCACCATTTTCTGTCTGCTGTGGTGATTCCCACAAATTAACGCTCCGTCAAGCTTTTCTAGGGCGATCGGCCTCGGAAAAGTGGAAAAAAGCCGTTTCTGGAGGGCTTCGGGGACACGCACACAGGTTTGCCCGATATGTAGGCAGTGCCAAACGAATGACAAGTCCCTGTCGTCCAAATGCCCTAACCGCTCTCCATCACGCTTTTTCAGCTCTTCCGTTTTCGACCACCGCCAAAATGCCGCCGTCCGTCAGGCATGACCGATGGCAGCACCCTTCACCCGGCCCGACATCACGCCAAAGCCGTCAATGATTGCCTCCTGATTTTCCAGGCGCGCAATTTCCAGTTGCACCTCAGACAATGCCCGTGTCAACGCTTCACCCCGTTCCTCCTCATCCGCGCCAGCTTCAGAGATTTCACGCTCCAACTCGATCTTTTGCCACCTGAGTTCCTTGTTGCGGGAATGCAGGGCATAGGCCTGGCGATAGGCTTGCACGACATCTTGCAGATCGGCTTCTTCGGTGGCTGTCCACAGGCGTGCATTGCGCACCTGCTGGTTCATCGACTTCAAAAGCGCCTCAAACCCGTTTTCGTCGAGTTCGTCCTTCAGAACCGCGCGATCAAGTTGTGCACCGGCCTTTGCGGCAACGGTCAACAGGCATGACCAGAAGCGCTGCAGATCACGATTTTCAAACTCGATTCCGGCAATCTCGTCGTAATCATCGAGCAGAAGCTGCGGGTGATTTACAACAGTGAGCGCCAGAACGCTTTCCCTGAGCGCCGGCAGATCACGGTGACCGCGCACCAGCCCGGAACGGGCAAGCCGGTCGGATACGGCAAGGCCGCGGCCTGCCGCGCGCGGCCCTTGATAGGCGGCTCCTCCAGCCCCACCCGGACGACCGCCACGTGATTGAAAGCCCTGGCGCCGATCCCCGGCACGGGCGTAGCCGTGGAAGAATGCATTTTGCCGTTCACGGACATTTTGCTGATAGTGACGTCGCACGTTCTCGTCCGCAATGACCGACACCACCTGCTTGAGCCGGGCTTCGAGCTCGGCACGCTTTTCAGGGGTTTCGAAATTGCCGCCTGCCGTTTCGCGGATCCAGATCATTTCCGCAAGCGGGCGCGCTTCTGACAACACCTTGTCGAATGGCGCGCGCCCTTCCTGGCGCACGAGGTCATCCGGGTCCTTGCCGTCAGGCAAAAGCGCAAAACGGACCGAACGCCCCGGTTTGAGGAACGGCAAGGCAAGGTCGGCGGCACGATTGGCAGCTCGCACGCCAGCACTGTCACCATCAAAGCACAGGATCGGCTCCGCCGTCATTCGCCACAAAAGATCAAGCTGGTTTTCTGTCAGTGCCGTGCCGAGCGGCGCGACGGCATTCTCGACACCCGCCTGGTAAAGGGCGATGACGTCCATATAGCCTTCAACGGCAATAATCGTCGGGCTGTCTTGTCCACCTGCCCGTCCCTGCGCCGCGCGCCTCGCACGGGTAAAGTTGTAGAGAACCTGCCCCTTGTGGAAAAGTTCGGTCTCATTGGAATTCAGATACTTCGCCGGAGCGTCAGGAGCCATGGCACGGCCACCAAAGGCGATGACCTTCTCGCGCGACGACAGGATGGGGAACATGATCCTGTCGCGGAAACGGTCGTAGGACACGGCAATGCCCTCACCATTGACAACCAGTCCACAGGCCTCGATCTGTTCTTTGGAAACACCCTTGCCCGCAAGATGCTCCTTCAATGCATTGCGGCTGTCGTGGGCATAGCCCAGCCGGAAGGTTTCTATGGTTTTTCCCGTCAGGCCGCGGTCGCGCAGATAGGCACGGGCCCTCGCACCGGCAGCGCTTTGCAATTGTTCCTGGAAATAGGAAGTTGCCATCTCCATGACATCAAGGAGCGTCGTGCGCTCCTTTTCACGTTGCTCGGCCTGAGGATCTGGCTGGGGCAGTGCCATTCCGGCCATGTCTGCAATCTGCTGCACGGCTTCTGGAAAATTCAATCCTTCGAGATCCGTCAGAAAACGGAAGTGGTCGCCGGAAACACCGCAACCGAAGCAATGATAGCGTCCCTTGCGATCTTCGCAGTGAAAGCTGGGGCTCTTTTCGCCATGGAACGGGCAGCACGCCCAGTAATCGCCACGCGAGACATTTGTCTTCTTGCGATCCCAGGTGACGCGACGCCCGATCACGGCCGAGATCAGCACGCGGTCACGGATTTCGTCGAGAAAGCTGTTGGAGAAGCGCATCGTTACCTCGGGGCAGAGCTTTCATATAAAACTGCAAGATGACGGACGCCAGCACCCCGCGCCGGTCATGCCCGGTATCCACAGGCCGAGTAAGGCATAAAACAGGGCGGAGCGTGCGTCCTGCCCTGTTTCAGGTCAAGATGAAGACATCACTTCAACATGTCCTTGACCATGCCGGAGGCCTTCGCGAAGTCCATCTGGCCGGGATATTTTTCCTTCAGCGCGTTCATGCACTTTCCCATGTCACGCAGGCCTTGGGCGCCTGTTTCGGCGACGACCGACCGGCACAGTTCCCGAACCTTGTCCTCCGACAACTGCTCTGGCATGAAATCCTTGATGATTCGGATCTCCTCGCGCTCCTGGCTCGCAAGCTCGGCGCGACCGGCGTCTTCATAGATGCGAGCCGACTCCTCGCGCTGCTTCACCATCTTCTGCAGGATCTGCATGATTTCATCGTCGCTGACGGGATCCTTGCCGGCACCCCGATTGGCGATATCGCGATCCTTGAGCGCGGCCTGGATGAGACGCACAGTTGACAGGCGGCGGCTGTCCTTGGCCCTCATGGCATCCTTCAAAGCATTGGAGAGTGTGTCGCGCATGATGTCTTCTCCTTTGGAGCAGCCGCTACCGGGTTTCCAATTGCGGCTTTTCCGTGTCGAACAGGCAGCCGTCTTAGACAACACCACACACACGATCAAATCAATTCGGCCGGCACTTCAATGCCAGGACAATAAATCCCATTGATTTTGTCAGTCGACATTGACCGCTGCGTGCGCTTTGTCTATTTTCCAGCACCTGCACAAGATTTAGATTTCAGGGCTGCGCCGGTGAACCTGCGCGCCCTTTTCTGCGACCATAGATGGCTCCGACACCCTGCCACTTCAAGTGGCGGGGACAAGGGCAGAAGGATAGAGATGACTGCCACAGATCCCTGGACAAGCAAGAAACCCACCGCCGTCCTCGTTCTCGGAGACGGTACGGTCATCGAAGGGATCGGCGTTGGCGCCACCGGCAAAGTTACTGCGGAAGTATGTTTCAATACGGCGCTCACCGGATACCAGGAAATTCTCACCGACCCGTCCTATCTTGGCCAGATCGTGACATTCACCTTCCCGCACATTGGGAATATCGGCACCAATGACGAAGACGTTGAAGACCTCGTGCCTGCAGCACGGCACGGCGCAGTCGGCGTTATCTTCAAGGCAGACATCACCGAACCTTCGAGCTACCGAGCCGGCAAACACCTCGATGAGTGGCTGAAATCGCGCGGGATCATCGGCCTTTCGGATATAGATACCCGTGCACTGACGGCCTGGATACGCGAAAACGGCGCACCAAATGCAGTCATTGCCCACGACCCTAACGGGGTCTTCGACATCGATGCCCTGAAGCAAGAGGCTCGCAACTGGAGCGGCATCGAGGGCCTCGATCTCGCAAAGCAGGCAACGTCCGGGCAAACTTCACAATGGACGCAGGGGCCCTGGGTCTGGAACGAAGGCTATGACGAGGTCGATCCGGCAACGGCGAAATACCACATCGTCTGCGTCGATTACGGTGTAAAGCGCAATATCCTGAGGCTTTTTGCGGGCCTTGACTGCAAGGTGACGGTCGTGCCGGCGCACACATCGGCGCAGGATATCATGGCACTCAATCCTGATGGCGTCTTCCTGTCGAACGGTCCAGGCGATCCGGCGGCAACCGGTGCCTATGCCGTTCCCGTCATCCAGCAGATCCTCAAGAGCGACATCCCGACATTCGGCATCTGCCTTGGCCACCAGATGCTGGGCCTTGCAGTCGGCGCCAGGACCACCAAGATGCATCAGGGCCACCACGGTGCGAACCACCCGGTGAAGGATCACACCACCGGCAAGGTTGAAATCGTCTCCATGAACCATGGGTTTGCAGTCGACTCCAAGAGCCTGCCGCAAGATGTCGAAGAGACCCATATATCCCTGTTCGACGGTACCAATTGCGGATTGCGCGTTACAGGCAAGCCCGTATTCTCCGTCCAGCATCACCCCGAGGCCTCCCCGGGTCCGCAGGATAGTCATTACCTGTTCCGGCGCTTCATCAATCTGATACGTGAACGCAAAGGTGAACTCGCACTCTCCGAGCGATAGTTGCTGCAAACCGATCGAAGGCTATTGACCTCAACCATGGTTGAGGTTGCAGATTGATCCTCGTTGCGACCAAGCGAGGATTTTTTCATGACGACAAGACAAGACGAAGCTGTCTACCGCATCAACAGATTTTCAGTCCCGGCAAGTGCCCGCAGTGATTTCATCGATTTACTTGCACACACGCACGATGTCTTGAGGGCCCAGCCGGGCTTCATCGACGAGACGATCCTTGAACTCAGATCGGGGTCGGACGAATTCAATCTCGTCACGATAGTGAAGTTCGAAGGTGAGGACGCATTGCAGCCGGCAATTTCCGCGATTGCTGCGGCCGATGCCGAGGCGGGCATAGATCGGCGGGCGCTCAGCAGGGAATGGGGTGTTGAGGCACAAATTGCCTTCTATCATCCATTCTCACTGCATCTGCAATCATCACCTCTTGCAGCCTGATCACGACCCCTGCCCTGCTGATACGTCGGACAACGTTCGGCGTACCGGCAGGTAACGTGCCAATAGATTCCAAACAGGTTTCGTCTTCTTCAGGCATTGCCCCAGCCCTCACCTGTTCCTGCGCATCATATTGCGTTGCAGGCAAGAACTTTACCCATTGCGAAACGTGGCCTTTGACTGGGCTTCGATTGCAAGGCGTGTGACCGTGGCAGCATAATCAAACGTCATTGCGCGTTCTGTACGCTCAAGGACATCCGTCGCCAGATCCTGAAAGTAGGTCAATGGGACCTTGGAACAGTCAAGATATTCACTTTTGTGATGATTGACATGAAAGAGGTGATCGGTGCCTGGACGCCCTTCGACATCAACATATTTCCGAAGTTCGATATAGCCCTCGGTCCCCAGAACGGTAAGACGCCCGTCGCCCCAGTTTGGCAAGGCGTCCGGTGTATACCAGTCCATGCGGGCATATCCTTGAGCATGATCGCTACGAAGAAGAACCTCACCGAAGTCCTCGAATTCACCATCGCTCGCATTGGCGAAGTTTCCGACAGTCGACGCGACGATTTCAGCGTCCTTCGATCCCGTGAAAGTAAGAAACTGGTCAATCTGGTGAGAACCAATGTCGCCAAGAATGCCGCCGTAGAGTTTTTTGTCGAAGAACCATGCCGGGCGCGTTGCCCGGTTAAGCCGGTGGGGTCCCATCGAAAGCGTCTGGACCACACGTCCGACGGCTCCTTGCTTCACCATTTCCAGCGCCTTGATCGCAGCCGGCACTTCAAACCGCTCAGAAAAATTCACAGACCAGATACGTTTTGTCCTGTTCACCGCCGCCCTGACGTCAGCGAGTTGTTCAAGGCTGATACAGCCCGGCTTGTCGAGCATGACATCCTTGCCATGTTCCATGGCCTCGATCGCATACGTAGTGCGCAGATAGGGAGGTGATGCGATTAAAATGAGATTGATCTCTGGATCGTCCAGCAATGCCTGCCGTTCATTCACCTGAGGCAGGGACGGAAATCGCTTGACAAAACCAGCCTGCGTCTGGGGGACGCCGTCCGTCCACCACCCCTTGCACCTCGCATTGACAGCCAACATCCCCTGAAGCATGCCGTATATATGCCGGTGATCAATTCCGATGATGCCAATCACGACCTCACTGTGCTGCATTATACTCATTCCTTCACATCGATCTGCACAAGCGACCCTGTCCGGGCCGATTCAGTCAGAGCGTCAATCAGGCTGTGAACCTTCAACGCTTCGTGGCCATTGACGGTAGGTTGTCGCCCCGAACTGATGGCGTCGAAGAAATCACGTAAAGCTGCCGTGTGCCAATCATGAGGAAAGGCCATCGGATCGGCGCCTCCTCCGGTACCTGATTGCTCACCAAATACCTCCGACCTGCCATCGTGATAGTCTATTGTGAGCGTACCCGACATGAGGCGCGCCGATGCCTGCTCGTAGTTGAGGACGATCGACTCGGCACCTCCGGGATAGGCCGCCGTCGTTACCATGATCGAGCCGAGTGCACCTGTTTCGAAGGTAACTCCGGCGGCAACGAAATCCTCCGCCTCCATGCGATGCAGACGGGTCGTCCCCATCATGGCCATGACCGAGGTGACCGGACCGGTCAGCACCTGCAGAAGGTCGAGCGTGTGTATGGCCTGATTGATCATCACGCCGCCGCCATCACGCGCATATGTACCGCGACCGGGCTCATCGTAATAGCTTTGTGGACGCCACCAGGGAACATTGACCTGGGCACTGGCAAGCTTCCCGAGGCTGTTAGCGGCAATTATCTGCTGCAGTTTCATCGACGCTTCCCGGAAGCGGTGTTGAAAGACCACGCCAAGGGTGATTTCACCCGCTTCGGCTATCTCGACGAGCTCTCGTGCACCGACACTGTCACGTTCAAGTGGCTTCTCCAGCAACACGTGCTTGCCCGCGGCCGCTGCTTGCGCCACGAATGCGCGCCGCGCATTCGGCGGCGTAAGGATAACCACGGCCCCGATCTGACTGTTGCTCCACAATTCCTCAACATTCTCGGCCGGGCTGAGTCCAT
This sequence comes from Pseudomonadota bacterium, assembly GCA_023390055.1. GTDB lineage: Bacteria > Pseudomonadota > Alphaproteobacteria > Rhizobiales > Rhizobiaceae > Neorhizobium. Next base: position 5,257 of record JAEWDP010000162.1, on the reverse strand, counting down.
GTTTGGCACAAAACTTTCCGAGACGAACCGGATCACGGCTGTGAGCAGCAATGATCTCCACCTGGTCTTTCAGGTCGCGAAGTGCGCGAACATGGACGTCTGCGACCATTCCCGTTCCAATAATTGCGACGCCAATCATAATCCCATCCCTCAATCAGAAATATCGAGCTTGCGACTTGCAGCCAGTACAGCTACGTATCCTAGTATTCCAGTAAAGTACTGACAAGGTTGGCGAGAGATCTTTATTTGCTGCAGGCGGCAGTGACATGGAGGCAGGAATGAAAAATGTGATGCGGGAAACTTGGCGGTGGTTCGGTCCACAGGACAGGGTTTCCGTTACGGATGCGCGCCAGGCCGGTGCACAGGGTCTTGTATCGTCCCTGTATCATGTACCGCCAGGCCAGATCTGGAGCATGGAGGCCATAAGGGCGCGCCAGACCGAGGCCAGCATTAACGAGGACGGAAGTGACAGCGGTATTTCCTGGGAGATTATAGAAAGCCTTCCGGTTTCCGAAGATATAAAGACGCAATCGGGTCATTGGCGAGAGCATGTCTCGAACTGGATCAAAAGCCTCGAGAACATAGCTGCATGTGGCCTTCAGGTTGTGTGCTACAATTTCATGCCGGTCCTTGACTGGACGCGGACCAACCATCGCCAGGTTCTGGCGCATGGCGGCACCGCCATGAGCTTCGACCTCGTCAATTTTGCGGTCTTCGACATCCATATTCTCAAACGCCGGAATGCAGTGACAGACTTCACGCCCGACATTGCCGAACTCGCCGCAAAACGCGCAGCCACGATGGATGATGCCGCAAAGACCGATCTTGCCGACGCAATTATTGCGGGATTGGCAGGGGCCGTGGAAAGCTGGACGATAAAGAGCCTGAAGGAGCAGTTGGATCTCTATCGCTCAGTCGATACCGACACATTGCGACGCCATCATTTTGAGTTTCTTGAACAGGTGGTTCCAACAGCGGAACGGCTTGGAATAAGATTGTGTTGCCATCCTGATGACCCACCATTTAGTTTGCTCGGACTTCCAAAAGTCATGTCCACCGAAGACGACTATGCGCGCTTGTCAGCGGCAGTAGACAGCCCTGCCAACGGCATTACATTATGCGTGGGCTCCCTTGGATCACGCGAAGACAATGATCTGGTGAGGATGATCGACCGGTTGGGGTCGAAAATATTCTTCGCGCATCTGCGCAACGTCACCCGTTATCATCAAGGCGTCCCTACCGGCTTCCTCGAAGACAATCACCTCGGCGGTGACATTGATATGGTGGAGGTGGTTCGGGCATTGCTCAACGAACAGCACCGCCGCCGATCGGCAGGCCGGGTGGATTGGCAGATCCCGTTTCGACCGGATCATGGCCATGACCTCCTGAATGATCTTTCCAGAGGTGCCCGTCCTGGGTATCCGGCCATTGGTCGCCTCAAGGGGCTGGCTGAAATCCGTGGTGTGATGCACGCGCTGGCATAACTGCTGGCGCGCGTTTTCCCGGAATTTCGCAAGATAACCTCCATTCACCGTCAGCTGGCGGCGAAACGTCGTCCTTCAGGATGGGGACGTTCTCAGAAGCCTCGCAATGACCAGGCGAACACGATCGCCAATGGCAGGAACGCTCATCAGGATCGTCAGGACCACAATCACGCAGAACACTGCACTGATGGGACGGGTGACAAAGGGAGAGAAATCGCCATTCGTCAACCCAAGGCCACGGCGCAGGTTAAGATCGAGCAGGTATCCAAGAACGATGCCGAGTACCAGGGGTGCCATTGGATATTTCATTTCGCGAAGAACAAAGCCGATCCCGCCAAATGCCAGCATCACGTAGACGTCAAACATCCGTTGCGTCACGGCAAACGAACCGACAACACACAGGACGCTGATGACAGCCATCAATCGCTCGCGCGGCACGCTGAGGATCTTGATGAACAATTTGGTCAGCGAGAGCCCAAAGATCAAGTTTGCCAGCGTTGCAAGCAACAGCATGGCGATAACCTGATAGAGAAAGGCAGCGTTTTCGACCATTAACATGGGACCAGGCCGAATGCCGTGAATGAACATTGCGGCGATGAGAACTGCCGCGGCGGCCGAACCAGGAAGGGCGAGTGTCAATGTCGGGATCATGGCCGCCGACACGACAGCGTTGTCGCCCGTCTCCGCAGCAATCAATCCTTCCTGGCTGCCTTTTCCGAATTCCTCGGGATTCTTTGATAGCCTCTTTGCGGCAGCATAGGATGTCCAGGCACCGACATCTTCACCAACGCCGGGGATGATACCGACAAAGGTACCAATCACGCCCGAGCGGATGATGGTTCTCCAGTACTGAAAGACTTCCTTGAAACGGGGTATCACCCGGTCATTCACCGAAATGATTTGCCCGGTTTTCTGGCGTTTAATGGTACTGAGGATCTCGGCAAGGCCAAACGCCCCGACCATCGCCGGAATAATGTCTATTCCTGCACCAAGCTGTGAAATTCCGAACGTGAACCTTTGATACGCGTGCAGGCTTTCCATGCCGATCATGGCAACCAGCAAACCCAGCACGCCCGAGATGTAACCCTTGATCGGCGTGTCGCTGCCACTCATCTGACCGGAAATGATAACGCCGAATAGCGCCAACCAGAAAAATTCATAGGAACCGAACTTCATTGCCACATCCGACAGAACCGGCGAAATGATGGCGAGAAAGAATATACCGACCATGGTTCCAAGCGTCGAAGACGTCGTGGCAAGGCCCATGGCAAGCCCTGCCTTGCCCTGCAGGGCCAGCGGATGCCCATCAAGGGTCGCTGCCGCATTGGCCGGTGTTCCGGGAATATTGAGCAGGATTGCCGTCCGGCTTCCGCCATAAATGGCACCAAGATAGACGCACATGAGTGTCAATATCGCCTGCTCAGCTGCCATCTTGTAGGTCATGGTAACGAGGAGTGCGACACCCATTGTTGCCGTCAATCCAGGCAATAGTCCGATCGCGAGCCCAAGCAGGGTGGCCCACGCAACGTTCAAAAGGGATGCCGGCGTAAGAAAGAAGGCGATTCCCTGTCCAAGCAGCAACAGACCGTCAAACATCCTGGCTGTTCCTCATGGCAAGCGGACGAGAAAGATTTTTGCGAAAAGATAGTAGATCCCACCGCCGCACACGATGGCAGTTGCCGCACCCCAAAAAAGGGAACGAGCGAGGGGAAGTGGCGAACTTGTCAGGATCGTCTCAAATGTCACCGAGAATATGCAGATGAAAATCATGGTGGCAGCCCAAAACGGCAACCATCCCACAAGTCCAAGCGTGAACACCAGGACAAGAACTGTCGCTGCGACGACCCGCGCGGCCATCAACGTGGAGAAGACGCTGGCCAGATGGCGCCAGCCGCCTGGCGCTTCAATCCGCCACGAGCGCCATGCCAGAAGCCCTCCCAGCAGAACAAGTGCCACACCAAGCATCATCGGGACCAGACCGGGGATCGTCGAGGGATGCACCCGCCGCGCTTCAAGCCGGGGCATGTTATAGGAATAGATGAAGACGAAAAGGCCGATCGCAACCAGGACAAGTGCGGTTACGAGATCTGCTTTGGCCCGCAAACTTTGTTCAGGGATTTCAGTTCGCATATTCAAGGTTCCACTGAAATGACGGCATGGGCGGAGGATCCTCCGCCCATGCCCAGGTTTTTACTGTGAAATTGTTTCGGTCCTAGCCTCGCAATCGACGCCAATCGTGGACGGATCGTTGACCGCATCACCACGCTCGACCGCAGCACACGCCTGCGCGACAACGGTTGGCGACACGAGCTTTCTGGCTTCAGCCCCCACAGAAGGTGTCAGCAAGGCCCCGAACGTTTCGGCATAGGCCTTCAGTTCCGGCGAGGTTGCCACCTTCTCTGTCCATATCTTGTCAAGAGTTGCGACAACGTCGTCAGGCACGCCTTTCGGCGCCAGGATACCGAAGTAGTTGTACGACAGGCCAATGTCGGGAAGCCACTCAGTAACCGGAGGTACGGGGTCGACCCCATCGATCGTCAGCGGCTGGTCCGAGAGTACAGCAAGTGGCTTCAGGCGTTTGCCACGGATCAGTTCCGACTGCTCGCCGGCAAGCTGGGTTGTTACCATTGTCTCGCCTGAAGCCGTGGCAATGGTCGCCGGCCCGCCTCCCTCATATGCCACGAGGTTATAGTCGAACTGGCCGGCTTCGGCCAAACTTGCAATTGCCGTTCCGCCTGCAGAGCTGATTCCCGCGGTCGCCACCGTTATGTTGGCGCCATCCGACTTGAAAGCTTCAAGCAGATCGCCAAAGTCGTTATAAGGGCTATCGGCCGGTACGCTGATCAATGCGACGTTTGCGACACTGAGGTAGAGGTGCCAGTCATCAATGGACGTATCCTCGATCAGGCCCGTCACGGAATATGTGGCGGCATCGGCAATTCCCGTTGCCAGAAGCGTGTAGCCGTCCCGCTCCTTGTTGAGGACTTCTTGCGTCCCGACTGCACCTGACGCGCCGGGCTGGTTAACCACGACGACATCCACACCCAGTGCCTCTGCGAGGATTGGTGCCGTTACCCGGGTCACCTGGTCGGTGGCGCCACCCGCGCCCCATGGAACGATAATATTAATAGGACGGTCTGGCTTCCATTCCTGGGCAGCCGCACCAGCCGCTGATACCATGAATGCTGCTGCCAAAGCCACCAGCGAGCCCACGGCAATCGGGTGAGTTAGCGCGTGACATTTGAGGAAACAGCTGAATCTGTGGAACCCAATTGATTCGATTGGGAGTTTCCGACCATGAGCATATCCGAAGAAGCAGTTCTGGAAAGTATTGTTTTCCTTGACCATTTCTCTGACTTGTCAGATCCGCGACAGCTCAGCAAGGTCGTCTACCCACTTGAGGAGATCCTCCTGCTCTCCTTGCTGGCCGTTGTGGCTGGCGCCGAGACTTTCACAGGCATTGCCGAATTCGGAAGATTGAAGCTCGACCTGTTACGGCGCTTTCTGCCTTTTGCAAACGGAACACCTGATCATGATCGCCTCGGTGAAGTGTTTGCCGCCCTTGATGCAGAACAGTTCCAGGCGTGCTTTGTCTGTTGGGTGGCAGCACTGACCGGCATACCCGAAGGTGTGATCGCCATCGATGGAAAGACCAGCCGACGCTCAGGCAAAAAGGGTAAGCAGAATCCCATACATATGGTCTCCGCCTTTGCTGCCCGCCAACGCCTGGTACTTGGCCAGGTCAATGTTGAGCAGAAGTCCAACGAGATTGT
>JAEWDP010000118.1 GCA_023390055.1 Pseudomonadota bacterium | reverse complement strand
TGCGTATTTCAGTAATAACGGACAGCTGTACCGGTAAATCGCGGACAGTGATTTCAGTAATTCGCGGACAGCTTTGGCACGGCGTTTTTCGGGCCTGTTATTGATCAGGTTCTTTGTGTTTCGTCGTTCAGGTTTTGCTTCGAGTCAAGACTTTGTTTCTTCTTTCGCATGCTGTCTCCTTCCAAGGTGATGCGATGTGCGTTGTGTACAACGCGGTCAAGTATTGCATCAGCGACCGTGGCGTCCCCGATTAACTCGAACCAGGTACTGACAGGGACCTGGGCGGTGATGAGAGTTGAACGGCGCTGATATCGTTCTTCGATGATTTCGAAGAGATGGAAGCGTTGCTGGTCGTTGAGGCTATGGGTCGCAAAATCATCCAGTATCAGTAACTGCACCTTCATCAGCTTGCTCATGAGTCTGGGATAGCGGCCATCCAGCTTGGCCATAGCAAGGTCCTCGAATAGCCGGGGTGTGCGGACGTAAAGCACGGTATGATCATGACGGGCAGCCTGACGGGCAAGAGCACAGGCAAGCCATGATTTCCCTGTGCCTGTCTTTCCAGTGATGATCAGGTTCTCGTAGTTCTTGAGCCATTGTCCCTGGGCTAATGCCATTGTCGCCCGGCGATCAAGATTGCGCGGTGTCCTGAAGTCGATGTCTTCGACACAGGCTTGCGGGAAGCGCAATTTGGCAGCTGCCAGGCGGGACGCGAGCCGTTTGTCGGCGCGCACGGCAAACTCACGATCCAACATGAGACCTAGCCATTCGTCCTTCTCCATAGCGCGTGTTTCGGGCTGCTCGGACAGCTCCCGCCAGGCAACGGCCATTCCGGACAGGCCGAGTTTGTACATGTGTTCAAGCGTCGGATTGGTCAGCATATTTTCTCTTTCTCTCTTTGATGATCTCGGTATTGGCTGATGAACATTCGTTACAGCCCTCTGTGAGGTTGGATCCTGGGGGGCCTGAGGCGCGGGAGCCCCACATAGCGGAGCGTTTCAGGGCCCCCAGGCCACGACACCGCAGCACCATTCCCTTCAGTTGTAGTATCCATGGCCGCGAATGTTGGCGTGCGTCGGCAACGGCCTGGAAGTTTCCATGTCCGGATCTTCCCGGTCGAGGCCGGACCGGAGAATGGAATGCACTGAGGAATAGGTCAGTGCATTGATGGTCAGGGCCCTGGTGCAGGCGACATCCAGTCGATGCGGGCCGTAACGCTTGGCAAGGGAAAGAACACCCAACGCAGCACGATATCCGTGCTCAGGATGAGGTTTATCGCGAATGATCCGCTCAACGAAGATGCCTGTATTGTGACCGATCCGGGTGGCTTGACGAATGAGGCTTTCGGCAGTCATCCCGGCATGACGCTGATGGGACCTGGGCATGTGTTCCTTGACCGTGACGTGCCCATTGCGTTGCGAGCGACGGTGATGGGAGGCAACCCTTTTATGGTTGTAGAATATCTCGACCACGCGATGCGTCAGTCGGACACTGACCATTCGGCCGATCAGGACATGCGGTACAGAATAGAACGTCTTGTCGACTTCAACATGGTAATCGGGATGGACTTTCGCCGTTTTCCATTCGGCATATTCAAACTCTGTCGCCGGCAAGGGGCCAAGTGTCTCGCGCTCGATCTCGTCAAAAAGTTGACGCCGGGATTTGCCAATGTGGCGCATGGGCCGGTTGTTGATGTCCTCCAGTAAATTGGCAATGGCCACATTCAGATCCGTCAGCGAGAAGAAGGTTTGGTTACGTAGGCGAGCCAGAATCCATCGTTCGGCAATCAATACCGAACCTTCAACACTGGCTTTGTCCTTTGGTTTTCTGACCCGTGTTGGAAGGATTGTGGTGTTGTAATGCTCACCAAACGCCTCGAAGGTCGACGTGATTGTCGGCTCAAACCAAAGAGCGACAGCGACGCCGGACCTGAGATTGTCGCAAACAAGGGCCTTGGGGACGCCCCCAATATAGGAAAGTGCACGCCTTTGCCCTTCGATCCAATCCGGCAATTGCTGGCTCATGCTCGCATACGAATAGATCAGCCTGGATGCTGGTAGAACGGCCACAAAAATCTGCGCCTGACGGATTTCTCCTGTCTTTGGATCAGCAATCGAAACGGTATGGCCTGCATAGTCCGTCTGCAGCGTGGCACCCGCTGCGTGACGGTTTCGATAGCTCGGCGATGTTTTTCGTTCAAACGCAGCAAAGCTGCTGCAGAACCAGGTGTAGCCATAGCCATCCGGGTGAACACTGCGATATTCCTGCCAGAGCAGCGACAGCGTCACGCCTTTGCGTTTCAGCTCTCTTGAGACATATGCAAAATCCGGAGCTTGCATATCCCGAGGCTGCCGACCGACCCGTTTGAAGAGTAACTTCTTGAGTTGATGATCATCGTCATAGGCGGGAGGTATTGGCCAGGCATAAAGTCCAGCTTCACGCGCCCGCAACAGGTAGGTGGACACGACGGTCTTGCCAATCCGAAGCCGCTCCGCCACCTCTCTCACAGACAGGCCCTGCTCAAGGGTCAGCCGCAGAATTGATCGTATGTCTTTCATGTTGATGCGTCTCGCTTGCTTCCGCCGGGGCATGAAATCTCCTCGTTTGATGCGAGAAGAAAACCACCCTCAAGCGGCGCCCGCAAAAGCGCCTGCCAACTGTCCGCGAATTAGCGAAATAGCTGTCCGCGAATTACTGAAATCACTGTCCGCGATTTAGTGAAATGCCTGTCCGCGAATTACTGGAACCCGCAACCATGGCACGGATGTCGGAGAAGTAGTTCTCCAACGCCGCGCGGATTGTCCTGAGTTGTGCAATTTCGGTGGCATCGGCAACAGATTCGATGACGGGAAGGCGGCCGAGCATTTCAGCGGTGCGCCGTTCGGTTTCGTTTCTGAAGCTCGCTGCATTGCCCGGTTCCGCAGCAAGCTGGTACGTCATACGGCTGATAGCGATGATGTCAACGCGAAGGTCCATGGCCTCACGGGCGACCTCTTCTCGGGCTCCGACGCTGGTCATTGCCCTTTGCAGGCCATAGAGACCGGTTGCGGAAATCGCAGCAATAATGACGGACGAGAGCCCCATTACCACGACAAGGAGTCCGATTTTTCGGGAAATACCGAGGTGCCTGAAGCTCATAATTTTATCCTGCGCAATAAAATGTTGTCCGGCTCGCGAGTTGATTTTCGCCTGTTGAGCCACCGGCAAGATGCTTGGCAGGTTTAGGCTAATTTGAGGTTAAGGTGTGAACATCTTTTTTGCACCGCAATATCTGGAATATTGCTGAACTACCATACGAATCAAGGACACACGGGCGGCGATCCGGAGCAAACTTGTGCAGTGCACCTTTCATTCTGGCCAGCCGCTCGGTCTCATTCTGCTGCAACGGTAGCAGCCATCGGATTGTTAGGATGCGTTGTCCAGTTGGCATAGTCGGCGGCAACTGGCCTGCCGGTTCTCCTGTCGAGGTCACCAACGGCCAGGGGTTGCATGGTGATGCAATGTGCGACGGGACAGACGTTGACACAAAGATTGCAACCGACGCATTCCTCTTCGATCACCTCGAAATGACGCACGCCGTCGACTTGTGCCGTGATCGCCTGGTGTGACGTGTCTTCGCACGCGATGTGGCAGCGTCCACATTTGATGCAGGCTTCCTGATCGATGTGTGCCTTGGCGATGTAATTGAGATTGAGATACTGCCAGTCCGTCACATTTTGCACCGCACGCCCGCAGATGTCATCAAGTGTCTGATGGCCCTTGACATCCATCCAGTTGCTGAGACCGGTTATCATTTCCTCAACAACCTTGAAGCCATAGGTCATGGCCGCCGTGCAGACTTGTACATTGCCGGCCCCAAGCGCCAGGAACTCGGCCGCATCCCGCCAGGTGGTAACGCCACCTATGCCGGAGATCGGCAACCCTCTGGTTTCATGGTCGCGTGCGATCTCTGCCACCATGTTGAGAGCGATCGGCTTTACGGCCGGGCCGCAATAGCCGCCGTGGCTGCCTTTGCCGTCGATCGACGGATTGGGAGAAAAGCTGTCAAGATCCACCGAAACGATCGACGAGATCGTGTTGATCAGCGATACGGCATCCGTGCCGCCGCGTTTGGCGGCGCGCGCCGGATGGCGGATATCCGTGATATTTGGCGTCAGCTTGGTGATGACCGGCATGCGTGTATACTGCTTGCACCAGCGCACCACCATCTCGATATATTCCGGCACCTGGCCGACAGCCGAACCCATGCCGCGCTCAGACATGCCGTGGGGACAGCCAAAATTCAGCTCGATACCGTCAACCTCGGTTTCTTCGACAAGCGGCAGAATGGCCTTCCAGGCCTCTTCTTCGCAGGGAACCATAATTGACGCGACGATGGCGCGATCGGGCCAGTTCTTCTTCACCTGCTTCATCTCGCGAAGATTTGCATAAAGATCGCGGTCAGTAATAAGCTCTATGTTGTTGAGGCCCAGAAGCCGGCGATCGGCACCCCAGATTGCACCATAACGCGGGCCGTTGACGTTGACGACCGGCGGGCCCTTTTCGCCCAACGTCTTCCAGACGACGCCACCCCAACCAGCCTTGAAGGCGCGCTCCACATTGTAGGCCTTGTCTGTGGGCGGCGCCGATGCCAGCCAGAACGGGTTGGGAGATTTTATACCGATGAAGTTATTGCGGATATCAGCCATTGTCGTCGCTCTCCTCAGGCAACGGCCACGGCAGGGCGAATACCCGCTGCCAGGGCTTTGTGGATGCTTTCGGCTGCGTCACGACCCTGGGCGACAGCGGAAACAGTGAGATCTTCACCGCTGCCGGTACAATCACCTCCTGCCCACACGCCTTCCATTGATGTGCGCCCCTCACTGTCGACCAAGAACTTGCCGTGTGCTGTCTTGAGTTGTTCAAGATGGCGCAAGGACAAGGTCTGTCCGATGGCCTTCATGACCTGATCAGCGGCGATCATCCCCGTTTCTCCTGTGGCGACCAGCTTGCCATTGCTGATGCCTGTGTATTCTACCTCTATGCCAACGACCGTGCCAGCATTACCAAGAATCCGTTTGGGCGCCAGCCAGTGGCGAATGATGACGCCGTTGGATGTCGCCAGATCCTGCTCGTAGGGTGAGGCCTTCATGTCGTCCTTGCCACGCCGGTAGCAGATTGTGACCTCTTCGGCGCCAAGCAGTTTTGATTGGATAGCTGCATCGATCGCGGTCATGCCGCCACCGAGTACAACCACCCGGCGACCAATCGGGACCCTGGCCTTGTCTGCAGTTTGTCGAAGGTTGGCTATGAAGGAGACTGCGTCCTTGACACCATTCAGGTCCTCACCCTCGATACCGAGATTGTTGACCCCGGCAAGCCCGATACCGAGAAACACGGCGTCAAAATTGCCCGTCAGTTCACCCAGGGTGAAATCGCGGCCAAGCATTTGGCCGGTGCGCAATTCAATGCCGCCTATGGCGGTTACGTATTCGACTTCGCGGCGTGCGAAATCATCGGTCGCCTTGTATGTGGCGATGCCGTATTCGTTGAGACCACCAGGTTTGTCGCGCGCGTCGAAAACCACGACTGCGTGCCCATGCATGGCCAGCCGGTGGGCGGCTGCGAGGCCGGCAGGGCCCGCGCCGACGACGGCGACCCTGCATTTGGTGGATGCAGCACGCGAATAGAACTGGTGACCGGCATCCATGGCGATGTCGGTGGCATAGCGCTGAAGCCTGCCGATCTCGACAGGTCTGTCTTCGGCTGTATTGCGCACGCAGGCTTCTTCGCACAGTGTTTCGGTGGGACAGACGCGTGCGCACATGCCCCCAAGAATATTCTGGTCGAAGATCGTTTTTGCGGAGCCGATTGGATTGCCGGTCGATATCTGTCGAATGAACATCGGAATATCGATGGCGGTGGGACAGGCCGTCATGCATGGTGCATCATAGCAAAAATAGCAGCGGTCTGCGGCGACCAGCGCCTCATGTTTGTCGAGGCGCGGGTGAAGATCGGAAAAATTGGATGCGTATTCATCGGATGACAGGCGGTCAGCCCGTATTCCGCTTCCCAGTCGATCCATTCGAGTTCCCTCTTTTATGGCTTTTATGGACAACTATTGGAAACAGGCTACCACAGGCCAAAAATTTATCAAACGGTAAAATATTGCCATGGATTACCGGGCAGCGCGTGGACGGGTACTGCGTGTGGGAGAGCCTGACGCGCCGGTATTTCGGTTGTGCGGTATTGGATTGCCGCGGACGCTGATCGTTCGCGTCAGCGTGATGCCTGGTCTGCTTGGCGTTTCGTGCCGGCCTGGAGGGGCGACCAGAGACCTTGGCAATCGCTGATATCGCTGCGACAAAAAGGGCGTTGCAAAATTTCCGGATATCGCATCTTTAATCTTTACTGTAATAATCAAGTTTAATAAGGTCGCCCCGAAATCGAGCGGCACCATCAGGTTTGGCTGCTGATGAACGAGGAGAGGACGATGGCAAAGAAGGGCAAGAAGAATACGCGCTCCGCCAAGCACAATCCGCAGGTATCGACCGGCGGCCAATCCGGTACCGATGCGGCCGATCCCATTCGCAGTTTCCTTTATGTCGGCGGCCGTGACTGTCAGGTCGCGCATCTTCGCCAGATTGCCAGCAATCACGGTGCCGAACTCATTCATCATGACGGCGGATTGCGTGAGGCGGTCTCGCGCATTGATACTGTCTTGCCATCGGTCGACTGCGTCTTCTGCCCCATCGACTGTATCAGCCACGATGCGTGTCTGAGGGTGAAGACCGGCTGCAAGAAGTTCGGAAAAACCTTCATCCCGCTGCGCAACGGGTCCAAGTCGAGTTTGGACAGGGCGCTGCAGACCATGAAGGAGCGCGATGATGAGAGAAGACCGTCCTGACGCAAGCCTGCTAATCGGGTTGCACAAACTGGCCGAACAAAATGGCGATGGGTTGGTTCCCGAACTCTATCTGTTGCTGTCAGAACGATCCGGACTTGACGCCGATTCCAAAAATGTCGTGGCATTTCCCGCAGATCGGCGCCATGCAGCGGGTCGGTCTACCTTCAGCAAGAATCCAGCGCGACTATTGAGCTTCCGACGTTAGAATAAGCGTTGCCTCTGTCTGTCTGCCGGTCAGCGTCTTGCGGGCATGAATGCGCCCGCACCAACTAGTAGCCAGCCGGCGATCATCGTGAAGCCGCCGATTGGCGCTGCCATTGCAAACAGCCGGTCACCAAGAAAATGGCGAGACACAAGGTCGCCTGCGAACAGAAATGTCCCAAGGGTGATGACGACAGCGGCGAGTGTCGCGGTCCTGAAAATGTGTTGGCAGGCCTGAAGCCCGATTAATGCGGGAGCATGCACGAGACACATCATGGACGCTGTCGCGAGATGGCGCGTATCGTCCCCGTGGCTCGCAGCCGCTGCCAGCGCAATTCCTGCGGCTCCCAATACGCCGCCTGCAAGCAGAGTGAGTGGCCTCGACTTGTCGACCCGGTGCATTGGCCATGTCCTGATTGCTGGGATGAAAGAGATGTTCGACAGGTGCGAGAGTGAACCCGCAAAGATCGACGTTGTCTAGCGCGAGGTCAGGCAGTCAGCAAGCATGATTTCAAGGTGATCAATCCGGCCCGACGTCGGCTTCTCTTCCAGATGTGTCCGATAAAGAGCCGGTCCCAGGTGTCTTTTCGCGATCCGTAAGGCGTTCCTTGGCATGTGGGCCTGCAGCATTTCCCGGGTGCTTGCCTTTCTTTACGTCCTTCTTTTCGACTGCCTGTTGTGCCTTCTTGTCGTCGTTCATTGGATTTTCCTTCTGTCAGATTAGAAACACGTGTCGCCATGGAGAAGTTCCATTTGTGCGTTCTGACCTCAACTCGCGACCACGTCGGTGGCTTGACCATATTGCCGTGGCCGAACAAACTTGGAACTGAGGAACATGCGGGCAGATGATGGTACGGCTTGCGGCGCTTTTTACCCTCTTGGTGTATTCAGTGCACGATATTGAACATGCGTGTTGGGAAGGCTGATCGATTGCGGCCACGACTGCGACTGCCTCTCTTATTATTGTTGTTGATCCTCGCTCTTCCAGTTGGATCGGCACAAAGTGCTGGTGCTGCAAAACCTCACAGGGAGGATGTCGAATGTGTGGTTCTGGTTCACGGGCTTGCCCGAGGGAGTGGCTCTTTCTGGTTGATGGAAAGGAGCCTGCTGCGGCTCGGCTATGTTGTCATCAATGAAACCTATCCGTCGACAGCGGCATCGATTGCCGGATTGGCCGGGCACATCACGACGGCAGTGAAAGCCTGTGGTAATCTGAAGGTGAATTTCGTGACCCATTCGATGGGTGGAATTCTCGTTCGCTACTGGCTCGTTCACAACCGGCCGGCAGACCTCGGTCGAGTCATCATGCTTGCGCCACCAAACGGTGGCTCCGAGATCGTGGATGTCTTTGGAGACATGGCGCCATTTCGTTGGATTAATGGACCAGCGGGTCTGGAACTGGGGACAGATGCTTCAGATATGCCAAAGATCTTGCCCTTGCCCGACTACTCCGTTGGTATCATTGCAGGGAACGTTTCCGTAAATCCGATTTATGATTCCATCATCACGGGGCCAAATGACGGAAAGGTTTCCGTCGAATCAACGAGGCTCGCCGGCTCTGATGACCATTTGGTGTTGCAGGTCACCCATACATTCATGATGTTCAATCCGGTGGTCGTGGTTGAAACTGTCAATTTTCTCAAAGGTGGCCTGTTTTCCCGCGACGTTACATTCCAGGATGCAAGTACACGCATCCTGGAATGGTTTCAGTAGTCGATCGCAAAGTAATGGATATGTTTTCGGGCCGATTTCACTCACAGAGACCATGATCTTCTGAGCAGCTGCACCATCTTTTCCAACCAGATAAAATCCGGTATTTAGAGTCTGTTCAAGAAAGCGGATAGCGGGCCAGCCTTCTTGTCATGAGCTTGATCATTGCGGTCTGAATGAAGGCCAGGCTTGTCGCTGAGTAG
>JAEWDP010000007.1 GCA_023390055.1 Pseudomonadota bacterium | reverse complement strand
GCCTGATATTGCACGCGCCAAAGCCTCCAGGCGCTTTACATAGCCGCCATGATCGGCCCCCAGGACATAGATCGTTTCGTCGTAACCACGATCGAATTTGTCCTTGAAATAGGCAACATCCGCCGCGAAATAGGTATAGGTTCCATCCGACTTGATCAGTGGTCGATCAATGTCGTCACCAACATCGGTGGAACGAAACAAGGTCTGCTCGCGATCTTCCCAATCCTCCGGCAGTTGACCCTTGGGCGGCGGCAGAACGCCGCGATAGACGTGTCCCTTGAAGGTAAGATCGTTGATTGCAGTGCGAATGCGTTGCGCGCCATCTGCATGCAACTGGCGTTCGGAAAAGAAGATGTCGTGGTGCACGTTGAGCGCTTCGAGGTCCTCCCGGATCATCGTCATCATCGCATCGACAGTACGATCCTTGACAATCGCCATCCAGTCTTCTTCCGGCATCGTGTGCAGCCTGGCCCCGAATTCCTCGGCCAACGCGTTGCCGACCGGTACCAGATAGTCACCCGGGTAAAGGCCAGCCGGTATCTCACCGACATCTTCACCAAGTGCCTCACGGTAACGCAGGAATACGGAGCGCGCCAGGACATCAATCTGGCTGCCGGCGTCGTTGATATAGTATTCCTTCGTGACGTCATGGCCGGCAAAGGCAAGCAGATTTGCCAATGCATCCCCGACAACGGCTCCGCGGCAATGTCCTACATGCATCGGACCGGTTGGATTTGCGGACACATATTCGACATTCGTTTTCCTGGCTGCTCCTAGTTCAGAGCGACCGTAATCGGTTCCCGCTGCGATTATTGTCTTCAAAAGTGCCTGCCAGTAGGACTTCGACAATCGCAAATTGATGAACCCCGGCCCCGCCACCGTTACATCGGTGACATCCTTGTCCATTTTCAGTACCGCGCATACGAGTTCGGCCAATGCCCGGGGATTGGTTCCCAGCGGCTTGGCAAGAACCATTGCGGCATTGGTTGCGACGTCACCATGGCTCGGATCGCGCGGTGGCTCGACCGTGATGCGTGCGAAATCTACCTCGTCTCGCTTTTCCTTTACGATATCTATGGTTTCGAGCGCGTTCTTAATTCTTGTCTCGAAGTCGGAGAAGAGGTTCATATTGTTATTCCGCGCAAGGCGGATCCTTGAGAAACCGTTGTTACTGGCGCGCTGCCTAACGCAAATCTGGAGTCCGGTCAAACAGCTCGCGATGCGCCTGCACGGCGTAGGAGTCCGTCATTCCGGCGAGATAGTCGCCGACATGGCGCGCACGGGCGGCCGGCGACAATCCAACTATATGTTCGACCCAGTAATGGCTGCGCATCAATGAAGGATTGTCCACGTAGGCTGAGAAAAGGTCGGTGACGATCTGTGCTGCCCCTTCGCGAATGCGCATGATCTCCGGGTGGCGGTAGATATGTCCAAACAACAGTTCCTTGATCTGTCGGTCGGTTTTTGCCATCGCCGGGGAAAAAGTCGCGATGACTTCGCCGCAGGCACGGACTTCGGCCGAAGATCCCGGTCTGATACGATTGAGGTTGTCCTGCGCGAAAGCGATGACGTCCTCTACCATTCGGGTAATCTGACGACGCATCATTTCGTGCGTGAAGCGGCTTGCCTCCAGATCGTGATAACGTCCGCGCACTTCCCTCATCAGGCTTGCCAGGAATGGTACTTCCTCCAGCATTTCGAACGTCAGGTAACCTGCCCGAAGTCCATCGTCGATATCATGGGTATTGTAGGCAATATCATCGGCAATCGCCGCAACCTGCGCTTCAATGCCGGCAAAGCTTGCAAGTTCCAGATCATGCAGGGCGCTGTAATCACTTATCGGCTTTGGTACGGGCCCGCGTGTTCCGTTGCCGTCGCCATCAAGAAGCGGTCCATTGTGTTTGACCAGACCTTCGAGGGTTTCCCAGGTGAGATTGAGGCCATCAAAGTCGGCATAACGACGTTCAAGCTTGGTAACAATGCGCAATGACTGTGCATTGTGGTCAAAGCCCCCGTAAGGCTTGAGCATCTCATCAAGGGCATCCTCACCCGTGTGGCCAAAAGGTGTGTGCCCGAAATCATGAACGAGCGCCACTCCCTCGGCGAGATCTTCATCCACTTTCAAGGCCCGCGCGAGTGCCCGCGCGATCTGGGCCACTTCGATAGTATGCGTGAGTCGGGTCCGGAAATGATCGCCATCCGGGCTGATGAAGACCTGCGTCTTGTGCTTGAGGCGTCGAAAGGCTGTTGCGTGAACAATACGATCCCGGTCACGCTGGAACTGCGAGCGCGTCAAACTGTCATCTTCAGGAAGTAGCCGGCCGCGCGATTTCCAGGGATTGGCGGCAAAGACGGCACGCTCACCGCTGCCGAACCCGAGTGTCTGCCTGTCAATCATCATTTCGTTTGTCCCGCATTTCGCTAGAGCACCGCCATTGACGAGCCATTTGAGCCTTCATACCTATAGTGTAATGTAGTGCATAGACGAGACGTTGAACCTTTCCCGAGCCTTGAACTCGGCAGGAGAAAAAATGACCACACCAAATGTCATCCTTTCAGATGCAGCAGCAAAGCGCATTTCCGAAATCATCGGGAGAGAAGAAGGAAAACAGGCACTGCGTGTTTCTGTTGAAGGTGGCGGCTGCTCAGGTTTTTCCTACAAGTTCGACCTTGCCGACACGCCGAGCGATGACGATATCGTGATTGCCAATGGTGAGGCCAAGGTACTGATCGACAGCATCTCGCTCGTGTATATGGAAGGCTCCGAGATTGATTTTGTCGACGACTTGCTCGGTCAATCCTTCCAAATCAGGAACCCGAATGCGGTCGCAAGCTGCGGCTGTGGAACAAGCTTTTCCATCTGATGCCAGCAGGAACGGACTTCGGGCTTTCAATGTGCGCTCCATTCGCTAAAAGAAGGCGAACACGAGGAGCCAGCAAATCATGAAGATCGCCACCTGGAACATCAATGGCGTGAAGGCACGGATTGACAATCTGCGCCAATGGTTGGCGGATTCCTCCCCTGACATCGTCTGCCTGCAGGAAATCAAATCCATCGACGAGAATTTTCCGAGGCTTGAGATCGAGGCCCTCGGCTATCATGTCGAAACCCACGGGCAGAAGGGCTTCAATGGCGTGGCCCTGTTGTCCAAGATGCGCCCCGAAGACGTCCTTCGCGGGCTCCCCGAAGGTGATGGCGACGATCAGGCACGCTATATCGAGGGTGTATATTCGATGAGTGGCGGTGCCATCCGCGTCGCGTCCATCTATCTGCCCAATGGCAACCCCTCCGACGACCCGGTGAAGTATCCATACAAGCTCAACTGGATGGAGCGTCTGCGCAAGCATGCAGTCCATTGCCTGGAACTCGAAGAACCTCTCGTGCTGGCAGGCGACTACAATGTGATCCCCGAGCCGCACGACTGTTTCGACCCTGCAGCATGGGCTACGGACGCCCTTTACCTGCCACAGACAAGGGAAGCATTCCGCAGACTGGAATCACTCGGACTAGTCGACGCGGTGCGGGCGACTAACGATGCGACAAAGCTCTATTCCTT
The DNA here is from genome assembly GCA_023390055.1 of Pseudomonadota bacterium. GTDB lineage: Bacteria > Pseudomonadota > Alphaproteobacteria > Rhizobiales > Rhizobiaceae > Neorhizobium. The sequence continues at coordinate 12,301 of JAEWDP010000007.1, read as the reverse complement.
CTGGGATTACCAGGCGGGAGCATGGCAAAAGAACAACGGAATCCGGATCGACCACATGCTGCTTTCCGCTGAGGCAGCTGATCGACTGCAATCGACGTCAATCGAGAAGCATGTACGCGGATGGGAAAAGCCATCAGACCACGTGCCGGTCATCGCGACATTCGAATTCGAACTACTCTGATTTAACGTGGCGTCTAATTGACACCAGACGCCATTTCCTGGGATAGCGCTATGGCAACCCGTCGATCCTCTTCATTGGCAAGCGAAAAGGCCTGCTCCTGAAGTTCCTGCATCCACGCGCAGTCGCTTGGACTGCAGCGATCTATCGCTGCCGTCATAAAAGCCAGTCCTCGCACGGTCTGCCCTTCCTGGAACAGCACGTCGCCAAAAACGGCCATGGCTCCGGGATGTCCGCTCTTGCGGGCCTGGTTCAACCATTTCTTCGCCTGGTGAATGCTGGCACTGCCACCTTCACCGGCAAGCATCATTCGCGCAAGTTCGAATTGCGCCTCCGGAATGCCAAATGCTGAAGCTGCCTGAAAATAAAGTTGCCTGGCTTGAAAAAGGTCCTGCTTGACGGGGGTACCGGGAATACCGTCGCGGAAATATTCGGCAAGTGACAGGAGCGCATTGACGAAGAAGCCGGTGTCATCAGAGCCAGGCTCGATTCCGGCTGCCGCAATCTCGTTGTAAATCTTGAATGCTTCAAAGTCATCCTTGGCAACGCCATCGCCGTAGGCATACATGTTGGCAAGCGCCCAGCGTGAACCGGTGTGCCCCTTCTCGGCCGCATAGCGATAGGCTTCGATCGCATCTTCCTTGTGACCGTTCTTGTAGGCATTGAAGCCAAACTTGAAGAGATCAAACGGGCCAGATTCCTTGGATACGCCCGATTTGATATCGAATGCCTGAGAAGTTCCGGCCAATGCAACGGCCAGGGAAAATCCCAAAAACATGGCTTTCATGGTATTTCTTTCAGACAATGACATCGCTCAGACTCTTCCGGCCGACAAGGCAACAACTGCACGAGGCTGCCGGACATTTGTATTCCGCGGCACTGTAACCGACCGGCGTGACGTACACGCACTCAAGCTTTCGTAAGCTTGAGTGATTGAATGGTAGCCTATCTTTCCGACAAGATCCGGGCCGCCATGATGCCCGTTGCAAAAAGCTGCCTTCGTTTCCCCGCGGCCGCCCCTCCGGGGCAGTTCCCCCCGCATTTCAATGACATACCCTAGCATAACACTCCAACTTGCGTTCCGCCCCCCGCGGCCCGCTGCCTTCACCTCTATCGCTGCGCCCTGTTTGTGGCGGGAAATGGACATTTTGGCCACGCCACGCGCTTGTCATCAAAGCTCTCAAATGCCTGTTGCTGATTCGCCACAAATTTCTGGACAAAACGCAATTCTCCGCATGCAGATTTACGAAGCAGTCCCTTTCTCTGCAAACGCTAGAACCGCACCCTCAATGAAGATGACACGCCCGCAGCAATATCGTCATCGAACTCATAATTGGCGCGTTGACCGTATTTTTCTCCATCAAGAATGACAGTCTCCGACCTGCCGCCTGTCAACAGCGCAAGCGCTCCGAAAATGCGAAGCTCGATATTGCTGTTTGGCGCATAGGCGGCGCCAAGTCCCAATGTCCAGGTATCCGTCGCAGTTCCAAAACCTTGGGCGGTCCCTCGATCCCAGGCAAGGTGAACGGCACCACTCCACTGGTCAGTGAATTTGTAGCCAAGTCCGCCCGTAACCATCCAACCATCACGATATCCCAGGTCGAGGCTGGTCATACTGTTCGATGTTGTGCAGGCACCCGTGACGGCCGCCGAACAGAACGGAACCTTCTGCAACTGACTCCAGTCGGTCCATTTGATCGCACCGAATGCAAGCCAGTCAGGCGCGATGCCACTTTGGAGCTTAAGCTCCAGGACATCCGGAATATCCTGAGCGCCATGAATGTCGAATGCTGGTACACCCAGCACCTGCGACAAATCGAGCGTCCCTGTTATGTCGTCGAGGCGTACCTCACTATTGTAGACCAGGCTCGCGCGAAACGCATATTCGGGGATTTCATAGGCAAGTCCGGCACGCCATCCCCAGCCCGCCCCTTCGAGATCCAGTCGGCCAATCCCGCCATTTATCAATTGCTCCTGAAATCCGGACACTTCCTGATAGAAGGATCCACCTATCAACCGGATCTGACCTGGCCCTGCATCAAGTCGATAGGAACAGGTCACGGCATAACTGTCGCTTGACAGCTTCGTTTCGACATCCTCATTGGCGCCTGCCCAGTCACGGGTTGGCCTCTTGTGGGCCCCCCAAGGCTCGGAGTGGTCGAACATGCAGTCTGCCGCATCGCCGATTGCGGCCTTCACGCCGATCCTTGATGCCCAATAGTTTTCGCTGCCCGTCGCTGAAGCAGGCAGGACGCTCAAATCGCCGCCGCCGCGGGTACCGCTGGGTATGGGGACATAGGGGGTCGGATCCAAGTCGCGCACATTCTTCAGCTTCCGCTGTGGCGCCACAAATGTGACTGCGGACTCGACCGTGAGCCGGCCGGTATCGAACAGGAGGTCGATGTTGTAGCCGGATCGCTCAAGGCCGCCGGCCGCTACGGGGAAAGGAAGCGCACAGACCGATGCAAACGCCAGTCCAGCGCGAAAATTCAAACTTCGTGTCATTGCCACCCCTGTGCCCCGCTCCCAGCATGCCTGGCGAGAAGTGTAGGACCGGCAAGGTAAACAACAGCTTTCCGTCGTCACGTTCCGGTGGGATCCGGTACACCCGCGACTGTTCACAAGCCTTGCCGCAATGTCGGCCGACTGACATTTGTTGGGAAATTATTCCTGAGAGGCCGCATTTTTTCGAAGAAGACGAAATAAAATAACGTCAACGCTCGATACTGTGTCGCCGCAGCAACATTCACAAAAGCTGTATCAACCAAGTCTTATAAGGCCATCCCATGGACCCGATCCAAAGAATTGCCCCGCGTCGGTATCGCAAGCGGGGCAATTCGTATCAGGGAGGAAATGACCGGTTATCGCTTAGCCAGCTTCAGCCACCCTTTGTGCAGCTGTGCGCAGGCTCGCCAACTGGCCATCGAGCTCTGAGTAGCGCTCACGCTCGGCGGCAACGACTGCCGGGTCAGCGTTTTGAACGAATTTCTCGTTCGCAAGTTTTTTGCCGATCCGCTCCATTTCCGCCAGGGTCTTGCCGATTGCCTTTTCTATACGGGCCTTCTCGGCAACGAGATCGATAAGATTTCCAAGTGGCAAGCATGCGGTAGCCTCGCCGATAACCACCTGTGCCGCGCCCTTCGGAGCAGTATCAGCCATCTCGATGCTCTCGACACGTGCGAGGCGACGAATGGCCGCCTCGTGGCGCTTGAGCCTGCTTTGCGTCTGCTCGTTGGCACCAATCATGATCAGCGGTGCAATTGCCGACGGTGGCACATTCATCTCGGAGCGAACCGAGCGCAGGCCGGAAACAAGGTCGATCAACCAGTTAATTTCTGCTGCAGCCGCGGCATCGTCGAACTCTGGTGAAGGCCACTCAGCATGACACAGCAATCCTTCACGATCTTCCGTATGGGCCCACAGTTCTTCGGTCATGAATGGCATGAACGGATGCAAGAGCTTGTAGATCTCTTCCAATACGTAAGCGGAGCACGCCTGCGCCTCGGCCTTTGCCTGTTCGTTATCTCCTTGAAAGATGGGCTTTAGAAGTTCCAGATACCAGTCACAGAACTGGTTCCACACAAATCGATAGAGCGTGCTTGCCGCATCGTTGAACCTATGTGTCTCGACCGCTGCGGTAACATCACCAATCGTGGCCGCGAGCTCGGCCAGAATCCAGCGATTGATCGTCAGCGTGGTTGTTTCCGGAATGAAGTGCGGGTCGCGTTTGACACCGTTCATCTCGGCAAAACGGGTCGCGTTCCAAAGCTTGGTCCCGAAATTGCGGTAACCGGCAGTTCGCGCCGGATCAAGTTTCACGTCCCTGCCCTGCGCTGCCATGATCGCAAGCGTAAACCGCAGCGCGTCGGCACCATACTCGTCGATCAGCTCGAGCGGGTCTATGACGTTACCCTTGGACTTCGACATCTTCTGACCGTTTTTGTCGCGAACCAATGCGTGAACATAAACGGTCTGGAACGGCTCGACGGGATTACCCGATTCATCCTTCATGAAGTGAAGGCCCATCATCATCATCCGTGCGACCCAGAAGAAGATAATATCGAAGCCAGTCACAAGGGTGCTGGTCGGATAGTATTTTTCCAATTCCTTCGTCTGCTGCGGCCAGCCAAGTGTCGAAAACGGCCAGAGCGCTGACGAAAACCAGGTATCAAGCACATCCTCGTCACGCGTCAGGATCTCTCCGGGCTTGAAGTTCTCCAGGAGGTCCTCGACATAAGCCTTCATGGGCCCTTCATGTGCGATGTAATGCTGAATTGCCGCATGCAGGGCTTCTTCTTCGGTCTTCTCAACGAACACCTGCCCATCCGGTCCGTACCACGCCGGTATCTGGTGACCCCACCACAGCTGACGCGAGATACACCAGGGCTCGATATTCTCCATCCAGTCGAAATAGGTCTTTTCCCAATTCTTCGGAACGAAATTCGTTCTACCCTCCCGAACCGATGCAATCGCGGGCTCGGCCAACGACTTGGCGTCTGCGAACCATTGATCCGTGAGCATTGGCTCGATTACGACGCCAGAACGGTCACCGAATGGCTGTGTGATTTTCTTGTTTTCGACATAGGGGGCTTCGTTACCTTCAACGTCACACCTCGTGACAGCCAGACCTTCTGCGTTGATCGCAGCGATGATTCGCTCGCGGGCCTCGTAACGATCAAGGCCGCGGTATTCATCAGGAACTAGATTAAGTTCATCAACATCACCTTCCGAGGGCAGTTCCCCAGATCGGGCGATGACCTGCGCCCTTGCTGCACAAACTGCATAGGGCTCGCCGTCATCGCGCATCTGGGCCTTGCTGTCCATGAGCCGATAGAGGGGGATGTGGTTGCGTTTCGCAACCTGATAGTCGTTGAAGTCGTGTGCACCCGTGATCTTGACGGCGCCCGAGCCAAAGGTCGGATCCGGATACTCGTCAGTAATGATCGGGATCAGCCGGCGATGCTCCTTGGGACCCACCGGTATCTCACAGAACTTGCCGACAATCGGCTGGTAGCGGTCGTCCGACGGGTGGACGGCTACAGCACCATCACCAAGCATCGTTTCCGGACGCGTCGTCGCAATCGAAATGTAGTTGCGTTCTTCGGAAAAGACGACATTGCCATCGTCATCCTTCTCCACATAAGTGTAGGTTTCGCCACCTGCCAGTGGATATTTGAAGTGCCACATGTGCCCATCGACATCCCGGTTCTCCACTTCAAGATCCGAAATTGCGGTCTCGAATTGCGGGTCCCAGTTGACAAGCCGCTTACCACGGTAAATTAGCCCTTCCTTGTAAAGCGTTACAAACACTTCGAGAACGGCTTCAGACAGGCCCTCGTCCATCGTGAAGCGTTCGCGCGACCAGTCACAGGAGGCACCGAGACGCTTCAACTGATTGAAGATAAGCCCCCCGGACTCCGCCTTCCATTCCCAGACCTTATCGACAAAAGCTTCACGTCCCATCTGTCGACGCGTCGGCAGTTTCTTTGCAGCGAGCTGACGTTCCACTACCATCTGCGTGGCAATCCCGGCGTGATCCATTCCCGGCTGCCACAGAACGTCCTTTCCACGCATCCGCTCGAACCTGATCATGATGTCTTGCAGCGTGTTATTAAGAGCATGCCCCATATGCAGCGAACCCGTCACGTTCGGCGGCGGGATCACGATCGTGAAGGTCTCAGCATCATGTTTCGCGTTTGCACCTGCGCGGAAAGCATCCGCTTCTTCCCAAGCCTTTGCAATTTTTGGCTCAACGGCGGCAGCATCATAGGTTTTTTCAAGCATTTTCTGACCTTATCCCAAGGTTCACGATCGCTGGCTTGTAAATAGGATGGGGTATGGCAAGTCAAGGATATCCCGCGCCATGCCGATAGTTCGCTTGACGCACTCCACCGTTCCTGCCCTCAGCGGATTTGTTGATGGCTTAGCTGTGCAGCGGTTATCGTTGGGCGATCAACCGGATACCATCCGGGAAAGAAGGTAATTTTGCACCATATGCCATGCGCGCCGCGCATGGAAAAGCCGCAACCTTATCAGGGCGGTCCCAATTGCTCACACGGTCCCTCAGTTCCGGGGACCGCGTGCCACCCGTTCGATTTCCTCACGGACAAGACGTTCCACGAGCGTTGGCAGATTGTCGTCCAGCCAGCCCTGCAACATCGGCCGCAGCATCTCCCTGGCCATATCCTCCAGTGACTGTGCCTTTACGCCGTCAAAAACGGCTGCCAATTCACCAAAAGAGCGCGCAACCTGTGCGCCAGCTTCTTCAGAAAGTAGCCCCGTCGCTGCCTCAACCTTCGCCGGCAGGCTCTGCGGCGCCGCGACAGCAATACTCTCGGCAGAAGCATCAGCGAAATCCGTGTCCAGTCTTTCGGGAGCCGCAGACGCAACCGGTACCTCCCGCGTTGGAGTATCGAGATGAGGACGTACAGCCACAGACTTAAGCTGATCGGGGACCGTTGCCCCTCGTTCGCGCTGCAGAGGCAACGTCGAGACAGGATCAGGTGAAAATCTGACTGTTCCATTTTCCATCTGACGCGCGGATGCCGCGCGGACACGTGCGGCAACGTCAGCTAGAGACACTGCCGGTTCCAGCGTGCTCTCCGGCCTTGCAGATGATTGCGGATTACCGGGATCATTCGCCACATCCGTTGTGATGTCTATCTCCTCGTCCTCCTCATAGACGGGAGTAGAAGAGCTTTGCAGGTCATTGCCTGCCTGCGGCTCATTGCTTTCAATGATCCGGCGAATGGACGCCAGAATTTCTTCCATTGAGGGTTCACGCGCTACACTTGGCTGAGCCATATCTTTCCCCGCACCTGCCCGTCGGCTCGCTCAAGAGCAAGCCTGATTCGTCAATAGTTTACGGATACGGGAGCACGAGACAATCGTAGCAATCCCGATGGGTCACGAGATACACAGGATTGTTGTGGATTGAGTCCCGGCGGCCACACATCAGGACCTCCGGCGTCAATTTGCATCCTAGAACACGAAAGCCTTTTCCCGGCGAAACCCAGGCAATGGCTTGATGGACGCATTAAAATGTGCCGTTGCGGACACTGCACCAGCTTCCTTGACCAACAGCTTGGCCTGCGCGGAGTTTCCGTACCCCGACACGGCAACCAGACGTCCACCCTCGTTCAATTGCTCGACAATTCTGGATGGAACTTCTTCGACAGCACCATTTACGAAAATGAGATCGAAGGGGGCTTCGCTGGGACAGCCGTTCTCCAGTTCCCCGGTCACGACAGCGACATTGTCATATCCAAGGCTGGACAGAGTTTCGGCTGCCTTTGTCGACAGGGTTTCGTCCGATTCCAGTGAGACAACCGAACCGGCAAGGTGCGACAGTAGTGCTGAGACATAGCCGGTTCCACAGCCGATCTCGAGGACGAGATCATCCTTGCCAATCCGTGCCAGTTGCAGAAGTTTGGCAAGCGGTGAGGCTTCCATCAGATACCGGCCAGGGCCGACCTCCAGATCGCTGTCGATATATGCCAGCGCCTTTATCCTGTCTGGAACAAATTCCTCGCGGGGCACCGCAAGAAAGGCCTCAAGCACCGAATGGGACGTCACATCCGTGGTGCGGATCTGATTTTCGACCATCTTTACCCGTGCGACTTTGAAGTCCATCATTTTGGTTGTCCCGACTTGCGATCAATGCGCCGTCTTTACTGGGCTGCAGCAGCGCTTTCAAGATGGATGACGAATTCCTTCTGCAAAACCTTGCCCGAGGCACGCGAAAGCTATGATTTTCGCATTGCGAGACCTCTAAAGTCCTTCACACACCACTGGCTGCTTAGAATAATCTTGAAGGGCGTCGAAATAACGATACTCCAACCAATCTGGAAACGAAGCAATAGCGTCGTTCGGGACTTGATCATTTCCACGAGCGGGACGCCCAGCAGTCCGTCGAAATGCTTATCCTTCTCAAGCCTTCGCTTGGGGCAGGCTGTCGCGAGTGCGTTCGTCTGGTTGATCGTGGAGCGGCCGTGTGCCGGATGTCGCACCCTTGATCGCTTCCCGTCTGACCGAAGCAAGCGAGTTCGGCCCAGCCGTCACAAAAATGGAAGGCGAACACGAGGCGCTCAAACTCGGTCCCGCTAAAATCCTCAAAATGAATGGGCCGGACGGTTCGAGCCATCGTCATCTATCGGCCTCCCAGCTAGGCGCGCTGCGAAGTGGATTGAGGAACTCGATGCCTTCGAAATCCTTCTCGTTGTCCGTGACGACGACGCAGCCATTCGCCTCTGCCACGGCCGCGATGATGGTGTCGAGGCCGCTTCGCGGCCGGCCTTTGGCCTTGCCGTTTGCCATGAGCCTTCCCCACGCGAGGGCTGCCTTTTCGTCAAAGGACAGCACCCGACCGGCAAAGAGCGCCTGCGGCCCTGTTGGGCCAGCAAACCACGATTCGAGTTGGTCACGCCGCTTTCCGGCCGGCTCCTCCAGAACGCCGCGATGGATTTCGGCGACCGTGAATGAGGCGATGAAGAGGTCCTCGTCAGCCTGTTCTGCCATCCAAGCGATTAGAGATTCCGAGGGAGCCGGCTTTGTGAAATTGCTCATGATGGTGGTGTCGAGAAGATACCGCAACAGATGTCGACCCTACTGTCGACCCTACGTCCTTCCTCGCGGGGACGGGTCCGGTCGAGTTCGGAGCCGATGAGCGGCGACGCAAGCAAAGCGTTGAGAATGCCGCCCTTCTTGGGCGGCTCGCCCGAGATCGTTTGGTTAGCGGCAGCACGCAGCCGATCGACGTCAGCGCCGCCTTCGGCCATGACAGGGATATCCTCGTCATGGCCGGCCAGAGACTCGGAATCAAGGAAGTTGACGATGCTATTTGGCTCGTCAGCTTCATGCATTATGATTTCGGATATATCGATTTGGAGCAGAGGACTTTGCAAACCATCGACAACCCGTTCGGCACGAGGTTGTCACCATGTCTTAGGTACATTTTGTTACCTATGTGTCCGGGTCGGACAGCGATGAATTGGCTCCCCGGGCCGGATTCGAACCGGCGACCTGTCGATTAACAGTCGAATGCTCTACCGCTGAGCTACCAGGGAACGACCGCTCGTGGCGGCGTTGAGCGGGGTAATACAAATGCTTTTCGGTTTTGCCAAGGGCTTTTTCTAAAAAAGATCAACTTGCTTGTTTTATACAGGGATTTGCACCATCTGGAGCGATGGTGGGCGACCAAAGAGGCATTTTTTGGAACACAAACGCAAGACGAAGCCCTTCAGGGTAGACCATCACAGCGGTAGATTGACAGTCGGAAAGTGGTACGTGCCGCTCCCGCGCTCTCGTGGTGGACGAATTGCTGTTGGCAGTTCGTTGGTTGTCGGGGGGACTTTGGGCTTCCTACCCGTCCTAGGTTTCTGGATGCTGCCTTTAGGCCTTCTGGTACTCTCGCACGATCTTTCATCAGTGCGCCGCAAACGGAGACAGATGGCAATATGGTGGGAGCGACGCCAGCGTGAACGGCGTTAATGGACCCTATCCAAAGAGTGCGGCGATACCTTGTCCGGCACTGAAGGCCATGAAGCCGAGCACCGTGAAATAGATTACCGTAATCATGATGAAGCCGTAGCCTGCAAGCACGACCAGTCCGTCGCGCTGGATCATTCCGGTTGCAAGAAGAAGGATCGCAATCCCAGGCAACGTATTTGATAACGGCACCAGTCCGAGCGGAAACATCAGCAGGACGCCTGCAAGCGCAATCGCAAGTCCATTGATCCGGTTCATCATTGGGCCTGCTACAAATCCACTCATGCGTGGTTTTAGATAGTTGTCGAGGCGCGCAACAAGCGATGCTCCTTTTTCGAGCGCTGGCACCAGTTTGCGGGTCTCGAGCTCGCGATCAAGCAGCTTCTTAGGTAGCCATGGGAGCCTGTTGAAGGTAATCGAGAGGCTGATGAGGATGATGGCGAATCCAAAGACCGTACTTACGCCCGGAATTGATACCGGAATAAGGAAAGGTAGAGAGGCCACCGCACACAACAGCAAAAGCCCGTGTTCGCCGACGGTCTGCATCAGGTCGCGCATGGTTACGGACGAGCCGTTTATTCTGGCAATGATGTCACGAAGCGTAATGCTCAAGGATGCAGTGCTGTCCTTGAAGTGAGAATCGTCCTGCAATGTCGGACTCCGTTCTAGCTGGAGACCGGATGGATAGCAGCATTGAAAGGCTACGCAAACCCTCGTTTGCCAAGCAGCTGTCGTTTACCTTTGCCGAGTGGCTATTTCGATTGTGCCCACATGTCATAGGCGCCACAAACGAGAACGACGGCAAGGATCGCCAGGACCAGCGGATTAATGGCCGTGATGAAGTCGAAATAATACATGGCAGTTCCTCCATGAATATTAGCCAACAGTCTTCCCACGCCGAGAAGATACCACTCTACCAGAATTAGGGCGTCCAACCAAATTTCAAGGCGTTTGGCAGACAACCGTAGGGACGGGAGGCGTTGTTGTTGCGTTCTCGAAGAAAAAAGCCGGCGCGCCGTAAATTACGGGCACCGGCTTTAAACGTGACTAGCAGCGGGAGGAGGGAGTGCTGCCAGTCGAAGTCGAGGGTATCTTGGGAGGAGGAGAGCGATACCCGTCGACTTTCCCCAGATAGAGACTGAACGACACGAACGTCATTGGACAAGTTGACGCAGATGTGCGCAGGTATCGAGTTTGCCAGGAGATTGATTGCACACATATAATCCATTGTGCCAGTGACACCGTAAACCCGGCTGCTTGTTGATGCTGCACCAAACCGCGCCACAGACGCATGTCCAGATCCGGCCCTGCAGCACAAGCTAAGCCTGATGCTGGTGGCAATGGATCGATGCGAAGATGAGGCTTTCCTGCCCAGACAGATCTGTAATCGACCTTGCGGGCGAATGCACCCCAGACGGGGTCGCCAACGGCACGCGACTTTTCATCATGCCTTCACGCGCAGCCGAAACGCTTTGGCGGATAAGTTGAAATGTCGATATATGACGAGGTAGGGGGTCCACTTGATTGCCACGTAACACGTCGGCCAATCTCAATTCTGGCATCGGATACAGCCCGACGCGGATCATTTTCCATAATCCTCACTTGCGCCTTGGATAGATTCGTTCTAATGCGCTGCCACCACTCACGGATTGATTGTTGCGATGGCCTCGTGGCGGAGTGGTTACGCAGAGGACTGCAAATCCTTGCACCCGAGTTCGATTCTCGGCGAGGCCTCCATCTCTTTCTCTAATGATTTCAATTCGATAGGTTTTTGAAGCAGGCGGCATTACGCCGTTTCCATGTTGCAGCGTGTTGCAATTGATTCCCCTTGATTTCCAACGGTTTCCCTCGGCACTCGGCGAATCCATGCAACATGGATGCGACATGAACAGCTTCGTTGACACTCTCGACGTATCTACCTCCAAAGGGGAAGCGTCTCCCAATCTCTTGGGAAATCCATGTGCGAGAGGCTGACATAGGAGTTGGTCGGGAATGTCGCGAGGTGATCTTTAAGCCGTTGCGTCCATTGTGTTCGCGGGTTCACAGCTAGAAGAAGATATCGAGCAACTGCGCATGCAGCATAGATTCGACGGTTAGAATGGGGTGCAGAGCCTAAATGGTCCAAGAGCGGAACGTGGCCGTGCGCGGGGAGCTTTGGCTGGTCAATGAGTGGCTTATTCCACACTCGCGCATGGTGGGCGCATGCATTTCTGACCACAGACAGTGACCGAACCCAACTGGCGAAAAGGTCAGGCCGAGGGACGGCACACGTAGTGGCTATTGCATTTTGATCCGCCCACTTCATACCAGAAAGGAAGTGTGAGAGCGGACCAAAATCCAGCAGTTCGACGGCCACCCATACAGGCATATGGGAGGATGAGTACTTTGTTCGAAAGTGCGTTGCGAATTCTTCCTTCGAACTCAATGCCTTGTCATCGAGACGCGAAAGCCAGTCGTCATGAGGGATTCTAGATGTTCGTCGATTAAGAGTGATGAAGCGTCGGTCTAGATAGTGTCCGTCCATAAACGGCTGCTTTTCTTGCTTTGCAAAGTTCGTGCTTCGGCAGTCTGCCAATTCTGGTCGCCGTGACTGCATGTTACGGCGGCATATTCTGGTGGAAGGTGGTTTTTGCGGAC
>JAEWDP010000089.1 GCA_023390055.1 Pseudomonadota bacterium | reverse complement strand
TTGGATTTGGTACCGGACTGAACCTGTGCGAGACATGGCGGCAGTGGACAATCCATCGCAAGCCCCGCCAGTTGCTGCACTTCATGTCCTTCGAGCTCTATCCGATGCAGGCGACCCAGATTGATCGTGCTCTGTCGCATTGGCCCGAAATTGATGACCAACGCCGCAAATTGGTGGCGGCTTGGCCGCACTCCCCTACGGGCAATGTGGAGATCCAGCTCGATTGCCAGACACGTCTGACCGTCATTATTGGATCGGCCATTGATGGCGTGGCAGCACAGGCAGTCCAGTTCGACGCATGGTTTCTCGACGGATTTGCGCCCTCACGCAACCCCGCCATGTGGTCACCGGAGTTGATGCGGGCAGTTCACGATCACACTGCTTCAAATGGCAGCTTCGCCACCTATGCCGCCGCCGGATTTGTACGACGCAATCTTCAAAGCGCAGGTTTCATTGTCGAGCGATCGAAGGGCTTTGCCGGCAAGCGCGAGATGTTGAGTGGACGAAAGTCACGAGAGACGTCGCGGTCAGATAGGAAATCCTAAACCGATGTTCGCATGGTCGCCGCTTCGCCAAGCCACGATTTGATCTTCTGCTCCAGAAGCTCCGGGCTGATGGGCTTGGACATGTAATCATCCATTCCGGCAGCGATACAAAGTTCCCGGTCGCTTTCCAGTGCATGCGCCGTCACACCGATGATTGGGACATGCCCACCCGCTTCCTTCTCGATCTCGCGGATCTTGCTGGTTGCCTGATGGCCATTCATGACAGGCATGGAGACGTCCATCAGGATCAAGGCAGGATCCTTTTCCCGCCATGCCTCCACGGCCTTCGCGCCATTTTCGACGATTTCGAAACGCCAGCCGGTCGTTTGAAGGATCTGTGTAAAGACAATCTGGTTAACCTCGTTATCCTCCGCAACCAGGACATCGAGTGCGGGAAGCGAAGCCACCACCGGGGTAGAGGCGCCAATCGGTTTTGCGACCGGTAACATGGCCTCCACTGCCGGTGTCTTGGGGGACGAGAGGGCGGCTACTGCCGCGGCACTCCTTCGTTTCGTTCGTGCCCAGCGCACGACATCGATGATCGTTGAACGCAAAAGGTTGGTGCGTGCCGGTTTCATCAGGTGCGCCTGAATGTTCAGCTCCGCAAACAGGCTTTCGTCGCCCGCCATGTCCATCGAGGTCAGGAAGATGATGCCGACATCGTCAAAACGTCGGTCGCTGCGCATGCGACGAGCCGCGTCCAGTCCGTTCATTTCAGGCATGTGATAATCAAGAACGATGGCATCGAGGACAATACCAAGGCGGGCCGCTTCGTCCATGAAGGACAACCCCTCAGCACCTCCGTTGGCAGCGACCGAGTCGAACCCCCACATCGTCAGCTGTTCGGTCAGGATCCTGCGATTAACCGCATTGTCATCGACAACAAGAACGCGTGCACCTGCCGTATTCACCGGAAGGATGGCATTGTTGCTGCGCTCACTGACAACTGGAAATGGCAGATTGACGGTAAAGACGGACCCCTTGCCGACATCACTCGAAACGTCGATTGATCCGCCGAACAGTTCCACCAGTCCTGCGGTGATCGCCAGCCCGAGGCCAGTTCCTTCATGACGTCGCGTCGACGAGGTATCGACCTGGGAGAACTTCTCGAAGACCGACTTCAGCTTTTCATCCGGAATGCCAAGGCCGGTGTCTTCGATGCGCACAGCGAGCTTCATCTCGCCCTTGCCAATCGGTTCCGAATGGAGGTCGATGAAGACATGTCCCTTCTCGGTGAACTTGACAGCATTGCCGACAAGGTTGGTAATGATCTGTCGGAAACGGCCGGCATCGCCGAGAACCGTCTCCTTCACCGTGGCATCACCGCGGACAATCAACTCGATATCCTTCTCGGCTGCCGACGATGACAAAAGCGTAGCGACATCCTCAATCGCCTCTACCGGATCGAACGGCGCCTTGCGCAGCTTCATCTGGCCAGCATCGATCTTGGAAAAGTCGAGGATGTCATTGATTATCGTCAAAAGGGCATTGCCCGACTTGACAATAATATCGATGAACGTCTTCTGACGCGTATCCAGCGCGGACTTGGCCAGAAGCTCGGCCATCCCCAAAACCCCGTTCATAGGGGTACGGATCTCATGGCTCATATTGGCCAGAAATTCCGATTTCGCCTTGTCCGCCGCCTCCGCTCGATCCACGAGACGGGTGAGTTCAACCTCGCGTTCCTTCATCTCGGTGACATCGGTAAAGACGGCAAGCCAGTGGTCACTTCCGCTGACGTTTACCTCAGCCTGCACCCATTTGCGGCCTTCAACGCAAAACGTCGCAGAAACCGCCTTGCCTGCTGCAACATTATCTTCCCAGGTTCGCAATGTTTCCATGGCCGCGTCCGCGGAGCCAAGGTCCCCGCGTTTGACGCAAAAGCGCAGGATATCGCGCCACAGAGAACCTGCAATCCCCAAGGTTTCGGGGATTTCCAGCATTCCTTGCAGAGCATTGTTGGAAAACACGACCGTCCCATCGTGGAGGATGACGAGGCCCTGCGACATGGCACCGGTGGCCTCACGCATCAGCGCGCCCTGGCGATCAAGCGCCTGCTGGGCGGCCCGCACAGCCTCATCCCTCTTGCGGATTGCCGTAATGTCCATGTAACTGAGCAGGAGCTTGTCGCCCGACAGGGGAGTGCCTGAGATGTGGATGACACGTCCTTGCGCACTGCGCACTTCTATCGGTGCCTTCTCACCCTCCTCCGTCAGGTTTGCGATACGATGATCGTAGATCTCGTCGAAGGACTTATTGATGTCGGCATAGATCCCGTGATCGAAATTGACCTTCAGGAAATCGCGATATGTCCGTCCGACCAGTTCGAACTGTTCACCCGCATCCCAGAACCCATAGAAGGCATCATTGGCATATTCGAAGACGAAGTCACGATCGAGGATTCCGATCCCCACCGGGATCGCATGCAGGATGGTCTGCATGTCCTGACGCAGCTTCTCGGCATGTTCCATCGCCTGCTTGTAGGGCGTGATATCAGTGATCGAGCCGATAAGGTGAGCTGAACCTTCATGATCGACAACCCGCATCTGGCGGGTAATGACCGGCACAACACGACCATCCGGGAAGGTCTTGTCTTCGGCCTTTTCGATAGCATCGCCATCAGCAAGGATACGGTCATTTTCGTCCTGGCTGCGCTCGGCCTTCCATGGAAACATCTCGGCGTCCGTCTTGCCGATGATATTGTCACGCGTGTCTCCGAACATCTTCTCATAAGCAGCATTGACGAATTCCAGGCGCTGCTCGCTGTCGCGCATGAAGACCGCAACGGGAAGATCTTCCAGTACTGCTCGCAAAATCTCCGTCTCGCCAATATTCTTGCGGAGCAGAAATTCCTGCGCCTTGAAATCACTGACGTCGGAACGAAGGGTAATGACAAGACCATTGTCGAGACGCTTGTTGACACTTTTCAGCCAGCGCCCATCCAAAAGAGGTTCGATCGTCTCCGAATAGGGAAGTGCGAAACTGGCCAACCGCTCCTGAACCCATTCGGTGCGCTCGGGTAAGCGGCGCAGGTCAGAGCGAGAACTGACAGCGATGCTCTTGTCGTAGACCTGCTCGCATATCGCGGTAAAGGTCGTCCCTAAGGATAATTGGACCCCGATGGAATCAAAGAATTCAATCAGCTGCGCATTGGAATAGATGAGCACATCGTTGCTATCGTAGATACCGATGCCCACATCGAGGAGGTCAAGGGCGTCATCCAGCTGCAAGCCGGGATTGTCTGTTGCGTAGTCCATGGATGCCGCATCATTGTGGCTCTCCACCGGTGCCGGGTCGATGCGACGTTCGCTCATCCGCACAGTCCCGAACAAATAAGTCCGATCGTCTTCGGTAACAAACCGTTCGACCAAGATTTCGTAACCTAGAGTGTCGCAGAAGATCGCTTCGTCCGTGCCGAAGATCAGCGCCCGACATTCCTTCTCCCGACGATGAGCAGCATCGCCCTCCAGCTTGCCGGAGGGGGTCTGTCCTGGTTTTCCCGTCAGGTCTTCTCGAGACACGCCAAACAGTGCCGCGTAAGCGTGATTGACAGCCACATAATTGAGCGTGCTGTCCTTGATGAACGCGGGCTCCTGCAGATCCTCGATCCGCGCGCACGCCATCGTCAGGAGTTCGCCATGCATCTCCACCGTCTCTGCTCCAACCGCGATCGGCAAAGCCGCAGCGATTCCTTTTGTCCTCCGATTCCGCGATAACACCATAGCGAGCGTTAACAACTGGTTGCCAACGAGCTGCACTTCCTGACAATTTTAAACATTCTCCAAACAAACACAGACAAATCAATGATATTTCCCGTTGCTCGTCTCGCCATGACGATGTCGTATCGGCGTCACACTCCCGTCAGGAGCAAGGGTGAGGTATTCTCGTTCAACCAGAAGCAGTAAGGGGGGACGCAACCGCTCAGAATGAACGGAAAAGTCCTGCAATCCGCCACGTTCGGCGGTGACGTGAACCCCTGTCCTCCGAAGGCGGAGGCCAGAGGTTCGAATCCTCTCGGGTGCGCCATTTCGGTACACATTTCTGAACGTTTTCGCCCGCCTTTCCCGAAGCTGCCACTGCGGTGTTGAGCACATCCTTACTGCCCACGATGCGAATGCGGTCGGCATCGACTTCGACTTTCGAGAGTAGAGAACGCAGCCAGGCTTTGCGCGCGGGATTTTCCGCGGAATCAATAACACCTGTCAGGAGATTGGAAAAAGCCGTGACCTTGGCCGGATCGACTATGGTGTTATTGCCCGCCTGAACCCGACCACGTTCGAGTGCAGCCTTCGCACGAGCATGGTCGGCGCGGAGCATCGCGATGCGATCGCCAAGCACATCGTCGAGTTCGGCGCCATCCTCGACAAGCTTATATAGCCGGTCGAGTTTTTCCCGGGCGGTGTCCACTGAGAACGGCGGTGCAAAATTAGTCCACGGTAGCGGCTGGATTGTCCTGCTGCGGGCGGCTTAAAAGTCGTCCACGTATTCCTTCTGCAATATGTGCGGGAGGGACGAGGGATCTACACCGTGGACTTATATTTGAAGGTTCGTCTGGCTTGCGATGGCGGCATGAGCCAGCGCGAAGCAGCCAGGCATTTCGGCATCTCGCGCGACACGGTTCGCAAGATGATGGCGTATTCGGTTCCGCCGGGCTATCGGCGGCAGGCGCCGGTGCGACGCCCGAAGCTGGACGCGTTCATCGCGATCATTGATCGGTGGCTTGATGAGGACCGGACGGTTCCGCGCAAGCAGCGTCATACGGCCAAGCGGGTGTTTGACCGGCTGCGTGATGAACATGGATTTACCGGCGGCTACACGATCATCAAGGACTACATGCGCGAGCGG
>JAEWDP010000059.1 GCA_023390055.1 Pseudomonadota bacterium | reverse complement strand
CGGTCGTGGCATCAAAATCCGTACGAAGGGGTATGGGCATGGCAAACTCCGATCTGTCTGCCATGTTGAATCAGACCCGCGGATTGCTGGCAACCCGCTGCGAGTCACGTTCTTCAAGCTTTGGTATGAGCCTTATCGTAGTGAGCATGACAACTATATCCGGGGCTATTTGAAGACCGGAGAAAAACGGATCATCGGCGCCGATCGGGTAGTGGTGGGACGCAGAAAAGATGGCTCGACTTTTCCGATGAAGCTCGCGGTCGGGGAAACGAAATCCGCTGAAGTTCTCTACTTCACCGGCTTCATCCGCGATCTTACAGAGCGCGATCAATGGCAAGCCAGGCTGCAGGAAGTACAAAGCGAACTCGCGCGCATGGGTCGGCTCAGCGAACTTGGCGAGATGGCTTCAACGCTTGCACACGAACTCAACCAGCCGCTTGCCGCTATTGCAAACTATACACAGGGTTGCGTTCGCTTCCTCGGCGGCCTCGAAGACCCTGCTCTGCAGACTGTAAAAGACGCACTGAAGGAGACGGCACAACAATCGCTGCGCGCAGGCGAGATTATCAGACATCTGAGGGAGTTCGTCGCGCAAGGCGAAACGGAGATGACGGTGGAGACCATGCGCAAGCTGATCGAAGAGGCTGGTGCACTTGCCCTCGTCGGATCCCGTGAGCAGGCGATACGCTCCGTATTCGACTTTGCGCCCAAGGGCGCTGAAGTTCTAGTGGACCGCATTCAAATACAGCAGGTTCTGATCAATCTCATGCGAAATGCAATGGAAGCCATGCGCGAGAGCGACGAGCGGGAGTTGATCGTACGGACCGCTAAAGAAGGTGGCCATGTCATGGTCGAGGTTTCGGATACCGGTCCGGGCATCTCCGACGAAATAGCCGTGCGTCTTTTTCAGCCATTCGTCACCAGCAAAACAAGCGGCATGGGGATTGGGCTGTCGATATCCAAACGCATCATCGAAGCACACGGAGGTCAGATTTGGGCAAGCCGAAACGACAGGGGTGGGGCGACATTCACGTTCTCGCTCCCTCTGGCAGGAAGGGAGGTCTCGAATGCAAATTGACAGCTACGTGGTCCATGTCGTCGACGATGAGGTGGCGGTCCGGAAGTCGCTCGCGTTCCTCCTCACCATGACAGGCTTCACGGTTCGAGTGCACGAATCCGCTAGTAACTTTCTTACGGACGCACAGAACATCGGAAAAGCATGTCTCGTTACCGACCTGCGAATGCCGGATATGAACGGACTGGAGTTGCTGGAACAGCTGAACAAAAAGGGCCGGTCCATTCCCACTATCGTCATTACCGGCCACGGAGACATCCCCATGGCGGTTGCTGCGATGAAAGCCGGCGCCGTTGACTTCATCGAGAAGCCGTTCGAAGATGAAGTACTGATCGAGGCGATCAGGAGAGCCGCGAGTCGGTTGGGCGGCGCGTCACTACTTGATGACAATATTGCCCTGCTGCGGACGCGTCTCAGCCAGTTGTCCGAGCGCGAGCGCCAGATTTTGACCGGTATTGTATCGGGTCTGCCGAACAAATCGATCGGATACAATCTTGGCATCAGCCCGCGCACTGTCGAGGTCCATCGTGCCAACATCATGTCGAAAATGCAGGCCCGTAGTCTGCCCGATCTCGTACGCATGACAATATCGCTGGATTTCACCGCCCACGTTGGGCCTTCCACGCCTCTGGTCTCCCGACGTTCTCCTCACTCTTGGTCTGGCTCAAAGCGCCGCTGCAGGAAACAATGCATAATCTGAGCTTGATCTGGTCCAATTGGGCAAGGTCGCTGAGGCTTCCACATGACTGAACGCCCTATCGTCCTTGTTGCAGCGCCAGATGCTGGCCTCCGCCACTCCATCGAATTCGCACTCGCGAGCGGATGGTTCAGGACCGATTCTCATTGCTACGCAACCCCCGCCTTCGCATCACCATACGCAAATCGGGCTGTTTGCGCGGTGTTGGACGATGAAGCCATTGAAAGCTGGATTGAGGCGCCCGTGCAATTCAGGCAATTTGCCAAACCGATCATCCTCTTGGCAGGCCTTTTCAGGAAAGTGCCGGATCTCACGGCTCTCACAATCTTGAGGAAGCCGTTCCTCGGTGAGCCTCTCATCCTAGCAGTGCGAGATGCTGTCGCAGGCGTATCTTGATCACAATACGTAGATTCCCTTACGGGCATAACCGAATTTCGGCCAACCAAATTTAAAGTCATGGTTATCTCACACTTGTTGAGGGATCGGCCATGAATACCTTTGAGACTTCGCCATTTTCCTTTCACCCCTACAAACAGCTTCCGGTTCCGAATGCGGGCGGGATGCAATCAAGCGAGAGTCGGCCGCCGCCCAGTTTTTACCCGGCAGGAACCGAGATCTATGCTCAAGGAGAGCTCTGCAACGGTCTCTTCATTGTCGAATTCGGCGCCGTGCGCATCTACCGTCTGCTGTCGGATGGCAGGAGGCAAATCTCTGCTTTTCATCTCGCGGGTGGAACGTTCGGATTCGAGGCCGACCGCACCCACCACTTTTTCGCCGAAGCCATCTCGGCCACCGGAATCCGAATCCTCCGATCCAGATATAGCCGTGATGATCTCGACGTCGATTTTCTGCCGATGGTATTACAGAATCTTCTCCACGCACAGGAGCACCTGTTAGTGCTCGGTCGGCAGAATTCCATGGAACGGGTTGCGGCGTTCCTCCTGGAGATGTCTGAACGTCAAGGGAGATTGCAGCAGATTGAGCTTCCGATGCCGCGATTGGACATTGCCGACTATCTCGGTCTCACGATCGAAACCGTTTCGCGCGTTTTCTCCACGCTGAAACGCAACGGTGTCATAAGGCTTCCGAGCCTTCGTAGCGTGGAGATCGTCCGATGGCAGACACTACAGAATATGGCAAGCTAATGGATCGGAAGATTGATTACGAGAAAGGAACGCGTATCGCCAAGGTGTCTAAAGATGCATGTGGTACCCGATAGAAACTGCACCCTTTGATCAGGATCTGGAACTAGCGGTTCTCTATCGCGATGGCATTCATGTGCTTGCGTTTGCTTGCCGAAGAATCCTGAGCGGGTGGATGAAGTCGACAAATCGGTAAGGATTGATATCTCACCGACGCATTGGCGAGCTTGGGGGGAGAACCGTGACGGCAGCGAGGTTGCGGATTTGTCATGGCCTATGGTCAAAGGGGGCAAATATGGCCGGTCGCGAGTCGTGCAAGTGCTTCTCGGTAGTGTTGTGTCAGCAATTCTCGACGAAGTCCGATGTGATGTTTTGATCATGCCAGACAAGTATCGTGCCATTTGAATGTCTGGCCCCGGTAAGACAGAAATGTCCACGCGTTGGTGGATTGCTGTAGCCATCCCAAAGTCGGCCTCCCACATCTTCTCAGCCAAATTCAGTGGAGCTGCGAGAGTATTACTCGGCCGATATAGATCGGAGTTGTCGGTCATCTTTTTGTGAAAGGTCAATGTAGCGCTGCGGCGTTGCAGTTAGCATTCACGTTTTCGACAAGCGATCCTTGGCGGTGTCAATCAATTGCTTTTCGATCAGCCCCGGTGTCGCTCTTCATGGCGCACTAAAAGGTTGAATAAGTTCTCACAAACTGCCGCTAAAAGACGATCTGGCGGTAGCCGGGCCGTAGCATGATCGACTATGAGAGGAAATGATCATGAACCTTCAAGCGTTTGTTCCCTTTGTTACCTACCCTGAAGCAAATACAGATGCGTGTGCAATGCATGTAGTCTCTCTGGCAGCTTCGCTTAATGCGGTACTCCATGCGGTTGCAATTAACGTTGACATTCCCAACGTCTCCAACGCGCTTTCGACATTTTTGCTCGATACCCCGACCATGATCCGCGAAGCGGAAGCTGGAAGCCGGCAGCGTGGCCAACATCTATTGGATATGGTCAAGGAAAAGGCCGCGGATGCCGGCGTGGACGTTACGACCGCTGCCATCGCGGCGCCGATAGCAACCCTGGCTGAAAACGCAGCAACGAGGGCGCGTTATTACGATTTGAGTTTCGTTGGCTGGGAAGCAAGCAACACAACGTCGCGGACGACTGCGGAAGCGGTGGTATTCGGTTCCGGGCGACCGACGATCTTGTTGCCAGAATTATCCGACGTCGCCGCTTTCGAACACGTCGCCATTGCATGGGACGGCGGCCGGGTGGCCGCTCGTGCACTGGCCGATGCGCGGCCATTTCTGCAACATGCGTCTCGGATTTCGGTCATCACTGTTCTGGGCGAGAAACCACTGAAAGAACAGGATGTCGGTGATCGACTCGCTGATGTCCTTCGCGAGCGTGGCCTTGACGCAACGGCTGTACCGGTTAAGGCACAGGATTGCCCGATCGCAGAGACGCTACAGCAGACAGCGATCGAGAGGGGCGCTCGGCTACTCATCATGGGGGGGTATGGGCATTCCCGGATTCGCGATTTTGTCCTCGGCGGTGCCACTGCCGGTGTATTGAGCGATCTATTGATGCCTGTTCTGCTTTCACACTGAAATGTACGTTACTCGGGGCATTCGATATCCAGCGATGCCCTAACAATCGTTGCATCATTGGGGTCGGCGATCAGATGAAAGCCGACTTCGCGGCACATCTTCAGCATTGGCGCGTTTTTACTGAACACGAGGCCTTCAATTCGCTTCAGTCCGTCCGCCTTCGCATACTCGATAAGCCGGTGCAGCATAGCCCAGCCGAGACCATGCCCTTGGAGATCGCTTCGGACCATGAGTGCATACTCAGCAACGTCATGATCGGGATCGCTTGACAGTCGCGCGACACCGCTCAAGGCGCCGTTCCGCTCCAAGGCTACGAATGCCACATCGCGATCATAGTCAAGCTGGGTCAAACGGATCAGAAGCTTATCTGAGAATGCCTTGCCGACGCCAAAAAAGCGCAGCCGCAGATCCTCAGATGTCGTCTTGCGTAGGAATTCGGGATAAAGAGCTGCATCGGCGGGTTTTATCGGCCGAATATGATAGAATCGCCCACTCACCGTCACGTCCTTCGCCCATGCTCCAGGATACGGCCGGATGATGAGTGCTGGGTTTGGCCCCCGCTGCTCAACGGTGGCCGGATCGATCTCGATGCGCGCGTCGAGCGCGATCGTGCCCTCACTGTTGGCCAACAGCGGGTTGATGTCGACTGCCACGATGCAAGGAAAATCAACGATCAACTGCGACAGCCCCTTGAGGGCGCCGATAATCGCATCCCGGTCCGCCGGCGAACGGTCACGGAAGCCCGCCAGTAAACGTGCGATGCGCGTGCGGTCGATCAGGTCGCCGGACAGCACGTCGTCGAGCGGCGGCAGCGCGATGGCGGTGTCGTCTGTGACCTCGACGGCCACTCCACCCGCTCCGAAAAGCACGACCGGCCCGAAAATGGCATCTCGGCTGATGCCGAGGATCAGCTCCTGCGCCTGCTTGCGCTCGATCATCGGTTGGACGGAGAACCCTTCGAGACCGGTGCCAGGGACGTATTCCTGCAGACGCCGCACGATGCCCCGCGCCGCTTCGCGCGCCGCCGCCGCGGTTTCGATGTGTAGCACCACGCCGCCGATATCGGATTTGTGCGTCACGGTCTTCGACAGCAGCTTGACCACGACCTTGCGGGAGCTTTTGAGAATACGCCCTGCCGCCTCGCCCACCTCGTCCGCGCTCCGGGCAAGAATGGTTTCTGGCACCGGTATGCCGTAGGCTCCCACGACCGCCTTCGCCTCCAACTCGGTCAGCATGTGGCGGCCCTCTGCGGCGACCTGCCGGAACACCCCCAACGCGGTCGCGCGATTAAACGGAACCTCGTCGTCTGCCGCCGGAACGTGCTGGAGCGCCCGCTGCGAGCGCGCCCAGTCGGTCATGTAGGACACCGCCGCGGCTGCGGCCGCGGGCGTTTCGTAGCTGGCGACGCCCGATGCCTGCAGCAGCCGTCGGCCGCCGCGTGCGGTCTCCTCGCCGAGCCAGCAGGATAGCACCGGCTTGCTGTGGATCCTTCCTTCCTTCGCCAGCGACGCGACGGCGGCTGCGGCATCCGACGAGGAGGCCATGCCGGTGGGGCAGTTCATCACGAGGACGACGTCCACCTCTGGATCGGCGGCTACCGTCTCGACCGCGACGCGGTAGCGCTCAGGAGGAGCGTCGCCGATGATATCGACCGGGTTGGCCCGCGACCAGTTCTCCGACATCGTCTGGTCCAGCGCAGCCAACGTATCCTCCGAAAGGTCGGCAAGCTCGGCGCCGAAGTCCATCATCCGGTCGACCCCTAGCACGCCGGCTCCGCCGCCATTGGTGACGATGGCGACCCGCGCCCTCTCCAGCGGAGCGAAGCGGGCAAGGGTTTCGGTAGCGTCGAACAGTTCCGCCAGGTCGCGTATCCGCAGGACTCCCGCCCGCCGCAACGCAGCATCCACGACGCGATCGACACCCGTTAGGGCGCCCGTATGCGTCGCCGCAGCCTTGGCAGCCTCGGCATGGCGCCCGGGCTTGATGGCAATGACGGGTTTTACGCGCGCCGCCGCCCGTGCGGCTGACATGAATTTCCGCGGATGCGGCACGGACTCCAGATAGAGCGCGATCGCTCGGGTCCTGGTGTCGCCAGCGAGCATGTCGATGCAGTCGGCGACATCCACGTCCGCCATATCGCCCAGCGATACGATCTGCGAGAAGCCGACGCCGTTGGCCGCGGCCCAGTCGACCAGCGAGGCAGCAATAGCGCCCGACTGCGACAGGAGCGCGATATCGCCGGGCGCGGCCAGCATATGGAAGAAGCCGGCGTTGAACTTGAGGTGTGGGAGCATTAGTCCGATGCTGTTCGGGCCGATAATGCGTAACAAATGGGGCCGGGCGGCATTGAGCATCTTCTGCTGCAGGCCGTTCTCCCTGGTCAGGCCAGCGGTGATGACCACCGCCGCGCGCGTCCCCTTCCTGCCGATTTCGCCGATCAGCCCGGGGACGGTGGCAGCGGGCGTCATGACGACAGCCAAGTCGGGGACGCCGAGGATGTCCTCGACCGATGCATAGCAGCGCCGTCCGCCCAACATCTGGTATCTTGGGTTGACCGGCCAGATCTCCCCCTCGAAACCGCCCGCTATGATATTCTTGAGCACGATGGAGCCCAGTGACTGCGGTTTGTTCGAGGCACCGACGACGGCAATCGATTTCGGTTCGAACGCATGGTTCAGGTTTCTAATCGTCACGGTTTCTTCCATTCTGGGATGACACAACCGTCCTTCCCATGCTCACTTGGAGAAATAGCTCATTGACAATGATCCAGTGCTGCGGCGCGGTCACCGCGTCGTCTCTGCAAATCCGCCCGACTGATTGTGTTCTCGATGTTCCCAGGCTGGGTGGATCGATAGTATAGAACCCTGCAGTCATAGACTCACCTTCAGCTCTTCGACGGCAGCGCTACGAATGGAATGACTTCATCACTTCACCCGTTCTACTCGATCAAAGCAGTGCAGCGCCGACCGGTTTGAGTGGCAGCACGGTTTCTCCGCGCCGGATGATTGTACCCGCTCGACCTTCGAGGATGTCCCGGGCATCCTCCAGCCGGCCGATTCCCGCAAGGCGGCCTTTCTCCCACGCGAACGCGCACGCCGCCTCGACCTTCGGCCCCATCGAACCTGCGGCGAAGGCTTGGCCAGATAGTTCCTCGGGATTCGCGCGTCGGATCGGCCTTTGCTGCGGCGTTCCCCAATCCTCGTAGACGGCGTCCACATCCGTTAGCATCAGGAAGGCCTCGGCATCGAGCTCCTTCGCCAGCAGCCCAGCCGCACGATCCTTGTCGATGACAGCCTCGACGCCCTCGAGGTCGCCCTCGTCGTTGCGGATGACCGGGATACCGCCGCCGCCCGCGCAGATAACGATCACGCCGTAGTCGACAAGCAGCCGGATCGTTTCAATCTGGGTGATGCGGGTTGGCAGTGGCGATGCAACCACGCGCCGCCATTTTCCGGCGCTTTCCGCCACCATCGGCCAGCCGTGGTCGGCACTCGCCCTTCCGGCTTCCGCGTCATCATAAACCGCGCCGATCGGCTTTTCCGGCCTCGAAAAGGCGGGGTCGGCGCGGTTAACCTCGACCTGGGTAAGAAGCGTCGCGATCTTCGCGCCTGCGGGTAGGGCGTTGGCGAGTTCCTGTTCAACGAGATAGCCGATCATGCCGACGCTTTCCGCACCGAGGATATCGAGCGGATATGGCGCGACTTCCTTGTAGGCCGCCGCCTGAAGCGCCAGCAGGCCCACCTGAGGCCCGTTGCCATGGGCGACAACGATATCATGCTCGCGCGCGAGCTCTGCGAGTGCGATCGCCGCCTTGCGCACGTTAGCGCGCTGGACCTCGGCGGTCATCGGTTCGCCGCGCTTCAGAAGCGCGTTGCCGCCCAGCGCCACGACGAGCCGCATCTCACGCTCCCAGCGTGGCGACCAGCACCGCCTTGATCGTATGCATGCGGTTCTCCGCTTGGTCGAAGACCACGGACGCTTCCGACTCGAACACCTCCTCCGTCACCTCCATGCTGTCCATCCCGTACCGTTGGAAAATCTTCTCGCCGATTTCAGTCTCGCGATTGTGCAAGGCCGGCAGGCAATGCATGAACTTGGCGTGCGGATTGCCGGTTGCGCGCATGATGTCGGAGGTGACGCGATAGGGCGTCAGAAGCCTGATACGCTCTTCCCACACCGAATCTGGCTCGCCCATCGACACCCACACGTCAGTATAGACGAAGTCGCAGCCAGCCGCAGCGTCCAACGGGTCCTCGGTGAGCGTGATCTTCGCCCCGGTCCTGTCCGCGATTCTCCGGCACTCCTCCACCAGCGCTTCCTCCGGCCAGCATGCCTTCGGTGCGCCGAGGCGCACATCCATGCCAATCAATGCCGCTCCCGTCAGCAGCGAGTTGCCCATGTTGTTCCCGGCATCGCCGAGAAATGAGAAGGTGATTTGCGAGAGGTGCTTTCGCGTGTATTCGCGCATGGTCAGGAAATCGGCGAGGATCTGCGTTGGGTGAAACTCGTCGGTGAGGCCGTTATAGACCGGCACGCCCGCAAACGCCGCCAGTGCGTCAGCTTGCTCCTGCCCGAAGCCGCGATATTCGATGCCGTCATAGAGACGGCCGAGCACCCGGGCGGTGTCCTTCATCGATTCCTTCTTGCCGATCTGCGTGCCAGTCGGCCCCAGATAAGTAACGTGTGCGCCCTGGTCGTACGCGGCGACCTCGAAGCCAGTGCGAGTGCGGGTCGAATCCTTCTCAAAAATCAGAGCGATGTTCTTTCCCCTCAGCCGCGGCACCTCGTAGCCACCATACTTGGCCTGCTTGAGCGAAGCAGAAAGACGGAGCAGGAAGCGGATCTCGTCGGGCGTGAAATCGAGCAACTTCAGGACGCTGCGGCCTTTCAGGTTAACGGGCATTTCTCCCTCCTCATACCGGATCGCGGATCAGCGGGCAGGTCATGCAATGGCCGCCGCCGCGCCCACGTCCAAGCTCCGCGCCGGGTACGGTGATGACCTCGACGCCTGCTTTACGGAGTTGGGTGTTGGTGTAGGTGTTGCGGTCGTAGCCGACGACCACGCCCGGCTCTAGTGCAATGACATTGTTGCCGTCGTCCCATTGCTCGCGCTCGGCGATGTAGGCGTTGCCGCCGGTCTGAACGACGCGCAACTTCGGCAGCCCGAGCGCTTCTGCCACGACCTCGGTGAGATGTCCCTCCTCCTGCCGCACGTCGACCTGCCAGTCCTGCTTGCCCGGTCGCAACGAATAAGCGGTAATGCCGTCCACCACGCCGGCGAACAGCGTCACCAGATCGCGGTCGCAGAAGGTGAAGACCGTGTCGAGATGCATCGAGGCCCGCTCGATCGGCAGCTTGCAGGCTATAACCCGTTCGGCTCCGCCTTGTGCGAACAGCGCCCGGGCGAGTTGACCGACGGCGTGTGGTGTGGTGCGCTCGCCCATGCCGACCAGAACGAGGCCGTTGCCGAGTGGCATGACATCGCCGCCCTCCAGCGTCGCCAGCCCGTAATCGTTGTCGGGATCGCCCCACCAGACTGGGAAGCTGGCATCCCGGAAATCCGGGTGGAAGCGATAGACGGCGGAAATATTGACCGTCTCAAGCTTGCGCGCGTTCCAGCGCATCGGGTTGAGAGTGACGCCGCCGTAGATCCAGCATGTGGTGTCACGGGTGAAGAGGTGATTGGGCAAAGGCGGCAGGAGAAAATCCTCCGGCCGCAGCACGGGTGCGACCACGCCCTTGGGCTCGATCGTCAGTTCGGCCTTGCTCATGCCGCCCATCAGGACCAGCGACAGCGCGTCGGCGTCGGTCTCCATCAGCATGGCCTTGAGATCGTCGGCGAGCCCGACGCCGACCGTATTCTCGTTGATGCGTCGATCGAGGAGCCAGCGACGGGCCTCGGCGTCTTGCATCGTCTCGGCCAGCGCCTCACGCAGGAAGACGACCTCGGCGCCGCGATAGCGAATAGCGTCAACGAAGGTCATGTGTTCCACGCGTGCCTGCTTGACCCAGATGACATCGTCGAACAACAGTTCGTGGCAGTTCGACGGGGTGAGGCGAGCAAGCGCTGTGCCTGGCCGGTCAACGAGCACGCGTCTGAGCTTGCCCACTTCGGAGTGGACGCCGTAGGTGATGGTCATCGTCTCCTCCTTCAGGCGATCAGGGCGGCGACGCTCAGGCTCGCCATGATGATGACGGTGAGAATGAGCAGCAGCGGCCACATGAAACGCAGCCAGCGCTCGTAAGGAACGCGGCCGATCGCCAACGCACCCATCACGACGGCGAAGGTCGGGTTGACGAGGTTCACAAGTCCATTGGCAGATTGGTAGGCCGTCACCACCAACTCGCGCCCGACGCCGGCGAAGTCGGCGACCGGAGCCATGATCGGCATGGACAGCACGGCCAGCCCCGATGAGGATGGCACGAAGAAAGACATCAGGACCTGGAGCCAGTACATCACGTTGATGAACGCGACCTCGCCCAGGCCGGCCACTGACAGTTCGGCCCAGTGCAGGATTGTGTCAGTGATCTTGCCAGCGTCCATGACCACGACGATGCCGCGCGCCAATCCGATGATGAGCGCCACGCCCAGCAGATCGCGCGCACCGGCGATGAAGGCATCGACGAAGTTGTTTTCGCCGGGACGGGTGACGAGCCCGACAAGGATGGCGGACGCGAGGAACAGGCCACTCATCTCGCCCATCCACCAGCCGCCTTGCAGCACCCCCCAGATCATGATGACGAAGGTTAGGCCGAAGATCGCCAGCACCAGCTTGTGGAGGTTGGTGAACTCGATCTTCTCGCCCTGATGCGCAGAGAGGAAATGCGCTTCGTTGTCAGCCTTCATGTCGCCGACGAGCGACTTCAACGGATCGAGCCGCACCTTCTCGGCATAGCGCATGACGTAAACGACGCAGGCGAGCCAGCATAGCGCCAGAATGATGAGACGCAGCACAAGGCCCTGAGTGAAGGGTACGCCGGCCGCGTCTGAGGCGATCACCGTGGCAAAGGCGTTGACGGTTGAGCCGAGCACCCCGACGCCTGCGCCCAGCAGAATGATAGCGACGGCCGTCACCGCGTCGTAGCGCGCAGCGATCATGATCGGGATCAGCAGCATGTAGAAGGCAAGCGTCTCCTCGGCCATGCCATAGGTGGTGCCGCCGAAGGCAAATAACGCCATCAGGACAGGAATCAGCCATTTCTCGCGCCCCTTGAGTGCCACCATCGCGCTGCCGATACCGGCATTGATCGCACCCGTGGAGGTGACGACGCCGATGAAACCACCGATTACAAGCACGAACAGCGCCACATCTATGGCGTTCGCCGTATTGGTCGCAGGATCGTAGAGGCCGGCGATGGGCGCCATGATGATTTCGAACACGCCTTGCGGGGCGGCATCTGTCTCGACGTAGGTTCCTGCGACGGGCACCTCGCGGTCGAGAGCGGGATTATGGACGCGTTCATACTGGCCTGCCGGAATGATCCAGGTCAAGGCTGCAACCAGGATAATCAGCCCGAAAAGGATCGTGAACGCTGTGGGAAACCGCAGCCCGCGTGGTGCGGCGGTGTCGGTTATAGTCGCCATGGCCCCATCTCCTTACAATACGGAACCGCAACGAAAGACGAGCGACGATCCCCAGGGTTTCGGTTCGTGGGCCGACCGGCGTTGTGCTTATCTGCCATGATCGGCAGTAGTACGACGTCTATGGAAGTTCATCACCCGCGACAGTTCGCCGGTACGGACCAACAGATCGCATCCAACAGCGGCGTTGCATGTCTGTCTTTGATTCAGATTAAATTTCGTTGGCCTTCGGATAATAGCATCCGAGCTAGGCTCTATTCAGCCAGCGATCTGGGTCCTCCCCCGCATGAAGGGCTGCGTCATGCATCAGACTGCGAATGGCGAAATGCGCCATGAGCATGCCGTAGAACTCCTACCGGAGAAGATCCGGCGTCTTTGAGCGCAGGACAATACGGGCTCCACACAGATGGGTCTTGAGTTCATCAAGGGCCGTCTCGATTTCCCAGCGCTTGTGATAGAGAGCAGCCAATTCACATGCGGGCGCCCGTTCGGGATCCAGAATGGTCATGGCAAGCCTGTAGAGCGGCTCTGCATCTTCGACACCCTCAAGATGGTAGTCGATAACCCGGATCATCATGCCGTTGGTCTTGCGTCGCCAGTCCCGCTCCCGTGAGCGCTGCGACTTGATAACCTACAAAATTGACTTCTTTAAAAGTACGCCCACGTCGCCATTGGCTTTTAAAATAAACTCGATTCCGGCCCTCTCCAATGCAGCAACAATACTGGCGAGATTATTGCTGATGGGACGGTGGACTCCCCTTTCAAACTCCGCGATCGTCTGACGAGAAACATTGGCGGCGGTCGCGAGCTCCCCTTGGCTCCAACCAAGCATGGCTCGAGCGCCCCGGCACTGCTCCATTGTAAAAAAAATCCTATCCAACGAAAACTTTCTGATTGACTTGTAGTGTTTTGTAACGACAATTGACCCTACTGCACTGAGCAGACGCTGCAACGCCTTCTCAGTTTTGCCACAACCAAGCTACAGGGAGCGCGGATCATGGTTGATTCCGACAATAGCAGAACTTTGCCCATAGTCAGCAGGGATGAGGTTCCTCTCTCAAGATCGGCCTTCTTGCTCAAGAGGCGTATACTAGACAGGCTTTTTCAACAACAGTCCAATGCCGCCACCAAATTCCGAGAGAAACTGGATTCCGGCCCTTTCAAATGCGGTGACGATACAGGCAAGGTTATTGTTAATGGGCGTGCGAGCGCCCCGTTCAAAATCGGCAATCGTTTGACGAGAGACATTGGCTGCAACTGCAAGCTCGCCTTGGCTCCAGCCTAACATAGCGCGTGCTGCACGGCATTGTTCCATCGTGAGAGAATTACGAGGCAATGTAAACTTTCTGATTGATCTGTATTATTCTGTAAAGACGTCCGAAGCGATCGAGCAGATGCTGCAACACCTACTCGATCTAACCACATCCAAGCTACAGGGAGCCCGGATCATGGCTGATTCCGACAATAGCAGAACTTTGCCTACCGTCACGGGGGGAGATTCCGATTCCTTTGCGGCGGCACATTCACCCGCATGTACTGTCCAGTCCAGTAAGGCAGTCCCTTTGCCGGAGATAAGGTCCAATAAGGATCAAGCGATCGACGTCATGCAAGAACGGAGCAGTGCCCGCCAATTTCCGTTCGAATTGGTCCGAGGAGAAAAACGATCGAACTGCCACTTCTTTGAGCACGACCAGCATGACCACGGCAGCTACAGGATACGTTTCGTCAAACGAACGCCAACACCACCACCGTTTTCAGGGATAAACTCGACCCCGGCGGTTTCAAGAGACATGCGAATAAGTTTCAGGTTCGCGGATGTTATCGCTGGCAGCCCATCATCCGCTTCTGCGCGTCGTATTGTTGAGATGCTGACGCTTGCCTCATGTGCCAGTTCTTCAGCAGTCCATCGAACGAGCGCCCGGGCCGCGCGAATCTGGGCCCCCGTAATTACGTTCATTAATTTCGATTTCCCAGTTGAACTTTTTTCGTTCATGTGGCAGTTAAACACTCATTCGGCTGAACCCGGTGCGCCAACACCGGGCACAGCCTGACCACAACCAAGCTTTAGGGAGCTCGGATCATGGCTGATTCCGACAATAGCAGAACTTTGCCTGGCGTCGCGAGAGGAAGTTTCCATTCCTCCCCGACCGGATCTTTTGCCACCGCAATAACTCATCCGTCTGACGTTTTCAGACGGACGCCGGCGCCGCCACCATTCCTGGGAATAAACTCGACACCGGCGGCTTCCAGTGCCTGCCGAATAGCTCGTAAATTCGCCCCTGTAAGGGACGTGACACCATCCTCCACTTCAGCTCGGCTTACCGTTGCAACACCGATACCCGCTGCTTTCGCAAGGTCTTTTGCGCTCCAACGGATCAGTGCACGAGCTGCCCGTATCTGCGCCCCTGTGATTTCATTATTATCATCTGATTTTGAATTGATCAACGCGATCTCGTGTGCTAGTTCAACATTCTCCGGTGCTGCAGTTCATTCTCGAAGGGTGGCATCAAGAGAACTGCGGCTGTATCCGGTGCTGACACACCGAGCACAGCCTGACCAAAACCAAGCTGATAGGAGCTCGGATCATGGCTGATTCCGACAATAGCAGAACTTTGCCTGGCGTCGCGAGCGGAGATTTCTATTCCTTCGTTGGCGCCTATTTACCCACATCTACCGACGCTTCGACGCGCCGGATCCTGTCGTCAGAGACTTTGGAAGACGACCCGGCGATCGGTGTGTGGCAAAAATGGTGCCGTGCATGGCAGGTGCTGAGCGAATCAACAACGCGCCAGCAGCGGCTGGAGGGACTGCTGCTTCTCGATGCTTTTCCGACACCTCATGACAAGGCGACGTGTGGCCAGTCCTATGACGCGGCACTCGACGCGGAAGAACAGGCGGCGGCTGTGGAGAGTGAGGCTGCCGAAGAACTCTGGCGACAACCGGCACTGTCTATTGCAGGTGCTGCCGCCAAACTCCAGGCGATTGTCGCCAAGGGCCAGCCGTCCGCGACAAGCCAGGACGAGCCCTGGCCGCAACTGCGCGACGTCATCACCGATCTTCTGACCATCGATGCTGCCAGCCCTACGCCAGGCGGTCATGGTTGCGGTCAGGAACTTGGTGGCCAACCCGGTCATGAACGGGGTCACCGACCCCAGCCACCCCCCAAACACTATCCCGGACTAACTGCCGGGAATGGTGCACGAGCGAGCACCGCGGCCTTACCGCCGCCCTGACAACATAAGTCGCACTGTCATTCAGTTCGCCTCGACGCAACCGCGTTCGGGATCGCTCCCGCACGCCATTTCCAGCTCACAACAACACGACACCACAACGATATAAAGGAACTTGACGATGATACTGGGGACGACATTTCACAAAACCATTGTTCCAGCACTGCTGTTTTCAGCCCTTGTCGGCATGGCACCGTCAACACCGGCACAGGCCGAAGATGCCGGCGAGCTTCGTATCGCCACATCCTACAAGCTGATTACGCTTGATCCGCAATATGCCAATCTCAACGAGAACACCTCGCTTCTGTCACACATCTTCGAGCGCCTCGTCTATCAGGACGAACAGCTTGAACTGCAGCCAGGCCTTGCCGTCTCATGGCAGGCGCTTTCCGATACAAAATGGCAGTTCAAGCTGCGCGACGGTGTCCGTTTCCATGATGGCGCGGAATTTACCGCCGAAGACGTCGTCTACACCATAGCCCGCATCCAGGATTTCCTAAAACCCCCAAGCGGTGGCTTTCGTGCCTATGTCAGCGATATCGACAGCGTCACGGCACCCGATCCCCTGACCGTCGTCATCGAGACCGATGGCTTCGTTCCCAACCTGCCGCTGCTGTTCTCGTCGCTCTTCGTGATGAATGATCCCGAAGACGGTTTCGAGACCACCGAGGAACTGAATGAAGGTGCCTCTCCCAATGGCACCGGACCCTATCGCTTTGAACAGTGGAGTTCCGGCGAGACCCTCACCCTTGTCCGCAATGACGACTATTGGGGTGACACGCCGTCCTGGCCAAAGGTCACCTTCAAGGTGATGCAAAGCCCGGCAGCACGCGTTGCAGCGCTCAGCACCGGTGATGTCGATGTCGCAGACGCCATTCCGGCCCGTGATGTCGCGGGGCTTAAGGATCGCGGTGCAAAGGTTGCAAGTGTCGGTGCTGCCCGCGTCAACTTCATCCAGTTCGATGTCCACCACGACATGGCGCCGGACGTTACCGACAAGGCCGGCAAGCCGATCCCCAATCCGTTCAAGAACGTCGACGTTCGCCGTGCCCTTGCCATGGCAACCGATCGCGGCATCCTCGTCGACAAGATCCTTGCAGGCTATGGCACAGCCGCTGCCCAGGTATTCCCCAATGGTCTGCCCGGCACCTCTGCCAATCTCGTTCCGCAAGAACCCGATTATGAAGCCGCAAAGGCGCTTCTTGCCAAGGCCGGTTATCCGGATGGCTTCAACGTTCTACTGGCAGGTTCTGCCGGACGTTATCCGGGCGATACCGAAAGCCTGCAGGCCCTTGCCCAAAGCTGGGCCCGTATCGGTGTCAGTGTCCAGCCACGTGCCGTGCCGTTTTCGGTCTTCAGCACCAAGCGGGCAGCCGGTGAATATGGCGTCTGGTATGGCGG
>JAEWDP010000038.1 GCA_023390055.1 Pseudomonadota bacterium | reverse complement strand
CGTCAAGAGCGATCAGGTCGCCGTCGTCGTCACGGCCGCCCGGTCCAACCGCTACGATTTCGCCTTCCTGAGGCTTTTCCTTGGCGGTGTCCGGGATGATGATGCCACCCTTGGTCTTTTCTTCAGACTCTACGCGTCGAACAACGACGCGATCGTGCAGGGGGCGAAAATTGGTGTTTGCCATTGTCTTATCCCTCGATCAAATGACATGGATGGATCTGCGGACCCATTTCGATTGTTAGCACTCATCTGTTGGGAGTGCTAACGGACGCTGAGATAAGTCTGGGTCTTGACTGAGTCAAGAACGCCCGAGATTTTTTTGCGACCCTTCGTCTTTTTCGAGAAAACAGGCTTAATGGCGAGAACATTCGCTAGCAAAAGACGTGGTCTTGCGCTGTGCCCTCATCTTAATCGACGTGTTTGTCCGTCATGTGTCATCGCGCAATTGCAATAACACCATAATGCAGGAAAACAAGAAACGTCTGTCAGGCAGGTGGATGTGATCGCGCCCATTGGCAATGAACGCACTTGTAATCATGCCGGTGGTTTGCGATGTGACCGGTCTACATTATCAAGAGGGCAAAGCAGATATGGCCATGCGCACCAAAAATCTCAGTGACATCACCGAAAACTACGAGGTGATTCTCTCAGATGTCTGGGGCGTGGTGCATAATGGCGTCGATACGTTTTCCAAAGCCTGCGATGCTCTTGAAAATGCCCGCAAGGCTGGCGTGACCGTTGTCCTGATCACCAATTCCCCGCGCCCGTCTCCAGGTGTTATTTCCCAGCTCCGGCTCTTAGGTGTCCAGGACGAGGCCTATGATCGGATCGTGACTTCAGGAGATGTCACGCGTCATCTGATCGCCGACGGGCCAGACAAGGTCTTTTTGATCGGACCAGACCGTGACATGCCACTCTTTGATGGCCTTGACGTCGAGGTGGTTGGCCAGGACGAGGCGGATGCCATTGTCTGCACAGGCTTCTTCGATGACGAAAGGGAGGTGCCCGAAGACTACCGTGACATGCTGGTTGCGTTTTGCAAAAGGGATGTCCCGTTCATCTGCGCAAACCCTGACCTGGTCGTCGAACGGGGCCATCGCATCATCCCCTGTGCTGGCGCCATTGCGGCCTACTACGAGGAACTCGGGGGGACGACCCGCATCGCCGGTAAGCCGCACCAGCCGATTTATCAGGAAGCACTTGCGAGCGCACGCGAGGTCCGTGGTGATTTTGCAACCGACAAGGTTCTGGCCATCGGTGACGGCATGCCGACCGATGTGCGCGGCGCGATCGCACAAGGTCTGGATCTTCTTTACATCAGCGCGGGCATTCACGTAGGCGAATATACGATCAACGGGGAAATTGACGAGGCGGTGATGAATGCCTGGCTCAAACAAGAGGGGGCGTCTCCAAAATGGTGGATGCCGCGCCTGGCATAGGAACCTCCCAATGACCGTATTTCATCGAAATGACAGCAAGGAGCCGTTGCCCGATAATCTGAAGGGTGGCGTGGTCGCGATCGGCAATTTCGACGGGGTGCATCGTGGCCATCGCAGTGTGCTGGAAAAGGCGCTTGCGATTGCAAAGGAAAACAACGTTCCGGCGCTGGTCTTGACGTTCGAGCCGCATCCACGCACGGTCTTTCGGCCCGACCAACCGGTCTTCCGGCTGACACCGGCCTCCGTGAAGGCAAGGCTGCTTCAAGCCATGGGGTTTCGCTCGGTCATTGAGTACCCGTTCGACCGGGTGTTTTCCAAACGCACGGCACAGGAGTTCGTGGAAACCATTTTAGTCGAATGGCTGAATGCGAGCGCAATTGTAACCGGCTTCAATTTTCATTTTGGACGCGGTCGCGAAGGCGGCCCCGCCTATCTGATCAATTCGGGCGAACGCCATGGCTTTAGCGTCACCTTGATGGATGCATTCCGTGACGAAAATGCAGATGTCGTTTCCTCCAGTCGGATCAGGTCGCTCCTTTCGAGCGGCGACGTTGTTGAAGCTGCAGGTCT
The DNA here is from genome assembly GCA_023390055.1 of Pseudomonadota bacterium. Lineage (GTDB taxonomy): Bacteria > Pseudomonadota > Alphaproteobacteria > Rhizobiales > Rhizobiaceae > Neorhizobium. The sequence goes on along the minus strand of JAEWDP010000038.1, from coordinate 13,324 downwards.
CCTCGGCTACCGCTATACGGTAGAAGCAGAAGTTGTCGGCGGCGAAAAACTTGGACGCACGCTTGGATTTCCAACGGCGAACATGGTGCTGCCGCTTGAAACCGAACTGAAGACCGGCGTCTATGCAGTCCGTTTTAGGACACCGGACGGTGTACTTCACGATGGCGTGGCAAGCTATGGACGGCGGCCGACGGTCACGGATGATGGCGCGCCGCTTCTTGAGACATTTCTCTTCGATTTTTCCGGTGACCTCTACGGGCAGATCTGCTCGGTTTCTTTCTTCGGCTATCTTCGCGACGAGCTGAAATTTGATGGTCTCGATCCGCTGGTTGCGCAGATCAGGCGGGATGAAGAAGAGGCAAGGGCGTTGCTTGCCGCAGTCTCCCCGCTTGGCGACCTGGACGCAAAGATTGCATTCTAGCCTGTAGCGTCGTTTTCGCAGGGCAGGGGCCCGAAGCGGTCGTTGTCGTTCCAGACGAGGCCGGTGAAAGCTGCCGCTTGATCTGCCGTAATCTCTGCTCTTGCGATTTTCTGCTGCATCTCGTGCGATCCGAACGCTCCTTTCCCTGAATGACCCCCTCCCGGTCCCGCCACAGGAAAGATGCCTATGCCTGCCGTGCAGAGGGCGGCTAAAATCTTGCGCGGCGAAAAATGGAGCCGGCGTCTGACAGCCAGGTATGCACTGCCGACCACGCCACGGTCGAGCGACATCGCAACGCAAGACAACCGCCGCAAACCTTGACCCCTTGATCCAGGTCAATGCCTCATGTGGCCAAAGATGTTTGCCTGTAATCGGACGCAATCCAGCCACCGGTTTAAAGCCGGGAGCCAAGCCGCGACGGATTACATGACACCAAGCCGCTACGACCAGCAGAAAGCCCTTTGGCTCTCGACCATCGCCTTCACCTTGTGTTTTGCAGTCTGGACGCTCTTCTCCATCATTGGACTGTCCATCAAGGAGGAGCTCGATCTCTCTGAATTCGAATATGGCATACTGATCGCCACGCCGGTGCTGACAGGCTCCCTGATCAGGCTGATTCTCGGCGTCTGGACCGAACGCTATGGTGGACGGCTGGTGTTTTCGTCCCAGATGATCCTGACCGGCGCTGCCACCTTAGCGATGACCTTTGCCGACAGCTACTTTACCTTCCTTTTGGCAGCGCTCGGCGTTGGTCTGGCTGGCGGCTCCTTCATCATCGGCGTTGCCTACGTCACCAAGTGGTATCCGCAGAAACGGCAGGGAACGGCGCTTGGTGTGTTCGGGATGGGCAATATCGGCGCGGCAGTGACCACATTCCTTGCGCCGTTCGCGCTGGTCGCCTGGGGCTGGCAAGGCGTTGCGGAGGTATGGGCGGCAGTCATTACCATCATGGGCGTCGTCTTCTATCTTCTTGCCAAGGACGATCCCGATTTTGCCGCGCGCCGTGCAAAGGGTATTGCTGCGCCGAGCCTGGCCGAGCAGTTCGCGCCATTGAAGAAGCTTCAGGTCTGGCGTTTTTCGCTCTATTATTTCTTCGTGTTCGGCGGCTTTGTCGCGCTGGCTTTATGGCTGCCCTACTATCTGGTGCAGGTCTATGGTGTGGACGTGCGCACGGCAGGGGCTGCTGCTGCCATCTTCAGTCTTTCAGCCAGCATCTTTCGCGCCTATGGCGGCGTTTTGTCCGATCGTTTCGGTGCCCGCTCCGTCATGTACTGGACACTCGGCTTTTCGGCTCTCTTCCTGTTCATGCTATCCTATCCGCCGACGGAGTATGTGATCCGCGGCAAGCATGGCCCGATCGCGTTTTCGACCGAGATGCAGCTATGGCCCTTCGTTGCCACGCTGTTTGCTTTGGGTTTCTTCATGAGCCTCGGCAAGGCGGCCGTGTTCCGCCACATTCCGATCTATTATCCAAAGCATGTCGGCGCGGTTGGCGGCCTTGTCGGCATGATCGGCGGGCTGGGCGGCTTCGTTCTGCCGATCGTCTTCGGTGCGCTGCTCGACGTGACGGGCATCTGGACCTCGGCCTTTGTATTGCTGCTTCTGATTGTCGTGGTATCGCTCGGCTGGATGCATTTTTCGATCAGGGCCATGGAGCGCCGGGCGCATGGCACGGCGCTCGACCGGTTGCCCAACTTCCCTGAACTGGCAGAGGTTCACGATCCCGACCGTACGGTCATGCCGCATGTGATCGATGACTGGCGGCCGGAGGACCCGCAATTCTGGAACGACCAGGGCCGACGCATTGCAAAGCGCAATCTGTGGATCTCGATCCCGGCGCTTTTGCTCGCCTTCGCCGTCTGGATGGTCTGGTCGGTGGTGGTGTCGCAACTGCCGTCCATCGGTTTCGATTTCACGCAGGACCAGCTCTTCTGGCTGGCGGCATTGCCGGCGCTTTCCGGTGCGACGCTGCGAATATTCTACAGCTTCATGGTGCCGATCTTCGGCGGCAGGCTCTGGACGACACTATCTACCGCGTCGCTTTTGATCCCTGCATTGGGCATCGGCTATGCCGTACAGGATCCTTCCACGCCCTATCTGATCTTCGTGGTCTTGGCGCTTTTATGCGGCCTGGGCGGGGCCAATTTCGCTTCGTCTATGGCCAATATCAGCTTCTTTTACCCGCGCGCCGAAAAAGGCCACGCCATGGGGCTGAATGCGGGACTGGGCAATCTGGGTGTTTCGCTCATGCAGTTTCTGGTGCCGCTGGTCATCACGGCCGGCGTGTTCGGTGTTCTTGGCGGCGCGCCGCAGGAACTTGCCGACGGCGGTCGCATCTGGATGCAAAATGCCGGTTTCGTCTGGGTACCCTTCATCCTCGCATCGACTGCTGCAGCCTGGCTGGGCATGAATGATCTGGCCGACGCGCGCGCCAGTTTCCGTGAACAGGCGGTGATCTTTACCCGAACTCAGAATTGGGTGATGTGCCTGCTTTATGTCGGCACGTTCGGCTCCTTCATCGGCTATTCAGCAGGCTTTCCGCTGTTGTCGGGCCTGGCATTCCCGCAAGTGAATGCGCTGCAATTCGTCTTCCTCGGCCCGCTGATCGGTGCCCTTAGCCGTGCCGGCAGCGGCTGGCTGGCAGACCGGGTCGGTGGCGCACGCGTCACCTTCTGGGTGTTTGCCGGCATGATCGTCTCTGTGCTGGTGGTGATCCAGGGGTTGGAAAACGCATCCTTTGCCCTGTTCTTCGCCGGCTTCATGGCTTTGTTCTTCTTCACCGGGATCGGCAATTCCTCCACCTTCCAGATGATTCCGGTCATCATGCGAAAGGAGATCGCGCGTCTTTATCCCGGTGAGAGCGGAGACGAGCAGCGTCGCCGCTCCGAGCGCGAGGCAGCGGCCATTGTCGCTTTCACCAGTGCCATCGGTGGCTATGGCGGGTTCTTCATTCCGAAGGCCTACGGCACATCCATAGGCCTGACCGGAGCGCCGCTGGCAGCATTATGGGCCTTTCTTGCCTTCTACATCCTGTGCCTGGTCGTCACCTGGGTTGTCTACACCCGCCGCGGTGGCCTGCTGCACGACATCGAGCGCGGCCGGGCCTTGTCCGTCGCCATTCCTGCTGAATAAACCGAGGAGACACAGATGAGCCATCTGCTGGATCGGCTGAACTTCCTGACATCATTGCGCAAGGACACGTTCTCCGATGGCCACGGCCAGACAACGATCGAAAACCGCGACTGGGAGGATGCCTATCGCCGCCGCTGGCAACACGACAAGATCGTGCGTTCCACCCACGGGGTGAACTGTACCGGGTCCTGTTCCTGGAAGATCTATGTCAAGTCCGGCATCGTCACCTGGGAGACCCAGCAGACAGACTATCCGCGCACACGGCCGGACATGCCCAATCACGAACCGCGCGGTTGTGCGCGAGGCGCCTCCTATAGCTGGTATCTCTACAGTGCCAACCGGGTAAAGACGCCGCTCATTCGCGGTCGGCTGATGCGGCTGTGGCGTGAAAAGCGCAAGACGATGAGCCCGATTGAGGCCTGGACGGCGATCCAGAGCGATGCAGCGGCCCGTGAAAGCTATACGCGCATTCGCGGCAAGGGCGGGTTCGTGCGGGCAAGCTGGGACGAGGCGACCGAGATTGTCGCGGCCGCCAATGCCTATACGACGAAGAAATACGGCCCTGACCGTGTCTTCGGCTTTTCGCCGATCCCGGCCATGTCGATGGTCTCCTATGCGGCAGGAACACGCTACCTGTCGCTCCTCGGCGGTACCTGCATGTCGTTTTATGACTGGTATTGCGACCTGCCACCGGCCAGCCCCCAGACCTGGGGCGAGCAGACCGACGTTCCCGAATCTGCCGACTGGTACAATGCGGGCTATCTGCTCATCTGGGGTTCCAACGTGCCGCAGACACGCACGCCCGACGCCCATTTCTATACCGAGGCGCGCTATAAGGGGACCAAGAGCGCGGTCATCTGTCCCGACTATTCCGAGGCTGCAAAATTCGGCGATATCTGGCTGAACGCCAAACAGGGTACCGACGCAGCACTTGGAATGGCCTTCGGTCACGTCATCTTGCGTGAATTCCATCTGAACCGGCAGGTTCCATATTTTGAAGATTACTGTCGCAAATATTCCGACATGCCGATGCTCGTGCGTCTCGACCGTCAGGGCGAGCGCCTGGTTCCCGGCCGGCAGTTGCGTGCAGCCGACCTGCCCGAGGCACTGGGTCAACGCAGCAATCCGGAATGGAAGACGGTTGCCATTGACGAGATCAGCGGCGATCTGGTCGCGCCAAACGGATCGATCGGCTATCGCTGGACCGCCGAGGGAAGTGTCGCGCCAGTAAAAGAGCCGGGGGTCGCCGAAGCCGGCACCTCAGGCGAAAAGGACATGGAGACCGGTCGCTGGAACCTTGAACAAAAGGCCGGCGAGCGTGATGTGCACTTGAAGATGAGCCTGATCCTCGATGAGGATCACGATGAGGTGGCAGGCGTCGACTTCCCCTATTTCGGTGGTGCTGCAACCAACGGCTTTGAAGTGGACGATCGCGGCGAGGTGCTCACCCGCAAGGTGCCGGTGAAGCGATTGAAGCTTGCAGATGGCGAGGACGTGCTGGTCGCCACGGTCTTTGATCTTCTATGCGCCAATTACAGCCTCGACCGGGGTCTGGGAGGCGACCATGTTGCTGCCGACTACGACGCCGACGTGCCGTTCACACCGGCCTGGGCAGAACGCATCACTGGTGTTCGTCGCGACAAGATTGTCCAGGTCGCGCGCGAATTCGGCATCAATGCCGAAAAGACCAATGGGCGTTCCATGGTCATCATCGGCGCCGGCATGAACCACTGGTTCAACATGGACATGAACTATCGCGCCGTCATCAATATGCTGGTGATGTGCGGCTGCGTCGGCCAGTCGGGTGGTGGCTGGTCGCATTATGTCGGGCAGGAGAAACTGCGTCCGCAGACCGGCTGGACGCCGCTCGCCTTCGCACTCGACTGGGCGCGCCCGCCGCGTCACATGAACTCGACCAGCGCCTTTTACGCCCATACCGGTCAATGGCGCTATGAAACCGTGAGCAGTGCCGAAATCCTGTCGCCAACGGCACCGGCCGGCGACTGGAACAGGCTCAGTCTGATCGATTACAATATCCGCGCCGAGCGCATGGGCTGGCTGCCGTCTGCACCGCAACTGAAAACCAATCCGCTGGAGGTTGCCCGCTCTGCCAAAGAAGCAGGCGTGGGCGTCCAGGACTATGTGGCCAAGCGTCTGAAATCGGGCGAGTTGCAAATGTCGTGCGAGGATCCGGACGCACCGGAAAACTGGCCGCGCAACATGTTCGTGTGGCGTTCCAACCTGCTCGGTTCATCGGGCAAGGGACATGAATATTTCCTGAAATACCTGCTTGGTACCGATCATGGCGTGCAGGGCAAGGATCTGGGCGAAGAAGGTCACATGAAGCCTGTCGAGGCGGTCTGGCACGACAAGGCGCCGGAAGGAAAGCTCGACCTGCTGGTCACCATCGATTTCCGCATGTCGACCACGGCCGTCTATGCCGACATCGTGCTGCCGACGGCCAGCTGGTACGAAAAGGACGACATGAATACGTCCGACATGCATCCCTTCATCCACCCGCTGCAGGCTGCAGTCGATCCGGCTTACGAGTCCAAGACCGACTGGGAAATCTTCAAGACGATTGCAAGTAAGTTCTCCGAGGTGGCGCCGGAAATTCTCGGCGTCGAACACGACGTCGTACAACTGCCCTTGCAGCACGACAGCCCCGGCGAACTGGCGCAGGGCATGGTGCGTGACTGGAAGCGGGGCGAGTGCGAACTGATCCCCGGCCAGACAGCACCTGCCTATATCGCCGTCGAACGCGATTACCCCAATCTCTACAAGCGCTTCACAGCCATCGGACCACTGATGGAAAAGATCGGCAATGGCGGCAAGGGCATCGCCTGGGACACTGTGGAGGAAATTCACCATCTCAAGGCGTTGAACGGAACGGTCACCGACGAGGGTGCGACCCGGGGCATGGCCCGTCTCGACACTGCCATCGACGCATGTGAAATGATCTTGATGCTGGCCCCGGAAACCAATGGCGAGGTGGCGGTCAAGGCATGGGATGCGCTTGGCAAGGCGACCGGCAGAAGCCACCGCCATCTGGCCGAGGTCAAGCAGGACGAGAAGATCCGCTTCCGCGATATCGCCGCGCAGCCCCGCAAGATCATCTCATCGCCGACCTGGTCGGGCATTGAAAGCGAGGAGGTCTGCTACAATGCCGGCTGGACCAATGTGAACGAACTGATCCCGTGGCGCACGGTGACCGGTCGCCAGCAACTCTATCAGGACCATGAATGGATGCGGGCCTTCGGCGAGGGTTTCGTCACCTGGCGCCCTCCGGTTGACCTGAAAACGGTCGGTGAGGCTGCAAAGCGACCTCTGGTGGCGGGTGAGCCACATGTCGTGCTGAACTTCCTCACTCCGCACCAGAAATGGGGCATCCATTCCACCTATACCGACAATCTCTTGATGCTGACGCTGAACCGGGGCGGTCCGGTGGTGTGGATTTCCGAAGTCGACGCGAAAACGGCGGGACTGGTCGACAATGACTGGGTCGAGGTCTTCAACATCAACGGCGCCATCACAGCGCGTGCGGTCGTCAGCCAGCGCATGAAGGAAGGTTCCATGTTCATGTATCATGCACAGGAAAAGATCATAAACACACCTGGAAGCCAGGTCACCGGCAGGCGCGGCGGCATCCATAACTCCGTCACCCGAACGGTCTTAAAGCCCACCCATATGATCGGCGGCTATGCCCAGCTCGCCTATGGCTTCAATTATTACGGCACGGTCGGCTCCAACCGCGACGAGTTCGTGATCGTGCGCAAACTGAAAAAGGTCGACTGGATGGACCAGCCGGCGACCTTGACGACGGAGGCAGCGGAATGAAGGTACGTGCCCAGATCGGAATGGTGCTGAACCTCGATAAATGCATCGGCTGTCACACCTGCTCCGTCACCTGCAAGAATGTCTGGACCAGCCGCGAAGGTGTCGAATATGCCTGGTTCAACAATGTCGAGACTAAGCCGGGAATAGGCTATCCCAAGGATTGGGAAAACCAGAAGCGCTGGAACGGTGGCTGGAGGCGAACGAAAAGCGGCGCTCTGCAGCCGAAGCAGGGCGGCAAGTGGCGCATCCTTGCAAATATCTTCGCCAATCCCGACCTGCCGGAAATCGATGATTTCTACGAGCCGTTCGACTACGATTACGACCATCTGAAATCTGCGCCGGAAATGCAGGCGTTTCCAACTGCGCAGCCGCGCTCGAAGATTTCCGGCGAGCGCATGGAAAAGATCGAATGGGGGCCGAACTGGGAAGAAATTCTCGGTGGCGAGTTCGAAAAACGCTCCAAGGACTATAATTTCGAGGGCATCCAGAAGGAAATCTACGGCCAGTACGAAAACACCTTCATGATGTATCTGCCGAGACTGTGCGAACACTGTCTCAACCCGACTTGCGTCGCATCCTGCCCCTCGGGCGCGATCTACAAGCGCGAAGATGACGGCGTCGTCCTGATCGACCAGGAAAAATGCCGCGGCTGGCGCATGTGCGTTTCAGGCTGCCCCTACAAGAAGATCTATTACAACTGGTCGACCGGAAAATCGGAGAAATGCACGCTGTGCTATCCACGCCTGGAAAGCGGCCAGCCGACGGTCTGTTCGGAAACCTGCGTCGGACGCATCCGCTATCTCGGTGTCATGTTATATGATGCCGACAAGATCGCCGAAGCCGCAGCCACGGAAAACGAACAGGATCTTTATGACGCCCAGCTTGGCGTTTTCCTTGATCCCAACGATCCGGACGTGATTGCTGCAGCACGCGCCGAAGGCATTCCCGAAGACTGGATCATCGGTGCGAGAAACTCGCCGATCTGGAAAATGGCGATGGAATGGAAGATCGCCTTCCCGTTGCATCCGGAATACCGGACGCTGCCAATGGTCTGGTATGTGCCGCCTTTGTCGCCGATCCAGAATGCGGCTGAGGCCGGCCGGATTGCCGCACAAGACGACATGCCCGATGTCCGCTCCTTGCGCATTCCGGTTCAATATCTCGCCAACATGCTGACCGCCGGCGATGAAGCGCCCGTCGTCTCGGCGTTGGAGCGGATGCTTGCCATGCGTTCCTTCATGCGCTCCAGGACGGTGGATGGCATCGTCAATCGCGGTGTGGCCGAACGTGTCGGCCTGACGCCATTGCAGATCGACGAGATGTATCAGCTTCTGGCCATCGCCAATTACGAGGACCGTTTCGTCATCCCGACCACCCATCGCGAACTGGTCGAAGACGCCTACGATCTCAAGAGCGGTTGCGGTTTTACCGACGGCAACGGCTGCTCATCCGGCCATTCGGGCACGTCGCTTTTCGGTGGCAAGAAGAAGTTTCGCAGCCCACAGGAGTTCATCGCATGAAGACCTTCAAGGCCTTGTCGGCCCTGCTGACCTATCCGAGCCGTGAACTTCAGGAAGCGGTTCCGGCAATCCGCGCGGTTTTCACCGAGGGCATCTTGTCGCGGCACGCAATTGCCGCGCTGGAGCCCCTGCTTGCTGCGTTTGAAAACGACGATCTCTACGATCTTCAGGAGCGCTACGTGTTGTTGTTCGACCGTTCGCGCACATTGTCGCTCAATCTCTTCGAACATGTGCATGGTGAAAGCCGCGACCGGGGCGGTGCCATGGTCGATCTTTTGGAGACATACCGGAGCGCTGGCTTCGATCTGGCCGGGACGGAACTGCCGGATCACCTGCCGGTGCTGCTGGAATTTGTGTCCACGCGTCCGTTGATCGAAGCGCGCGAGATCCTGGCTGATGCGGGCCATATTCTTGTGGCCCTTGCCGAAAGACTGACGCGGCGTGGGAGTGCCTACGCCGCCGTGTTCGAGGCGCTGGTAGAATTTTCCTTAGCGGATGCGAAGGCCGAGGAAGCCCAGGCGCTTATTTCGCAACAGGATGATGATCCGGAGGATTTGGCTGCTCTCGATGCCGTGTGGGAAGAGGCGCAGGTCACCTTCGGTCCGGATCCAAACGCCGGCTGCCCGGTCAGCCGCGATATTCTTGCGCGCATGGATCCCGCATCCGCGCCGGCTGCGCATTGAACGGGAGGGTTTCATGAACCATATCATCTTCGGCATTTATCCCTATATCGCCATCACGGTCATGATTGTGGCCAGCATCGTCCGCTACGAACGTGATCCCTTCACGTGGAAGTCCAAATCAAGCCAGCTTTTGCGCAAACGCCAGTTCATCGCGGGCTCGGTATTGTTTCATGTCGGCGTGCTGGCAATCTTTGGCGGGCATCTCGTGGGCCTGCTGACCCCGATCCAGATTTTCGACACGATGGGCGTCAGCCACGAGGCAAAGCAGTTGCTCGCCATCGCCTTGGGCGGTGTGGCTGGCCTCATGGCGCTGGTGGGTGGCAGTCTCTTGTTGCACCGGCGGTTGTTTGATCCGCGTATCCGCGCCAATTCCACAATGGCCGATACCGGCATCATGGTGCTTCTGATGGCGCAGCTTTTGTTGGGGCTTGCCACCATCGTCGTTTCGCTCGGCCATCTGGATGGCACGGAAATGGTAAAGTTCATGGACTGGGCGCAGGGCATCATCTATCTGCGAGCGGGTGCGAGCGATCACATCGCGGATGTGCACTGGCTGTTCAAGGCGCATATTCTGCTGGGCCTGACGATCTTTCTGCTGTTTCCCTTCACCCGGCTGGTACACATCTTTTCCGCACCGCTGCGTTATCTGTGGCGACCGGGTTACCAGATCGTACGCTCACGGCGCGGTGCAAAGCCTGCTCCGAGCGGGCTTGCTCCGCTGCCACGGCCGCGCATGGAGGCGGGCGAATGAGGATCCTCGATCGCACCAATCGTCCGGTCGCCGTGACTGTCAATGGCGTGACCATTGCAGCCGAGGCAATCGCAGCGGAAGCTCAAAACCATCCCATGCCGCGCGGCAAGCCCGGCTGGGCCTGGCAGGCGGCAGCGCGAGCGCTGGTTCTGCGTGAGGTTCTGCTGCAGGAAGCGAGGGCGCGTCACATCATGCCCGATCCGATCGAACTGGAAGAGGGCAAGTGGGAAATCGATGAGGAGGCGCTGATCAGGCAATTGTTGGAAAGCGTCCTTGCACCGGTTACGATTGATGATGCCGCATTGCGCGCTGTCTATGAGGCCACACCGGACAGGTTTCGCGGACCTTCCTTGTTTGAGGCCGCACATATCCTGTTCAGTGCGGCCGCAGGCGATACGACGGCCCGGGCAGCCGCACGCGAGCGCGCTGAGACCGTGCTTGCGGACCTCAAGCGTGATCCGCGCAGCTTTGCAGCATTTGCGGCCGACCACAGCTCCTGCCCGTCACGCTCCAATGGTGGGGCACTCGGCCAGCTCGCATCGGGCGACACGGTGCCGGAATTCGAGGCCGCCCTTGGCTCCATGAAGGAAAATGAAATTTCCAAGACGCCGGTCGAAACCCGCTATGGCTTCCACATCATTCGTCTGGATGCGAAAATACGCGGTGAAGTGCTGCCGTTTACGACCGTATTGCCACATCTGCGCGAGGCTCAGGAAAAGGCCGAGTGGGTGCGTGCCAGTCGCGCCTATGTTGCGGACCTTGCGGAAGAGGCCGATGTGACAGGCATCGACCTTGCCGAAATGCCCTGGGCAGAGGCAAAACAGTCTGCATGAGCGCCTCATCTGCCGTATCTGAGCCTTTCTATTGCGGCTGCGACGTCGAGCCGAAACCGGGCACCCTGCAATCTGTTGATGGTGCGCTTCGTCTGGGGCTTTCCCTTGTCGAGCCCGTGGTGGAGCAGGAACGGCTGTCACTGGACCAGGTCCATGGCAGGGTGCTTGCCGAGGCTGTCCGGGCTCACGTCTCGCTTCCGCTATTCGACAATTCTGCCATGGATGGCTATGCGATCCGACTGGCTGATCTTACCGGCGAGGGGCCCTGGAAACTGCAGGTGGCAGGGCGCGTGGCTGCCGGTGATGTGGCTGATTGTCCGGTTCCAGCTGGTTCGGCACTGCGTATCTTCACGGGCGCGACCATCCCGCCGGCTTGTGATGCCGTGGTCATCCAGGAACTGACGGAGCTGGACGGTGACACGGTTGAGATAAGAATGCGCCCTGAACGCGGTGCAAACATCCGGCGCGCCGGGGAAGACCTCGCTTGCGGCTCTGAATTGTTGCAGGCCGGTAGACGCATCGGTCCACGAGCGGCCACTCTGCTTGCTTCGGCCGGTTGGGGCGAAGTCGCGGTCAGGCGCCGCGTGAAGATTGCCTATTTCAGCACCGGCTCCGAACTGCGTTCACCCGGTAGCGCGCTGGAGCCGGGGCAGATCTGGAATGCCAATCGCTATCATCTGGCGGGCGCTTTGAGCCTGCCCTGGGTCGAGGCGATCGATCTGGGAAGCATACCCGACATGCCCGACCTGTTGCAGCAGGCGCTGGAACATGCAGCCGGTCAGGCCGACATGGTGGTGACCACCGGTGGCGTGTCGGCAGGTGACGAGGACCATATGCGGGCGGTGCTGCATGCCGCAGGCGGTGAAATTCATGTGAGCAAAGTCGCCATGAAGCCCGGCAAGCCGCTGGTCATCGGGCGCATCGGTGGCGCGCTCTATCTCGGCCTGCCGGGCAATCCGGTCTCGGCTTTCGTGACCTGGCATGTGATCGGGATCTTTCTCGCCCAGGCACTGGCAGGGATGACGCAAAAAGGGCCGTCCCGCTTTTTCGTGCGTGCCGGCTTCGACAGAACCCGCAGGCCTGGACGCTGCGAATTCCTGCCGGCCAGGCTTGGCAGTTATGATGACCACGGGGTCCGCACGGTCAAGATTGTGACCTCACAGGTTTCGCATCGGGTGGCTTTGTTGGCGCAGGCCGACGGTCTGCTGCTGATCCCGGCAGAGGCAGACCGGGTCGCGATCGGCGACATGCTGGAATTCCTGCCGTTTCTGGATGGCTGACGGCGTCCGTCGCGACATCGACGGAAGACAATAATCAGATTGTAATCAGGTTGATATGGAGCCTTGAAGGCTGCATCGGTCTGGCCCTGCTCTGTCATGTTGCCAGCTACCTGCCATTATCTGTTCGCGTTGATCGCGTTGCCAAACAAGACGCTCCGCGCGCAAGCGCCGGTGTGCCACTTGAGGGTGCGCTCATGTTGATCCGCAACGCTTGCCTGCAAATTATGGGTCGTTGGAGATAAGGATTAGTTCATTTTTCACAGTCAAGAATACGGCCTGCCTTGGGCAGGTTGTTCAAGACTGACTGGATGATCGACGATCTGAATATTTTAGGAATGGGGTGGCTTGTCCTTGAACCCCGGCTGCGCGCCGATAAGCGTGGTTGACTGGTTTTGCGTCAGCGGCCCAGGTAAGGTTCTCGGGCGGATTGTGGCCGCCTGATGCTTCCTGCTTGTATGCATTTTCCAAAATCAGCCAGACAAAGGTATTGGGCCTCAATGAATGAGGTTCTCTTTACGTGCGATGCCTGGATATCTGAGTGCCTTCTGCACGGGGAAGGTCAGAGATTGAAATTTTTTGGAGGCATCAGGTGAAAACCCTGTCCTTGAAAACTATCCTCGTTGGCTTGATGGGGACAATTATCGTAACCATCATGACGTTGTCGGCCATGTCGTTGAAAAGCATCAATTCCATCGGGCAAGATGCGGAAATGATTGGCGACTATTGGATGGAGCGCCTCGTTTCGGCGAGAGAAGTAAAAGGTTCCGTTGCTGATCTGCGTCTGGCCTATGCCCGGTTCGGTATGGTTCTCGGCAATGCCGCCTTCATGGCTGAGAAGGAAGCATTGAAGCTTGCCCAGGACAACGT
>JAEWDP010000168.1 GCA_023390055.1 Pseudomonadota bacterium | reverse complement strand
ACACCAATGCAGGAGGAGCGGATGGTTGAGTGCTACCACGAGGTTTCGCGCTGTATCAAAGACGGGCGTCCGACAGTGGAAGCTGATTTCAGCTTTCACCTCTCGATCGCAGAAGCCAGCAACAACCGCCGCTTCATCGATATCCTGACGACACTTGGCAACGAAATGATCCCGCGCGGTGCACTGGATGTGGCCATCGCTTCTCAAGCAGCCTATCTGGACCGACTTCAGGAGGAGCATCGCTCAATCCTGGCTGCCATCACGCGGCGAGATCAGGTCGATGCAAGAGAGGCGATGCGTATCCATCTATCCGGCAGTCAAGAAAGATATCGAACCTGGCTTACGACAGGTGATCTAAACTTATAATGATAAGTAGTTGACTTGTTATGGTTGGTCCATTATCCGTGTGCTAGCTGTATCACGGAGGTCTTTATGCACGTCAATGAACTCAAGCGCGTCCTCGGAGCCGGTCTTCTGTCATTTCCCGTCACTCACTTCGATGGCGAGGGCGCGTTCAAACCAGACAGTTATGGATCGCATGTCGAGTGGCTTTCCGGTTTCGGAGCGGCTGCATTGTTTGCGGCCGGTGGCACAGGCGAGATGTTCTCGCTGACGCCCGATGAAATTCCGCAGATCGTGAAGGTTGCCAAGGATGCAGCTGGAAAGACGCCGATCGTGTCCGGCTGCGGTTATGGAACCGAGGTTGCTACTTCCATTGCAAAATCTGTCGAGAAGGCAGGCGCCGACGGTATCCTTCTTTTACCGCACTATCTGATCGATGCTCCGCAAGAAGGGCTCTACCGGCATATCAAGGCGGTTTGCCAGGCGACCGGAATGGGGGTCATGGTCTACAACAGAGATAATTCGGTCCTTCAGGCTGATACCCTGGCGCGGCTTTGCGATGAGTGCCCCAATCTCATCGGGTTCAAGGATGGTACAGGGGATATCGGTCTGGTGCGTCAGATCACCGCAAAAATGGGTGATCGCCTGACCTATCTGGGCGGAATGCCGACGGCGGAACTGTTTGCCGAGGCTTATCTGGCCGCGGGTTTCACGACGTACTCGTCGGCAGTCTTCAATTTCGTACCGGGGCTCGCGATGGAATTCTACAACGCATTGCGTGCAGGAGATCGGGCGAAGTGCGAGAAGATACTGATCGACTTCTTCTACCCGTTCATGGCTATCAGAAACCGCTCCAAGGGATATGCAGTTGCCGCCGTCAAGGCGGGCGTTCGTATGCAGGGCTTTGATGCAGGTGGTGTGCGAGCGCCTCTGGTGGATCTGACCGCTGATGAAGAGCAAATGCTTGCGGCTCTCATCCAGCCATACAAGCGTTGAAATTGAGAAGGAAGCCGCGAATGGCTTCTTTCTTCACCCCGGTTTAAACGGGGCGCCTCGCGATGACGAGCTACCAGAATCTGATGGCCGACAAACAGGTTGGAAGCGCGGCATCCAAAAATATCGGTCCTCAGACATCATGATATTGTCGGTATCTACGCCCTGAAGACCCACCGGTTAGCAGCACGTCAGCTAAAAAGGGGCGCTGTTGCCCGCCGCATCGGGCACACCAATGGTGATTGAACTCCAAGCATCACATCGTCTGCGACGGTGACAGTTGTCTCATCGTCGTGGTTTTGAACACGAGGCAGATGAGCGACCACGAAAGTGAGCAATGGAAGGAAGAGGACCGGCCCACAAGTCCCGCCATCCTGTCGTTCATAGAAAGTATTCAGTTAAATGCGCCGCATTATTCGTCTCGCACGCATTCACGAAACCATGCTAATCATGCAGTTATGTTGCCGAGGGTACCGGCGCGCGTGAAACCTATCGCAGGATGGGTAGCGCTTCTCGAGAATGGAACTCGCTCATGCCGGACGATCGAAGCGACGATGAACACCCCGAAGTCACCCCACCGGAAGGGGCGAAGTCCTATCCGCCCCTGCAGCGCAGCCGGTTTGGTGGCACCGAACGCAGGTTCAAACACGGCAGCGACGGTGACGTCCCGGTGTCGCGCAGTGACCTCAGCAAGGGGCCCGAGGAGGTGTCGGAACACCGTTCTGCCAGCATCAGTGGCGTGTTCTTCTAATCTCGTCGGCGGTGATTCTCACCTTTTCGATCTGGGCCATCCTCCTGCCCGAGGATGCGCGCCGGACAATGAAGGCAACCGTTGACTGGATAGCGATAAATCTTGGCTGGTACTACGTGCTCACGGTCACGCTGGTAATCGGCTTCGTGCTCTGGGTTGCTTTCTCCAAGGTCGGCGACGTGCGGCTCGGTCCGGACCATTCGAGGCCGCAATACAAGCTCGTGACCTGGGTTGCGATGCTGTTTGCCGCCGGTGTCGGGATCGACATGCTGTTTTATTCTGTTACTGGGCCAGTGGCGCAGTACCTCCATCCGCCATCAGGTGCGGGGGGCACATCCGAAGCGATGCAGGATGCAGTCGTCTGGACGATGTTCCACTATGGCATTGCCGGCTGGTCGATGTACGCATTGCTTGGCATGGCGATGGGTTACTTCGCCTATCGTTGGGGCATGCCGCTTTCGATCCGGGCAGCGCTCTACCCCCTGCTCGGCAAGCGGGTACGCGGTCTTCTGGGGGATGGCATCAGTACTATCGCGCTCGTTGGCACCGTGTTTGGTGTTGCCACATCGATGGGAATTGGCGTTGTCCTACTGAGCGTCGGGTTCTCGTTGCTCTTCGGCTTTAACGATGGGCTTGTGCTGCAAAGCGCGCTGGTTGCTGGTGCGGTAATCTTAACCATTTTGGCCACCACGTCTGGCGTTGATCGCGGCATTCGCTGGATCTCCGAACTCAACCTGTGGAGCGCCGCAGCGATGATGGTCTTTATCCTTGTCGCTGGTCAGACTGCCTTCCTTCTCAATGCGCTGGTAGAAAATATCGGCCGGTTCATTGTTACCTTTCCCGCACGGACCCTCCAAACCTTTGCGTATGAACCGGATGGTGCGGAGTGGATGAGCGGATGGACGTTGTTTTTCTGGGCGTTCTGGATGGCATGGGGCCATTCGTCGGCGTCTTCCTGGCCCGCATTTCCCGCGGACGCACCCTCCGTGAATTTGTAATTGCCGCCATTACCGCACCTGTGCTTTGTGACTTCTTCATCGTCTCGCTGTTTGGCAACTCGGCCCTTTATCAGGTGATACAGGGCAATACCGACTTCGCCGAACTCGCGGTCCAGAGCCCCGAGCGCGGCTGGTACGCGCTGCTAGGGATGTTCCCGGCCCCAATGTTCCTCATCGGCCTGGCGACTCTATCAGGGCTGCTGTTTTACCTAACCAGCGCCAATTCGGGCGCCATGGTCACGGCGAATTTCTCCGCCTCCATTCCCGATCCTGCGCATGACGGGCCGAAATGGCTGCGCATTTTTTGGGCCGTGATCACTGCGGTATTGACCGTGGCGATGTTGCTCGCGGGAGGCGTCACCACAATGGAATATGCGACGCTCATTTTTGCCCTTCCGGTAACGCTCATTGCCTATCTTGTGATGGTCTCATTTTACAAGGCGTTGCGGATGGAGCGGGCCGCGCGCGAGGGGCAGGTTTTGCATCGGCGTTCAATTGCGCCGATCGGCGGCCATGTGCCAGAGCGCTCATTGCGACAGCGACTCGAACATCTACGCGCGTTCGCCTCCCTGCGTCAGGCCGTGCAGTTCCTTGATCGCACAGTGCGGCCGGCGATGGACGATGTGGCGAGCGAGTTCCGGAACCAGGGCTACGATGTCGAGCAAAGCACTCTGTCCGGTGCGCACGGTATTGAAGAACCGCTATTGCGGGTCACGCTGGAGCAGTTCCGCGCCTTCCATTACCATGTCTCCATCGTCGAAGCGCCGGTTCCGATGTTCAGCGGCCGTATGTCACGCGAGACCGACGTCTACTATCGATTGGAGGTCTTTACGCAGACCGGTTCTGGTGGCTATGACCTGATGGGACTTACCAGGCAGCAGGTGATCGATGACGTGTTGGAACGATACGAGGCTCATCTTGCATTTCTTACCGTCTCCTCGGAAACCGCTGCCGCATCCGTACTCACCCCGTAGATACGTTTGTGGCCAAACAGAGCCCAGGATCGTGACCAGAGTCCGCATGGCGTAAGTTGGAATCCCTTCAATAGCCAGGATGTGATGGGCCATTCAGGTGGATTTTTGTCTCCGCCAATGTTTCGCGGGTTATGCTCAGATCAAGAACCGCAAACCGGCCGCTCGTACTGTCAGAACGGTTAATCGGTGATACGTTCTTTTCCGGCCTGAAGAAAGTAGAGGACAAAGCCGATCGGTGGCCGCGATGTAGAACCTTACCGGCGGGCAGGACGTCAGTAGGCTATGGTGTTGTGTCGAGCCAGGCAGGAGGTGGCAGCGCAGCACCTGGTGGATCGCGCTGATCGACGCGTCCCGCTGGTATCAGGCAAAGCCGTCCGATGCATATGCCCGAATGAGGCGTAGTACGGTCTCACGCTCACCTTCGCGCAACATTTCCAGAGGCGAGCGCCCGCCAAGCGCTGGGTCAGGAGCCAGTCACTTCCCCCTCATTGAACTGGCAAGCCGGGTAGCGCCAATCGCTTCCTTCGCGGACCGCCAGCATGGTATTGGAACGCCGCCTTTTTTCGACCGCCTGTCTGGTTATGCCCAGCGTCCGTCCCGCGTTCTCCGCTGACAGAACGCCGCCAGCGAGCTTAAGCAGCTTTTGGCGATGTTCGACGTTCCGAGCAAGTGCTGGGACAAGCGGGTCAAGATCTGCCATCGCCGATCCGATAATATCTGAACGGCTGAGAAGTTATGCCAATGATCCAACGTCGGTTGGGGAAGAAAGCGCGTCGATCAAGGTCTTCGTAGGCGCGTTTGCCGCGATGCGTTCCAATGCCGACATCGCTCGCTGCAGGAAAGCTGCTTGAATTGAATCTGGATCAGCATGAATGTCGGGCCTCATGCCTGGAATATGTTGACGAACCATGGCAGTCTCCGCGTGCCGTTTTAGTATAAGTAGGAGATCGATAACTACAAAGTCAGCCGACCGTGGCGCTCGCTAGAAACCGGACGTTGCTGTTGTTTCTGCTGCCGATCGCATCTTCGGCGGACACCACCAGCGAGCACGGGGAAACCGCGATCCTTGAGTCAGCAATGCTCTGACCAGTCGATCTGTACGAGCTCACCATAAACCGTGCTCATGCCAGATCTCGCCCACTCCGCCCAGTGCGGCAGGACCGTTTTGTTGGAGATCGGGCATTTGTAATACTTCTGCGGCGTGGGCGTCTGTGTGGGCTTAGAGAGAATGTTTCCGCACTGTTATTCCGCAGCAATGATGTGGAATTCTGGCGACTGCTCGCTTTTTGGCGAGCTACCCATGATGTAGATCAGACAGCTTGTCCTGAGCAGTGAAGCAAAATTCGGAACGGAACCGTTGATATCAAGGGCTTCTTCATAGAGCATCGAGAGGAAACGGGATGTCGATAGCCCTTGGGCTGCAGCCATCTCATCAATCAGGCTCCAGAATGCCGCTTCAATCTGGATACTTGTGGAATGGCCCCCAATGCGCACGGAGCGGTTGACAGGCCGATAGCGCTCTGGATCCTGTCCGGCAAAGACCTCACACATCGCAAACCCTCCTGTCTGACACGCTTGAAATCAGATTATGCGGCTGGTCTCGCATTTGGTCAAATGATCCTTCACATAATCAAAAGCGCGTAAATCCTTCTAATATTAGTCCAGATTAGAAAATTTGCATGCGGTAACCGGCTGCTACCAGTCCCAGTGGTTACGGACGCAAAGTCTTGGTCACTTTGAAAATCGAAATGACCGGGAAAGATATTGTGGCAAAACCTATTCATTCCATGATCCGTGTGCTGGACGAGGATCGTTCCGTCGAGTTCTACGGCAAGGCCTTCGGTCTGATGGTTGTTGATCGGATCGATTTTGATGATTTTACGCTTGTCTACATGCGTAATCCAGAAAGCGAGTTCGAACTCGAACTGACGGTCAACAAAGGACGGGTTCAGCCATATGAACTTGGTGACGGATACGGTCATCTTGCCGTTTCCGTTGATGATCTCGACGCCGAGCATGCCCGCAATACCGAACTCGGTCTGGCCCCCGGCAAGATTGTCGAATTCAATCGCGATGGCAGCTTGCTCGCGCGGTTTTTCTTCATCACGGACCCGGATGGCTACAAGACGGAGGTTGTCCAGCGGCTGGGCCGCTTCAAGTGAATGGAGCCTGCGGTCAGAGGAGGATCGCAGGCTGTAAACAGCACCAGGGAGGACTGGATATGACGACACTTTACGAACAACGCTCTGGCTTGTCCCGGAGGGAATTGTTGAGGCGTGGTACGGTGGGTGCGGCGCTGATCGTTACCGGTAATGCCATCATCAGTCCTGACAGGGCCTGGGGCATGGAAACGAAGGCGTTGAAGCCGGAGACGATGGCAACGCTGATCAGACTTGCGCGTGACATCTACCCTCACGATTCCATTGCCGATCGCTACTACGCGATAGCAGTCAAGGGCCATGAGGCAAAGGCGGAAAGTGATGCCGCGCACAAGGACCTGATCGAGACCGGCATTGCGGATCTTGATAAGCGAGCCGGTGTTGGCGGCTATCGCGGACTTGGTTGGGAAGATGATCGCCTTGCCATTTTGCGCGACATCGAACCTACACCATTCTTCCAGGCTATTCGTGGCGACCTCGTTGTCTCGTTCTACAATCAGAAAGAGCTCTGGCCACACTTTGGCTATGAGGGCGAATCCTATTCCAAGGGTGGTTATATCGATCGCGGTTTCGACGATATCGAGTGGCTTTAACGACGGCTGATGGCCGACGCCGGAGGAGGCGTCGCTGCAAGACACCACAAGGTGTCGACCGTTATTTCATTCCGGGAGGAAAACATGACAGCTCCTTACGATCTCAACGACGACAGTGTTGTCGTTATCATCGGTTCGGGTGCCGGCGGCGGAACGCTTGGCAACGAACTTGCTCAAAAGGGTATCGACGTTGTCGTTCTTGAGGCTGGTGCACGCATCGAATACGACGATTTCATCAATGACGAATGGGACAGCTTTGCCCAATTGGCCTGGCTGGATCACAGAACCGCCGGTGGCGGTTGGCGGGTCGCAAAGGATTTTCCAAACCTGCCCGCCTGGATCGTGAAAGCTGTCGGCGGCACGTCCATCCACTGGGCCGGTGCGTCGTTGCGTTTCCAGGAGCATGAATTCAAGACGCTCGAGCATTACGGCAAGGTTGAGGGTGCTAACCTGCTCGACTGGCCTTTGACGCTTGCAGAACTCGAGCCATACTACGCCAGGGCTGAAGACAAGATGGGCGTCACACGCACCAACGGTATCGAAGGTCTGCCTGGCAACAATAATTTCAAGATCATGAAAGCTGGTGCAGACAAGCTTGGCTACAAGGAATGTCACACCGGCAACATGGCCATCAACTCGGCCGAACGTGACGGACGGATGGCCTGTCAGCAGACCGGGTTCTGTTTCCAGGGGTGCAAATGGGGCGCCAAGTGGTCGACACTCTATGCGGAGATCCCGAAGGGTGAAGCGACGGGAAAACTTGAAGTGCGGCCCAATTCCCATGTCGTGACAATCGAGCACGACGATAGTGGCAAGGTCACCGCCGTCGTCTATGCCGACAAGGACGGGAAGTTGCACAGCCAGAAGGCTCGCATTGTCTGCGTAGCAGGAAACTCGATCGAAAGCCCCCGCCTGCTTTTGAATTCTGCTTCGTCCAAATATCCGGACGGACTGGCCAATTCATCCGGTCAGGTTGGCAAGAACTACATGCGTCATACAACGGGCTCGGTTTATGCGGTATTTGAAAACCCGGTACATTTTTACCGCGGTACGACCATGGCCGGTATCATCCGTGATGAAGCAAAACATGATCCCTCTCGCGGCTTTGTTGGCGGTTACGAATTGGAGACGTTGGCTTTGGGTATTCCGTTCATGGCTGCCTTCCTTGATCCAGGCGGCTGGGGACGTTCATTCGCTTCAGCCATGGATCAGTATGCGAACATGGCTGGTCTTTGGATCGTCGGGGAGGACATGCCACAGGAACAGAATGCCGTGAAGCTGCACGGCGAACTGAAAGACGAATATGGCATGCCGATCCCGGATGTCTGGTTTACAGACCACCCCAATGACGTTGCCATGCGCAACCACGCCTATACGCAAGGTCAGGCAATTTACGAAGCGGTCGGGGCAACGAGAAGTTTTCCGACGCCACCTTACCCGTCCACGCACAATCTCGGGACCAATCGCATGAGCGAGAAGCCCGAGGATGGTGTCGTGAACAAATGGGGGCAGACGCACGACATCAAGAACCTGTTCGTTTCCGACGGAAGCCAGTTCACGACCGGAGGTGCGGAGAACCCAACCTTGACCATCGTGTCTCTCGCCATTCGCCAGGCAGAATACATTGCCAAGGAGATGGGTGCCGGTTCCATTTGAAGGCAGCAAGCGCTGTCACAATGTCGGCGGTCTTCGGGCCGCCGATCATCAGGAAAAGGCGGCTCTCGCTTGTAGCCGTAATCGCGGGACTATTACGTTGCCCGGCCATCGGTGGGCAGTTGTGAATAATCAGATCTGTGATGTATGCTTTACCTGCACTGATTCCTTCCGACCAAGCTGGCTGATGAGATGAGAAAAATCACCGCCGCGCTGATAGTCGTTGTAACGGTGGTTGCAGGACTGCTTTTTGTCCTTCCCGCCCTGATTTCGACGGACTGGGCGCGTTCTGAACTTGGACGCCAATTATCCTCTGCAAGCGGAATGGATATACGGTTAGATGGGCCCGTGGGCGTATCATTTTTTCCGAGCCTGGCTGTTGTTGCAAAGGACATCGGCATTTCCGACGACAAGGGTGGACTATCTATCAAGGTCCCCAGGTTTTCAACCGCGGTCACGCTTTCATCGCTCTGGTCCGACAAGTTTGAAATTCAATCCATCAAGTTGATCGACCCGGCAATCAGCTTGGGACCGTCGTCTGAAAAATCCGCCGGAGCCGAAATTCCATCTGCCAATGAAGAACTGGATCCCTTTGCGTCTCTTGTCGATACGCTCGAACAGCTGGCCGTCAATCGTATAACGATTGAAAACGCAAGCCTCAGCACTGTCGATGAAGCGGGCAATGCAAGCACTGTTGAAGCAATAGACGCCGACTTGAAGGTACCCGATCTCGATCGTGAAATCGCGTTTTCGCTTGCGGCGACGAAGGATGGCAGTCGGGTAGAACTGGATGGAACTCTTTCGGCACTCAGGCCGATACTTCAGCGGGAACCGGCCGAAGTCATGCTCGAAGGGAGGATGGAACCGGCCCCTTCACCATTACTTTCTTCGCTGAAGGTAAACGGCGAGATCAGATTAAACCAGAATGGCAGTTACCAGATCAGGGGTGGGCAGTTCGATCTTGGTGGCCAGGCCTTCCAGTTGGACGCTCTGTTTCAACCAGGTGAGCGGTATCGTTTTCTCGCCGACTTTAGTGCCGAGCGCCTGGACCTTGACCAGCTTTCCGGTGGCGGCGACGCCGAAGCGTCGGTCGCTGACAGCGGCAGCGCCGCGGATCTGTCGATGTTATCCAGCATCGACGCAAATGTCAGCGTCACGATCGATCAACTGGTCAGCAGCGCACTTTCTGCATCGGATGTCCAGCTTGCGGTTGCGCTGAGCGATGGACAGCTCGATGCGGAGCTCGTCCATCTCAAGCTGGATGCCGGCAGTGTTACGGCTGCACTTTCGACGAATGTCGCCGAAACACCGCCGACCTTTCAGGGGAATGTCGTTACCTCCGGCCTTGATATTGGTGCAATGGCGAAGCTCGCTGGCCAGACTGTTCCGCTATCGGGAAAAGTCACTGCGAACACTGTGATCGCGTTTCGTGGTCTGGCAGCAGACGAGATACGCAAGAGCTTCAATCTGAGAGGCACCGTTGGTCTGCGCGAAAGCAACATTCCGCTTGCGGCATTCATCAACCAAGATGGCGGCGGCCCTGGCGACATTACCGGTCTCAGTCTTGATGTGGAAATCCACGATATTGCCAAACCGGTCGATGTTGCCGGCAATCTGACCTGGCAAGGGCAAGAGGTGGCATTCCAATCGCAACTTGCTCCGGCAGACTTCCTCTCCAGCCCTTCAATCGCTGAAGCATCGGCACCCGTCAGCCTCTCCCTGGCTTCGAACTATTTGCGTGTCAGCGCAAACGGGACAGTTGGCGGTGAGGGCACGTTCAAGGGCCAGATTTCCACTGCTTCGCCGTCACTTGATAATCTCTTGCGCTGGCTAGGGCAGGGCTCGTCCGGAGGTCTGGAGAGCTTTGCCTTCGAGGGCATGCTCGATGCCAGTTCGACAGGGGTATCATTCAGTAATGCAAATCTTGACTTGAACGGCGTAAAGGCATCTGGCGAGGGATCCATCAAGCTTGCGCCGAAACTCAACATCAACACATCTCTTCAGTTTCAGGAACTTGATTTTGCAAATCTTGTTGCCGAAGGAAGCGGTGACGCTGGAGATGCTCAGACCTCGACGGCTTCTTCCGATACCCCGATTGATCTTTCATTCCTTCTAGGACTTGATGCGGAGATTGCTGTTGCCGCTGACAGGATTGGCTATGGCGATGTCTTTGCCGGGCCGGTAAAAACAACCCTTGTCATATCGGATGGTGTCGCCAATCTGACCGTGCCTGTCAGCCGGTTCTACGAAGGGACCATAGCTGCGAACTTGTCCGCCGACGGTTCCGGTGAGACGCCTGCCATAAATCTGGACATGACCGTTACCGATGCGACCGCTGCACCTCTGCTCACGGATGCAGCAGGTTTCAATCGGCTGGAGGGCAAGCTCAATACGTCTCTCGCTGTTTCAGGGGCTGGTAAGACGACCAAGCTTCTCGCGCGATCGCTCAATGGAAAAGCCGCTGTCAAGTTCAGCGACGGTGCGGTGCGCGGCATCAATATCGCCGAAGTGTACAACAATCTGGTCGGACTGCTGACCAGCGGATTCAAGCAGGACGACGAGAAGAGAACGACATTCACCGAGTTAGGGGCATCGTTTTCCATTGAAAAAGGCATTGCTGAAACGCAGGATATTAGCCTTCTTGGGCCGCTTGTGCGGATGGACGGTTCCGGCCGGATCGATCTCGCCGAACAGACGCTTGAAATCAACCTCAATCCAAGAGTTGTTGCATCCCTGTCCGGGCAGGGTGGCGACATTGAAACGAAGGGTATCGGCGTGCCGGTGATCATTGATGGGTCGTTATCCTCGCCGCGTATCTATCCGGATCTGAGCAAATTGATGCAAGATCCCAAAGGTGCCCTGGAAGCCTTGAGCAGCATCGGGCTGCCGACCGAAAAGCTGAATCTCGACAAGCTTCTTCCAGGAAGCGGTGGTTCATCTGGCACCGGGGCCAGTGACCTGATTGGTGATCTGATCAAGGGAAGTGGATCGGGCAACAGTCCGATCGCAGACGGTCTCGAGAAATTGACGGGCGGCAATACGGGAGACGCCGGAAGCATTGCCAAAGGGATCATTGGTGATCTGTTGAAGGGCAAAAGTGAAACGCCAACGGCCGCGCCTGATGCGCCGACCACTCCCAGTGATGCTACAGCTACAGAACCGGTCCAGAACAACGTCGCCACGCAACCTGAGCTGGATCCAACGGCATCATCTGTTCCAGACAGGTCTGAAAAGGGCGAAGTTGAGAGCCTTCTGGAGCGATTGTTGCGTTGATCGGCAGCTCCAGCTTTAAGGTCCAGCTCCCGGTCTTGCCGTCGCAGACACATCCACGCATCTGGCTATGAATTTTGGCTGCCGCAATCCTCCCAATGTTGCTGATTCCAGGCGCTTCCAAACCACCGATCTACGTCGATATCGCAAATGCCTCCTGCGAGATCGGCGACTGAAAGGCGTCATCAAGGAACGGGATCGGGTTGCGATAAGTGCTTTACAAGGGAGAGTAGCAAAGAGGTCGAAGTACCGTGTGGGTTCCTGCCTTCAGAGTTGATGTGGGAAGCGGTTCTGCCTTGCGGGGTAAAAGCGCAAGTGTTCTGGCACCATCACCGGAAATGGTCTCCCATGCGGCAACGGCCCCATCAACAACGACGTCCGTGACCATGCATGCGCAATGGTCAGCATAGAGTGGTGCCTGTGTTTCCATTGCCGGTCGAACAGTGTCCCGCTTTGCCAACACGGCTTCAAAGATTTCAGAAGTCTGTGTGAGTTTCAAAAGACGGTTGTCCTGCTCCTCGACAAGTTCAAATGCCTTCGGGATAAACCCCTTCGTCCAATCGGGCTCCTGCGCAAGTGTCGCGCGTCGTGCTTCACGCTCGGACCAGTCCCGATAACTCCACAAGTGGTGGATCACGTTCAAAGGCCCCGTCTCGGCAAGCCAATAGCCCATGAGGGGAAGATGTCTCGTGACCAATGGCAGACCAACTTGGCCAAATAGCGTCAGGTATTGTCCGGCAGCTCCTGGCTTGAGGCGATAGGTACGCCATTCGTGGATCATTGTGCTTGTCATTGTGGCAATTTCACTCATTTACGGTGGCCGGACAATGGATCGAAATGCGCGAAAATTGGACATTTTGCAATTTGACGCGATCGCTCGGCATGCCGTGGGACTGCCCGCCTGCTTGCGGAATGCTCCAGGCGACATGCCGGCACGGCGCGTAAAGAAACGATTGAAGTAGGCAGGGTCATCGAAGCCGGTAAGATGGGCGACCTGCGCGACATTGCTTTCGGTATAGATCAGGTAGCGCTTCGCTTCGATGATAAGCCTTTCATAGAGTAGCTCCGAGGCAGTCTTGCCAGCGCGTACCTTGCAGGCCGCGTTGAGACGTGCCGTCGTGACTGCAAGTTGATCGGCATAAAAGGCGAGTGACCGCTCCCCACGAAAATGTGTCTCAAGCAGTGCCCGATATCGGATCAGAAGATCGTAGTCCCGGTCAGGGGTGACTATGTCAGGTCCTTGAGACGTGATGTTGAGCCGCAGTACCACGACAAGAATACGCATGAACTGCGCCATGATCGCAGTTCTGCGGCCCGGCGCCGACCAGATATATTCGCGATGGAGCCAATGGAAGGTGTCATCGACGGCCTGAATGTTGATGCCGGTTCCCTCAAGAGGATAGGCGGCCGGGCGTTCCGCAGCCTCGCCAAGGCGTGGATCGCCTGCCCCTGCTGTCTTCAGGCAACCAAGCGCCGCCGTGACGACAAAACCGTCCGTTCCCGGATTGAAATCGATCTGGTGAACGATACCGGCCGGAACAACAAGGACGCCTGGCGCCGGGATTTCCAGCTTGTTGTCCTCCATTCGGATTGTTCCACCGCCTTCACGCACATAAAGGATCTGCAGGTGGTCAGGATGAGCATGTGGATCAATCCTCCAATCGTTCGGTCCGCTGCGTTCACGGATCACCTCGATGTTCAGAAAATCAAGCTCAACGTCTGCACCCTGATCTCCATAGAGATAGTAGTGAGGAATCCCGCCTGTTACTGCACTGCCCATTCTGTCTCCTCAACATCCGCTCTTCAAATTGTGCAACAATTGCACTGCTGCGTCCATTGGCGATCACGAGTGCCAGCTATAGCTAATGGTTGGATGCAGAAGCGAGGAGGAAGGCATGGTCGCGGATAACGTGAAGCAATGCGATGTCCTGGTCATAGGGTCTGGCGCCGGGGGACTGGCCACAGCAATTACCGCGAAAAAGCAAGGTCTATCCGTACTCATCGTGGAAAAGGAGGATGTCTTTGGTGGAACCATGGCTTTCTCCGGCGGTGTCTTGTGGATCCCGGGAAATCATCATGGAAAGGTCAACAATCCGGACGACACGATTGATGCTGCGCGCCGCTACATGCAGGCCGAAACCGGCAACTGGTTTCAGCCGGCAGCTGTCGAGGCGTTTCTGGATGCTGGTCCACGCATGCTTGACTGGTTTGAAGCAGAAACAGAGGTCAAGTTCGTTGCGACCCTTTATCCGGACTATCACCCGACGGTCGATGGCGGGGTTGATGTCGGTCGATCGGTTCTGGCCGCGCCGTTCGATTCAAGTGTGCTTGGCAGCGACCTCAAGCGGTTGCGTCCACCGCTTTCGACCATCACCTTCATGGGAATGATGTTCAATTCGTCGAACGCCGACATCAAGCATTTCTTCAATGCGACGAAGTCGGTTAAGTCCTTTGCCTATGTTGCAAAACGTCTTGTCGCTCACGCGACAGAAGTACTGCGCCATGGTCGAGGTGTGCAGGTGACGAGCGGCAATGCGCTTGCCGCCCGCCTGGCAAAGACTTGTCTTGATCTGGAGATCCCGATCCTCACGGGCACACCGGCCTTGCGGCTCCTGATGGAAAATGGCCGAGCTGTTGGTGCTAAGGTCGGTGGTGATAAGGCCGAAAACATTCTTGCCCGCCGGGCTGTGGTACTTGCCTGTGGGGGGTATGCGCAGGACCTGGCAAGGCGCGCTCGCATCTATGCACATCTCAAGGCAGGTGGTCAGCATTATTCTCCAGTTCCCTCGAGCAATACCGGTGATGGCATCCGGCTAGGTGAAGATGTCGGCGCGGCATTTGATGCCGAATATCCGCAGCCCGCCGCCTGGATGCCCGTTAGCCGGGTTCCCGGAAAGGGCGTGTTTCCGCATCTTCTCGATCGCTACAAGCCTGGCATGATTGCAGTCCTTTCGGATGGACAGCGCTTCACCAATGAAAGCGAAAGCTACCATGATGTCGGGGCAGCGATGGTTGCCTCCGGAGAAGCAGCCGCCTGGCTTGTCTGCGATCACCGCGCCATTCGCAAATATGGCCTGGGTCATGTCAAACCCTCGCCCGTGCCCCTCGCATTCTGGCTGCGCTCGGGCTATCTGCGAAAGGGTCGAACGCTGGCTGAGCTTGCAACCGCCTGCAGCATCGATGCCAAGCAACTTCAGACGACCGTCGAAGAATTCAATCGGGGAGCAGAAAATGGTCGAGACGACCAGTTCCACCGCGGCGAGACTTCATTCAATCGCTACCTGGCAGATCCGGATCACAAGCCAAACCCCACTGTTGCACCGATCAAGCAGGGGCCTTTTTATGCCGTCCGGCTGGAGATGGGTGATCTTGGCACATTCGACGGGCTGAAGACCACGGTACCGGGTGAAGTCCTCGATCGCGACGGACACGTGATTCCTGGCCTCTTCGCGGTCGGTAATGATCGTGCCTCGATAATGGGTGGCAATTACCCGGCAGCAGGCATCACGCTTGGGCCAGCCATGACATTCGGGTGGATAACCGGTCGCTATCTGGCTGGCATTTCGGAGTATGAAGATACCAGGGAGAAGGCATCATGAGCTGGCTTGGTCTGGAGAACAAGACCGTTGTGGTAACGGGTGCAAGCGGCGGTATTGGCCGTGCGCTTTCCGTCGCGTTCGTTGATGCCGGCGCACGGGTTGTCCTTCTTGATCGTGACGAAGAGCGCGCCACGGCGATTGCCGAGAACCTCGGTAACGGGGCGACAGCGGTACGATGCGATCTTGCAGAACCTGAAGACGTTTCAAGGGCTGCTGAAAGGGTTGATGCTGATGGTGGCGCCGACATTCTGGTCAATTGCGCTGCAATCTTGCGACCGGGGCCGTTGGAAAGCGTCGTGGAGAAGGACTGGTCGGCGATGCTTGCGGTCAATCTGACCGGCTATCTGACCGCATCTCAGGCTTTTGGCCGTTCCATGCTTGCGCGCAATAGCGGTGCGTTGATCCATATCGCGAGCATTGCCGGCAGTGAGCCACAACCGGCAAGTGGCGCCTATTCGGCGTCGAAGGCGGCGATCGTCATGATGTCGCGACAACTCGCCTATGAGTGGGGTCCACGTCGTGTCCGCTCGAACTGTGTCAGTCCGGGCCTCGTCATGACGCCGATGTCGGCGCCATTTTATGCCGATGAACAGACACGGACGAAGCGGGAAGCGATGGTGCCGCTGCGACGTATCGCTGTTCCGGAAGATATGGCGAATGTTGCCCTCTTCCTCGCATCTGAAAGAGCATCCTATGTAACCGGCCAGGATATCGTTGTTGACGGTGGACTGTCGCAATCATTGATGGGTCTTGTACCGAGGCCAGGCTATGCGTGACGCCCTAGTAACCGGAGGGGCCGAGGGGATCGGCTTCGCCATTGCGCGCAAACTGGTTGCCGACGGTTATCGGGTGACGATTGCCGATCTCGATGGTGAGAAGGCGGCGACGCGATGTCGTGAACTTGGTGACCATCACCTCAGCGTTGCGTGCGACGTCACGAAGGAAGACGACGTGATCGCTATTGCTGAAAGAGGGCGCTTCGATGTTCTCGTCAACAATGCAGGGATCGGGGATAGCCATCTTCCGACCGTGGAACAGGAGGTCGAGGCATTTCGTCGATTGCTTGATGTCCATCTTGCCGGCACGTTCCTGATGTCCAGGGAGATCGGAAAGCGCATGATCGAGCAGGGTCATGGTGCGATTGTCAACCTGTCTTCCATTGCTGGTCTGACAGGCCTGCCAAAGCGTAATGCCTATGGTGCGGCGAAAGCAGGCATTGTCGCGATGACCCGCTCCATGGCCTGCGAATGGGCTGGCCACGGCGTTCGCGTCAATGCCGTGGCACCGGCTTTTGTTGAGACAACCCTTGTGTTGTCGCTGGTAAAAGCGGGCAGGATTGACCTTGATGAAATCGCGCGCCGAACTCCGATTGGTCGCCTGATTACGCCCGATGAGGTTGCAGCAGCGATCGCATTTCTGGCGTCGCCTGCTGCTTCCGCAATTACCGGGACAGTCCTGTCAGTGGACGGCGGCTGGACGGCGTATGGAGACTTTGGCAATGCTTCGCCAGGTGCGATGACGTGACGTTGCCAATGAACGGTGGACAGTTCAGGGCCTCTTGCTCTCCAGCTTTGGCAAGAACCAGGTCAGGAGGCCGACCAGCGGCAGGAACGAGCAGTAGATATAGACTGATCGAAGCCCCATCGTGTCCGCCAAGCCACCCAGGATGGCTGCGGCTATTCCACCGAGCCCGAAATTGAGGCCATAGAACAGACCACCGATCAGACCAATTCGGTGTGGCACCAGGTCCATGGCATAGATCATGATCGACGCAAATGCGCTGGCCATGATCAGGTTGATCAAGACGGTGAGCACGCCGGTCCAGAAGAAATCCACATAGGGAAGTATCAGTGTGAAAGGCAGCGGCCCAAGCACCGAAATCCAGATGATGCGGTATCTGCCGATCCGGTCGCCAACGATACCTCCGAGAAGCACGCCGGCAGCCGAAGACAGGAAGAAGACAAACAGCATCACCTGCGATACCGGGATTGAAACACCGAAGCGGTCGATCAGGTAGAAGGTATAAAATGACCGGAAGCTTTCGAGATATCCGACCTTTGAAAACATCAAAACGGTCAGGATTGCCAATCCGACCAGGATCCTTGCTCTGGAATGCGAAGGTTGAAGATTGCCCGCCATCTTCTTTGCGGCCGACACTGCGGTAAAATGTGAGCGAATGGTATGATGCTGTCGGGCTATCCATCCCATGAGGATCATGGCAAGCATGGCCATGGAGGCAAACCACGCCAGGCTTTCCTGTCCCCTCGGTACGATGATGAAGGCAGCCAACAGGGGGCCGATTGCGCCGCCTATCTGACCTCCAACCTGGAAAATGCCCTGTGCAAGGCCCTGTCTGCCACCTGAGGCGTAGCGCGCGGAGCGGGTTGCTTCCGGATGGAAGATCGACGAACCCAAACCGACAAACGCCACCGAAATGAGAACCTGAGTATAGTTTGACGCATAGGCGAGCCCGATCAACCCGCACAAGGTCGACAGAAGTCCCACGACCGTGGAGTAGGGCAGGGGGGTGCGATCGGTGTAGAAACCGACAGCCGGCTGCAGCAACGCGCCGGCGATCTGGAAGGTTAGCGTAATCATGCCAATCTGCACGAAGTCGAGCGCAAACCTGTCGTGCAGGATCGGATAGATTGCGGGTATCAGTGATTGAATGGTGTCGTTGAGAAGATGGGACATGCCCAGCGCCAGGAGGATGGCCATATAGACTTTGGGTTGGGTCGGCGATGTCGCAGTTGTGCTCATTCCATTTTCCAATAAAGGACCGCCTTGCGGGGTCAATGCCTGATAATGTGCCGCTTGCAGCCTGTGAAGATAAGGCCTGAATGCCCGAAATCACGGCGCTTAAGCGCTAATTGTCTTCATGTCGGTAATCTTCAAGTGGCCTCGTTTCGATCCTTCATGCGGGACTGGTCAAAGGCAAAACCGGTGAGTTGCATTTCCTCGCTTGTTGCCGCCTCGGTGCGTTTGAGAACCGCGAAAATTTCCTCGGTTGCACCAGCTCCCGCGCGATGCAGATCTTCGCCTGCACAAAGTCTGGCAGTCAGCAATGCTGTGAAGAGGTCCCCGGTGCCACAGGGACGAATTGGAAGGCGCAAAGTAGCTGTCCGCGTCAAGCTGCCTGGTGTCCAGACGACGGTTTCGACGCAACCGGCGGCCGTGTCGTCGAATACGCACCCGGTCACCGCCGCAGCCTTGGTACCGCCTTTTGCGACGATCGCCATGGCCTCGGCAAGCTGGTCGGCCGAGCGTGCCTTGTGCCCCGCCAACAGTTCAAGCTCATACTGATTGGGTGTGATGATCGACGCCATCGGCGCCATGCGGCCCTGAAAGATCTCGATCAGCCTGTCGTCTACGAACATCCCGAGATCATCATCACCCATTACGGGATCTAAGACGTAGATGATGTTCGGATTGCGTTCGCGTGCACGTGCGATGAAATCGGCCACGACCTGGCCGTTTTCGAATGATCCGAGGTAACCGGTAATGATGACCCTTGCTGCTTCTACCAGTCCGCGCTCCTCCACGCCGAGCAACAAGGCAGCAAGCAGTTCGGGCTCCAGTACCTTGCCATGCATGGTTGGATAATGCGGATGATTGGAAAGCAATGCGGTCGGTATTGCAGCAACCTGGAGGCCTTTGGCCTGCAAAGGAAAGACTGCCGCGCTGTTGCCGACATGGCCGTGAACAACCTGACTTTGAATGGAAATCACGTCTGTCATGACGGGCTCCCTTCTGATGGCCAGTATTCGCTGTCAGGGGTCGGCCGTTTGCCGAAGATTGCCTGTCCGACACGCACAACGGTGGCGCCTTCTTCGATGGCCGCTTCAAAATCACCGGTCATGCCCATCGATAACCCTGTGAAGCCGGCATGGCGTTTGACGGCTTCATCGCGCAAGTGACGCAGCAATACAAAACAGGGCCTTACCCGTTCCATGTCGGATGAAAACAGTGCAAGTGTCATCAGGCCGCGCGGCTTGAGCCGCGGATACTGTTCCAGATCGGCGATGAACGGCGCGAGCGCATCTGGATGAAGGCCGAACTTGCTCTCCTCGCCCGATGTGTTGACCTGTACATAAACATCGAGAAAGCGGTCTTCGCGCTCCAGGCGACTGTTTAGAACGTCGGCAAGCCGCAAGCTGTCAAGTGCATGGAATTCGTGGGCGAAGCGGGTGAGGTATTTGACCTTGTTCGTCTGAAGATGTCCGACGATGCTCCAGTTGATATCAAGATCACTCAGGATTTCACGCTTAGAGGTTGCCTCCTGGATCTTGTTTTCTCCACACGAACCTATTCCGGCCTCATGCGCATAGCGCAGGATATGCGCGGGCACAGTCTTTGTAACCGGAAGGAGGCGGACCGAAGCGCGATCGCGTCCGACCCGTGCGCAGGCGCGGGAGATGCGTTCTTCAACCGATGCAAGATTGCTGCGGAATGTTGAAAGTGGATCGGGGCCGAAGCGTTGAACGTCCTCAGGCGAAAGCGAGGTGTTGGTAGGAAGCATAGTCGTCTGTTTTCTCCGCTAAGCGCAGCCGGCGGGGGTGCAGGTCCCAGTTGTAGAGGTCTCATTCCCTGTGGCAGGTGGCTGGTATTCATCGATAAGGGCCATGATCTCGGCACCAAGCTGAAGATCAGGGATATGACCGATTGTCTGGCGACGCAACCGTCCTTGACGGTCGATCAGGAGTGTCGTTGGCGTCCCTTCGAAAGCATAGGCTCGCATGGTGTGCGGCAATGATATGCCGTCGGGTTCGTCGATGGCGACCGGGAAGGTGATCCGGTATTCGTGCACGAAGGCACGCAGTGCGTTTGCTCCCATCGCGTCGTGGTGTTCAAAGACGCTGTGCAGCCCGATGACGATGACATCCGACGGCTTGAACAGACTTGCCACGCGCTGTGCCTGTGGAAGTCCCTGGCTGACGCAGCCGGGGCACAACATCTGGAAGACGCAGACCATGACGACGCGACCGCGCAAGGCATCAAGCGTTAATGGTTCAGGCGTATTCAACCATTCGCTTGTTTGCCATTCCGGTGCTGGCCGATATTTCGACATCACAGCATGGCCGATCTTGGACGTTCACATAGCTCATACCCGTGATGGATACGCCGCTGAAGAGCGGGATTGCCGGTATCGCTCAAAGAAACCGGCGAACAGAAAATGGTTTGAGCTTTCTCCGTGATCATCGTTATGCCATCCCTTCCAACATGGTTTACCAGAAACCGGTCTATATCGGTTATCCAGTTTACGTGCATGTTGCAATTCGGCTGGCCGACGGCATCCATAACTCAAAGGCGGCTTCATGGCCGCCGCACAGCAGTTCCATCGACGTCACGAGAGCTGATCAGGCTGCGCCTTCCACGTGCCCACCCAGGAAGAGCTGGCCAACGCGCGGGTCCTTCAGCAACTTGTCGGCCTCGTCGAACATTCGTGCCTGACCGAGTTCCAGGACCAGCCCGTAGTCGGACATTGCGAGTGCCGCCTTTGCATTTTGCTCTACCATCAAGATTGTGACGCCCTGATCGCGAAGGCGAATGAGGGTCTGGAAGACTTCCTGTACCAGATTGGGGGAAAGTCCGATCGATGGTTCGTCGATCAGGATCAACTTCGGATCGAGAAGCAGTGCGCGTGCTATCTCAAGCTGCTTTTGCTGCCCTCCCGACAGTTCGATCGCCTTTTGATCCTTGCGCTGGCGAAGCATTGGAAACTGGTCCATCACTTCTTCCATCCTGGCTCTCACCCGTGCCTGGTCCTTGGCGGTAATGCCTCCTAGCTCGAGATTGTGAAGCACTGACAGTTGCGGCACCACGTTGCGGCCCTGTGGTACATAGGTGACCCCTCGCGCAATCATTTCGGCAGGTGATTTTCGTGTGACGTTCTCACCTTCAAGAAGAATTTCTCCGGACTGGATGTCGAGAAGACCGAAGATCGCCTTGAAAACAGTTGATTTGCCTGCTCCATTCGGCCCGATCACCGTCGTGATTGAAGCCTTCGGGATGGTGAAGGAGGTATTGTTCAGGATTGTGATGCGGCCATAGCCACCTACAATGTCCTTCAGTTCGAGCATTTCATCCTCCCAGATAGGCGTCGATGACCGTCTGATTGGCGCGGATTTCTTCCGGCTTTCCCTCTGCGATGATCTCGCCTTGAGCCAGAACGATAATCCGTGTGCACAGTGACATGACGAATTCCATATTGTGTTCGATGACCACGAACGTCGTTCCATGCTCCCGGTTATACGTCATCAACCGTTCCTTCAGATGTTCGAGCATTGTGAGGTTCACGCCACCTGCCGGTTCATCCAGGAGGACGATGCCCGGGCCTGCCATGAAGGCCATGGCAGCATCCACCAGTTTCTGCTGCCCGTAGGACAAAGACCCTGCCGGAGTGTCAAGATATGGCGTCAGCCGGAAGAACTCCACCAGTTGCTTGGCCTTGTCCGTCAGTCCGGCATCCGGCTTGCCAAACAGGCGCGAGAGCATCGACCCTTCGTGCTCCTGTCCGGCAATGATGATGTTGTCGAGCACGGACATGTTCGGAAATACGGAGAGCTGCTGGAAGGTGCGGCCGAGACCCAGAAGCGAAAGATCTGCCGGCCGTACGCCATCAACGGACGCGCCGTTGATCTCGACATGGCCAGCCGTTGGACGAAGCTGACCGAGGATGCAGTTGAAGAGTGTCGATTTGCCCGAGCCGTTGGGGCCGATCAGTCCAAGGATCTCGCCTTTGTAGACGTCGAAATTGACATTGTTGACTGCACGAATGCCGCCGAACTGTTTCGACATGGCACGCACGGAAAGGACGGGAGCATTCATAGCTGGACCCCCTGTTTCAGGTCGCGGCGGGCTTCATGCTTTGGCCGTAGCCGATCGATGATCTTGTGCCCGAGGCCAATTAGGCCATTGGGTGAATAGACCATCAGCACGATGACCAGCAGTGAATAGATGATCAGGTAATAGCCCTCGGTGAAGCGCAGTACTTCAGGAAGAAGGATCACGACAGCTGCACCGAGCATTGGACCGAAGAAGAAGCCGGAGCCTCCGACAACAACCATCAAAAGCAGTTTTAGCGAATGCATCAATGCGAAGCTGCCAGGTTCGATGAACTGTACGAGCGGAGCCTGTAAAGCCCCCGCAAGACCACCAAAGGCGGACCCGATCGCGAAGGCAAGCAAGGTCTGGCGTCGAATCTTCAGGCCCAGACTTTCCGCACGGATTGGATTTTCGCGCAATGCCTTGAAGGCACGCCCCCAGGGAGAGCGCAATATCCACCACATCACACCGAGTGCGATGAGGAAGCAAACCAGCGAGAAATAGTAGAAGGCGAGGTTGCTGTCAGTGGTGATCCCGAAGAATGCCGGTCGCGGCATTCCGACAAGGCCGAATGAACCGCCGGTTATTTCTTCCTCGTTGCGCAGGACCAGAAACAGCAAGGTATTGAATGCAAGCGTGACGAACGCAAGAAAATGGTGCTGCACTCTTAGCGCCGGATAGCCAATCAACAGGCCAACGACAAAGCATGAGAGGATAGACATCACGGCTGCCAGGCTCCAGTGTATGCCTGCGAGCGTCAGCAATGCGGTAACGTAGGCGCCAATGCCCATGAAGCCGGCCTGTGTCAGGCTGACCTGTCCGGCATAACCGAGCGTCAGATTGAGACCCATGGCGGAAATTGAAAACAAGAGCCACGTGCAGAGCGTATAGATGATGTAATTGCCCTGCCCGATAGGCGCGACGAGCAGCGCCACTAAACCGGCGGCCAGTAGAAGTGTTTGGAGCCTGGTCATACGGCCCTCCCTTCCGACGTTCCGAGCAGACCCTGGGGGCGCAGGAGAATAATGGCGATCAACAGGATCAGCGGCATGGCAGACCGGTATTCGGCAGAAATGTACACTGCAGAAAGGTTGTCGATCACCCCGATCAGCAGACCACCTACCAGCGCACCGCGAATTTGATTGAAGCCACCGACGATGGCCGCAATGAACGCCACGAGGCCAAGGGTTTCACCGTTCGAGAACTTGGCGAGATAGACCGGCGAGATCAGCACAGAGGCGATCGTCGCGAGAGCCGCATTGATCAGGAATGTGTAGAGGACCATGCGCCGGACCTTGACGCCGAGAATTTCTGCGACCGCCGGATTTTGTGCGGTTGCCTGCATGCAGCGGCCAGTGCGGGTACGGTTTAAAAACAGTTGCAGGCCGCCAATTGCCAGCATCGAAACGGTAAGATTGCCGATATCTTGCAGCGATACGCTGGCGCCGAGAACATGATACACATCTTGCGGGAAGATTGCCGGAAATGGCTGTGCCGTGGCACCATAGAATTCCTTGACGCTTTCCTTCATGAGAAGACCCAGAGCGATCGTGGCGATCACGAGAGGCAGCGTGCCATGTGGCAGCATGGGTTCAACAATCAGTCGCTTGAACGCGACACCCAGAAGCAGCAATGAAAGAACGAGCGCCAGGCCGACGGACGGCCATAACGGCAGGCCAAGCATTGTCATGCCGACGAGCACGAAGAATGCTGGCAGCATGACAAATTCGCCCTGTGCGAAATTGATCGTCTGTGATGCCTGCCACAGCAGGGTGAAGCCCACTGCAGCCAACGCATAGATGGAGCCGGCGGCAAGGCCGGAAACAAGAATCTGTATAAGCTCGGCCATGGAAACCTCACATGTGGTCGGCTTTGTTGGGTCAAGCAGGTTGAAATACCG
>JAEWDP010000165.1 GCA_023390055.1 Pseudomonadota bacterium | reverse complement strand
CGCCAGCCTCGCCACCAAAGAGGCCATGTGGCCGGATCGTCCTGTGGGAGGACAGGATGGCGCAAGCCATTGTCTCCAGAAAGCGGATTGTTCGTTCCGTTCCGTCGCCGGCAGACCATCGCCCTGTTCCGCCAGAATCCTTGCAGATGTGGAAATTCTCCAACAACACGGGATAGCGGGTCTCGAGAATTTCCGGATCCGTGAGGCGTGAATTGGTCATGTGAACATGGACTGCATTGGTACCGTCAAAACCGGTGCCATCATTGAGGACACCGGCGGGTGATCCCGAGCATAAGGTCTCGTAGTACTGATAGGTTTCGTTTCCGAAGGTAAGGTTGTTCATCGTGCCCTGGCTTGCGGCCATGGAACCAAGTGCACCGAAAAGCGCGTTTGCCACATGCTGGCTCGTTTCGACATTTCCTGCAACCACCGCTGCCGGATACTGGGGTTTGAGCATTGAGCCATCCGGCACGATGATTCGAATGGGCCTCAGGCAACCTGCGTTCATGGGAATTGAGCTTTCAACCATGACGCGAAAGACATAGAGTACTGCAGCCCGGGTAACAGGCTCCGGTGCGTTGAAATTGTTCGGTTTTTGCGGGCTTGTTCCGGTAAAATCCACGGTTGCTTCTCGCTTGTCCTTGTCGACCGTAATCTTTACCTTAACGGTGCTGCCCTGGTCCGTGGCGTAGGAGAATTCAGAGTCACCCAGTGTTTCGATGATGCGGCGAACGCTTTCTTCCGCATTGTCCTGAACGTGGCCCATATAGGCCCTGACGACATCAAGACCGAACTGCGCGATCATCTTGCGCATTTCATGGACACCTTTTTCGTTGGCAGCGATCTGCGCGCGGAGGTCGCCGATATTTTGAGCGACGTTGCGGGCCGGATAGGGGTGATCGGAAAGAAGGTGAGCAATTCCTTCTTCATCGAACCGACCCTGATCTACCAGCAAGACGTTATCAAAGAGGACGCCTTCTTCATCAACTGTTGTCGCAAGCGGTGTCATTGAGCCGGGGGCCGTACCGCCGACATCGGCATGATGGCCGCGCGATGCAACGTAGAAGAGAATATCATGACCTGCGTCATCGAAAACCGGTGTCACGACGGTGATGTCTGGTAGATGAGTACCGCCATTGTAGGGCGCATTGAGTGCAAAGACGTCGCCCGGCCGGATCCTGCTCCTGTTGGCAGCAATAACCGATTCCACCGAGCGATCCATCGAACCCAGATGGACCGGCATATGCGGCGCATTGGCGACGAGTGCGCCATTCTCGTCGAAAACGGCACAAGAAAAGTCCAGCCGTTCCTTGATATTGACCGAGGAGGCGGTGTTTTGCAGGGTCACACCCATTTGCTCGGCGATCGACATGAACAGATTATTGAACACTTCGAGCAGGACCGGATCGGCTTCGGTTCCGATTGCCTTGTTGCGAGCAAGTGCCTTGACCCTCTTCAAGACCACATGATCGAGCGCGGTAATTTCGAAAGCCCATTCATCCTCGACGACAATTGTCTGGTGTGGTTCAACGACAAGGCACGGCCCGTGCGCAATCGCCCCGGGGCTGATGTCGTCACGATAGTAGACCGGTGCCTCGTGCCATTCCCCACCGGAGAAAAAGCGTGTCTCGGTCGTTGCAAGGGGTGCGGCCGAATTCAGGGCATGGTTCGGTTCGAATGATCCTGCTCCGCCACCGATGGCTTCGACTTCATAGGATTCGAAAACGACCTCACGGTTTTCGAAGATGAACCCGAACTGCTTGCGGTGATGTGTCTCGAATACCCTCGTCATGTCTGCAGCATTGGTAACAGGTACAGTCAGAGTCGTGTCGGTGCCTTGGTAGCGCAGATGGGCACGGTGCAGGATTTCTATGGATGCGTCTGCGACACCCTGGAATGTCATTTCATTTAGTACACTCGCCGTCATTTCCTCGCGGATCGGTCCAAGTGTGTCGAGGCCCGTTAGGAGATCGGTGGAGACGGTCTTCTGGCGGGTCGCGCGAATGTTGGCCAGTCCCATCCCGTATGCTGACAGGATCCCGGAGAAAGGATGAATCAATACGGTCGTGATATTCAAGGCGTCGGCGGTGAGGCAGGCGTGTTGACCGCCAGCGCCGCCAAAGCAGGTCAGCACGTAATTGGAGACATCATAACCACGCTGCACGCTGATCTTCTTCACCGCATTTGCCATGTTCTCGACCGCTATGGACAAGAAGCCGTCGGCAACCTCTTCCGGAGTACGGCCGTCGCCGATGATACCAGCCATCTCCTCAAAGGATGCTCGCACTGAAGCGGAATCCAGTGGCTGATCACGGTTGGGCCCAAATATTTTCGGAAAGAGTTCGGGGGATAGCTTTCCGAGCATGACGTTGGCGTCGGTGACGGTAAGTGGTCCGCCGCGGCGATAGGATTTGGGGCCGGGATTGGCGCCAGCGGAATCTGGGCCGACCCGGAAGCGGCCGTTTTCAAAGTGCAATATTGATCCGCCGCCCGCTGCAACGGTATGGATCGACATCATCGGTGCACGCATGCGGACGCCAGCAACCTCAGTCTCGAACGAGCGTTCCAGTTCGCCGTCGAAGTGAGAAACGTCTGTGGAGGTGCCTCCCATGTCGAAACCGATCATGCGGCCAAAGCCAGCAAGCTTGGAGGTTTCCACGGCGCCTACCACCCCTCCTGCTGGTCCGGAGAGGATGGCGTCCTTGCCTTGAAAGAGGTTGGCTGCGGTGAGGCCTCCCGAGGACTGCATGAACATCAGGCGTGCACCCTTCTGGGTATCCGTGCCGAGTTCTGCTGCCACCTGTCCTACATAGCGACGCAGGATCGGAGACAGATAGGCGTCGACCACAGTCGTGTCGCCACGGCCGACCAGCTTGATGAGGGGTGAAACCTCGTGGCTGACCGAAACTTGTGAAAAACCGATCTCACGAGCAATCCGCGCGACGGCCTGTTCATGGGCGGGATAGCGGTAGGCATGCATTAGGACGATTGCGATGGAACGAAATCCGTCGTCAAACCGCGCTTGCAGATCGCGATGGACCAGCTTTTCGTCGAGTATCTTCTCGATGGTGCCGTCTGCACGGACACGTTCTTCGATTTCGACGACGGACTCGTAGAGAAGTTCCGGCTTGATGATCTTCTTTGCGAAGATGTCAGCACGGGCCTGGTAGCCAATTGCCAGGGCGTCGCGAAAGCCGAGTGTCGTCACCAGCAGAGTGCGTTCACCTTTGCGTTCCAGAAGCGCGTTGGTGGCAACTGTTGTGCCCATCTTCACGGAAGCGATGGCATCGGCTGGGACGCGTTCACCATGCTTTAATCCCAGGAGTTCGCGGATGCCCTGGACAGCTGCGTCGCGATAGGCCTCTGGGTTTTCTGAAAGTAGCTTGTGCGCAACGAGTGTGCCATCCGGTCTGCGCCCGACGATATCGGTGAATGTACCGCCGCGGTCGATCCAGAAATCCCACTTGCCGTTGATCATGAAGCGTCCTCCAGATGGTCGTTTTCCGCAACGAACCCATTTCGTTGAAAAACGTCGGTGATTGGTCGACAGCAAGATGCGTGTTGCTGCGTTACACCCCCAATTCCGAAGAACGGCGCCGTTGTCAACAAGGAGGCCTTCTCAGCGCTAAACGTCATGACCGCAGGAGATATGCAAGAATGCATCTCGGTCGTGGCGATTGTCTGATCGATTTATGAGAGGAGTGTCCGTGTCAACAAGTGATCCGGATCGGCCAGTCCGTCAACAATGTTGAAGTGGTGACGGTCGGGCTCTTCTATTATGGCCGTCTCTGCGCCCAAGCCCCTCCAGATATTGGCGAGAAGCGCATTTTGCCGAAGAAATTCCGATCGCTCACCGGCTCCTACCCAGCAGGTAAGCCTTGTATCGGGCATGGGTTCCAGGAGAACTGGGCTTTCACGCCAGGCTTCCTGCCGGTCGATCTTCAGTTGGCCGTTCATCGTCGTGTTCATCAAAGGACGCAGGTCATGCAGACCGGAGAGCGACAATGTATGAAAGACGCGGCTTCGCACAATGTCTGGCAGTGGTGAGGTCATTGTGATCATGCGGGTTACCAAGTGGCCGCCGGCCGAATGGCCAATAAGGTGGATAGGCCCTTCCACCAGTTCCGCAGCCTTTTCAATGGCGGTGCCGATCTCCACGGTGATCGCGGAAATGCGGGTATCCGGGCAAAGGGTATAGGACGGTATTGCGACGGAAAATCCGTGCTCGACTGGTCCTCTGGCGAGATGAGACCAGTATGATTTGTCGAGTCTGAGCCAGAACCCCCCATGGATGAATACGACGAGCCCTCGGGACCTTTCCGCGTTCACGAACAGATCGAAGAGGTTCCTGTCGCCATCAGCATAGCGAATGCCCAATTGCGCATGTCCAGCCTTGGATAATGTCTCTCGATAACGGCGTGCCGGTTCCACCCAGCGAGCGGGCCATTGATCGCCATAGGGGATATTGGGTCCGTTGGCGTAGGCATCGTCCCAATCGGTAATCCGCTGTCGCATGGCATCCTCGATATCTCTACGATCTCTACGTGATATTTGCATGCTACAGCGAAGAGAAAAAGATGTCCGGCACTCGCTTCGCAAAAATTATTACAAACTTAAAATTTCTCTCTTGCCAGCGGCCGGCAGCGATGCTTTTCTTGTAAAAAGGCAAATATGCCAGCGCCGCGATACAAGAAAAATTCGCGCGGCGAGCCAGAACGAGGCACGGGAACTTGACAATGCAACTGGGACCGACAGGCCATTTGGATACGTTTACACGCGACAATCTACCGTCACCAGAGCAATGGCCGGAGCTTGTGCTTGATGGCTTTGACTATCCAGAATGGTTGAATGCCGGGTTTGAACTTGCCGATCGGATGGTGGAGCGTGGCTTTGGAGACCACACCGCTTTGATCGGCAATGGCCGTCGCCGCACTTACAAGGAGTTGACAGACTGGACAAATCGGATCGCTCGAGCCTTGACGGAAGATTACGGTCTGAAACCTGGCAATCGGGTGCTGATCCGGTCTGCCAACAATCCGGCTATGGTGGCATGCTGGCTGGCTGCAACGAAAGCAGGGGCAGTGGTGGTCAACACCATGCCCATGTTGCGGGCAGGCGAACTATCCAAAGTCGTTGACAAGGCGGAGATATCGATGGCGCTGTGCGATACGCGCCTGATGGACGAACTGGTGGCGGTTGCCAAGGAAAGCCCGTTCCTTGCCCAGGTTATCGGTTTTGACGGAACTGCAAACCATGACGCCGAACTTGATCGCGCTGCGCTCGACAAGCCCGTCAAATTTGATGCGGTGAGGACCGGACGTGATGATGTGGCATTGCTCGGATTTACATCCGGCTCAACGGGCGTGCCAAAGGCAACGATGCACTTTCACCGCGATATTCTCATTATTGCCGACGCATACGCGCGTGAGGTTCTGGGTGTCACGCCTGCAGATGTTTTCGTTGGCTCACCGCCGCTGGCCTTCACCTTTGGGTTGGGTGGTCTTGCCGTCTTTCCATTGCGTTTTGGCGCAGCAGCAACCTTGCTGGAACAGGCGACGCCGGCCAAGATGATCGAGATCATCGAAACATACAAGGCGACGATCTGCTTTACTGCTCCAACCGCCTATCGGGCAATGCTTGCTGCGATGGATGAAGGGGCGGATCTTTCTTCGCTGCGCGTGGCGGTATCAGCCGGCGAAACCCTGCCGGCACCGGTTTACGATGAATGGGTGCGCAAGACCGGAAAGCCGATTGTTGATGGCATCGGGTCCACCGAAATGCTCCATATCTTCATTTCCAACAAGCGAGACGATTCCCGACCTGCATGCACTGGCAAGCCATTGACCGGTTATCAGGCAATCGTGGTCGATGACGAGATGCGTGAGGTGCCTTCGGGCACAGTCGGAAAACTGGCAGTAAAAGGGCCGATCGGTTGTCGTTATCTCGCTGATGGACGCCAAAGGGATTATGTCCGGGACGGCTGGAACCTCACGGGCGATTCCTTCACGCGTGATGAGGAAGGGTATTTTCACTTTGCTGCCCGCTGCGACGACATGATCGTTTCTGCGGGCTACAACATTGCCGGCCCGGAAGTTGAAGCGGCGCTCCTCGGGCATGAGGCTGTGGCTGAATGTGCGGTCATTGGGGTGCCGGATGCTGAACGTGGATATATTGTCGAGGCCCATATTGTCCTGGCAGATCGCAGCGCTGCCTGCGATGCAATGGCAAAGCTCTTGCAGCAACATGTCAAGAACGTCATCGCCCCTTACAAGTATCCTCGCTCGGTCGTGTTCACCGATGCCCTTCCAAAGACAGAATCGGGTAAGATCCAGCGGTTCAGGCTGAAGCATGCGCGTGCGGCTTGACATTGGCGTTGCCTTCAAGAAGGAGATTCTTGTGCGGTTCGGCACTTTCGGACCGACATTTTAGCCGGTCGCTTCTGTCAAGGTCTGCCGACCGGAGCGTGGGAAAAATCGCTGCATGCCGCTTAGGCAGTGGACCTTCTTTCGCAAGTGTGGAAGGTATTTCGAACACGAGGTGGATATCCGGCTGCGAGATCAAGGGATCCGCGCCTGAGGATGGGACAATAAAAAACAACTGGGAGTTCACAGATGAAGAAACTGGTTTCTGCAGCCACACTGGCGCTCAGCATGAGCGTTTCCGGACTGGCCTTTGCCGAGCCTGTAAAGATTGGCCTGATCACAACGCTGTCTGGTGGTGGTGCGGGCCTCGGTGTCGATACGCGCGATGGCTTCATGTTGGCGATCAAGCAGGCCGGCAATAGTGAGATCGAGGTTGTTATCGAAGATGACGCGCAAAAGCCGGAACTGGCCGTCCAGATTGCCGACAAGATGATCCAGAGTGATCAGGTTGATGTTCTGACCGGTATTGTGTGGTCGAACCTCCTCATGGCTGTCGCACCAAGTGCGGTGGCCCAGGGCAAGTTTTACATCTCCACCAATGCTGCTCCGGCTGCGCTTGCGGGCGAAAACTGCAATCCGCTCTATTTCAATGCAGCCTACCAGAACGACAATCTTCATGAGGCCATGGGCGAATATGCCAACAGGGGGCACAAGAAGATGTTGATCATGGCCCCGAACTATCCGGCAGGCAAGGACTCGCTGACGGGCTTCAAACGCTACTATAAGGGTGAGCTGGCTTCCGAAATCTACACGCAGGTTGGCCAGACGGATTATGCAGCCGAGATTGCCCAGATCCGTGCCTCGGACGCAGATGGCGTCTTTGCTTTCCTGCCGGGCGGGATGGGCATCGCATTCATGAAGCAATAC
Organism: Pseudomonadota bacterium; assembly: GCA_023390055.1. Lineage (GTDB taxonomy): Bacteria > Pseudomonadota > Alphaproteobacteria > Rhizobiales > Rhizobiaceae > Neorhizobium. The sequence goes on along the minus strand of JAEWDP010000165.1, from coordinate 11,311 downwards.
GCCCAGTCGGGTGCGGATATCCCGATTATGGGACCGGGCTTCTCGTTTAGCCAGGATGTACTACCCGCGATCGGCGATGCTGCGATCGGAGCCAGGGCGTCAGGTCAGTGGGTACCCGACTTTGACACTGAAATCAGCAAGAAGTTCCTTTCGGACTTTGAGGCCGAATATGGTCGCTTGCCATCGATTTATGCGGTTCAGGCATATGACGCCGCTCAGTTGATCGTATCGGCGGCAGCCAAGGCGGACGTAAAAGATACCGAAGCGTTCCGCGCCGAACTGTTGAAGGCGGATATCAGTTCGCCGCGCGGCGACTTCAAGTTCAACAACAATCAGCATCCGATCCAGGACATCTATCTGACGGAGGTGATCAAACGGGATGATGGTGTCCTGACCAACAAGACAATCGAGAAGATTTTCGATGATCACGGTGATGCTTACGCCAAAGACTGCAAAATGTAAGGTTGGCTGGTGACACTCGCACTCGCTCTTGAGCAATTGCTCAATGGCCTTCAGCTCGGCGTCATGTTGTTTCTCATGGCCGCCGGGCTGACGCTGATATTTGGCGTCATGGGCTTGATCAATCTTGCACACGGTTCTTTGTACATGGTTGGCGCCTTTGCGTGCGCGGCTGTTGCTGCGGCGACCGGCTCATTTTGGATCGGACTTGCCGCCAGCCTGGTGTGTGCTGCAGCTGCCGGAGCCATTGTCGAACTTGTGGTGATACGGCGTCTCTACGATCGTGATCACCTTGACCAGGTGCTGGCAACCTTTGCATTGATTTTGATATTCTCCGAAGGCATGCGCTGGCTCTTCGGCTCTTTCCCGCTCTATCTTGATATACCGCCCCTGCTGCAGGGTGCGGTCGCCCTGCCTGCTGGAGCACAGTATTCGCTATATCGTCTGGCAATTATCGTTGCCGGAGCGCTTGTTGCCTTTGGCCTCTATCTGCTGATCAGCAGGACCCGTCTTGGAATGCGTATCCGGGCAGGTGAGAGCGATCGCGAGATGATCGGAGCGCTTGGTGTAGATATTCGCACACTTTATACTGTCGTTTTCGCACTAGGTGCTGCCCTTGCCGGTTTTGCCGGCGCGATGGTCGGTGCATTGCAGTCCGTGCAGGTCGGCATGGGAGAACCGGTTCTCATTCTTGCTTTTGTGGTGATTGTCATTGGTGGAATCGGATCCATAAAGGGCGCGTTGCTTGGAGCCCTCCTGGTCGGCGTTGTCGACACCATGGGTCGTTTTCTACTGCCGCAGTTGATGGGGCTGTTTGTACCACCATCACAAGCGGGCCTGATTGGTGGTGCAGCAGCCTCCATGCTGATCTATGTGATGATGGCGCTCATCCTCACGTTTAAACCGCGCGGACTATTTCCCGCGGCTCATATGTGAGGATGTAATGCGGAACCGCGAAAGCCTGGTCAACATCATTCTGGCCATTGCGTTATTGGCGCTACCGCTGGCGGCAAATGCATTCGGACACCCTTTTTACGTTACCCTCGCGACCCGCATTGCCATTCTGGCGCTCGCAGCGACAGGCCTTAATCTGGCTCTCGGCCTTGGTGGGCTGGTCTCATTCGGACATGCAGCATTCTTCGGCATCGGTGGTTATGTGGCGGGTATTCTTGCGACGCACGCCTTTTCCGGCGATCCACTGGTCGTCGGATTGTCCGGCACGGACCAAATGCCGATAATCTGGGTTGTGGCGATGGTCGTTGCGGGCCTGGCAGGTCTTCTAATTGGTTCTGTTTCCTTGAGAACTTCGGGCGTCTACTTCATCATGATCACGTTGGCCTTCGCACAGATGGTCTATTATTTCGCGATCTCCTGGCCGGCTTATGGTGGTGAAGATGGATTATCGATCCTCGTGCGCAACCAGTTTTGGGGCGTAAACACGATGAAGCCGATAAACTTTTTTCTGATTTGCTATGCCTTGCTCGTTGCCACTCTTGGAGTATTCGTGCTGATCCGTGGGTCGCGATTCGGGTCAGCACTTCAGGCAGCACGTCAAAACGAGGTGCGCGTCGCAACCGTAGGTATCGCACCATATCGGATCCAGCTGACTGCCTTTGCAATTTCAGCAAGCTTGACGGGGCTTGCTGGCGCTCTGTTTGCCGATCTCAATCGCTTTGTTAGTCCCTCAATGCTATCCTGGCACATGTCCGGCGAACTGATTATTTTGATCATTCTCGGCGGCACAGGGCGCCTATTTGGCCCACTCGCAGGAGCAATTCTTTTCGTTATTTTTGAGTTTGTCCTGGGTGGATTGACAGAGCGGTGGCAGTTCTTCCTTGGTTTGATCCTGCTCGGCACGGTGCTGTTTGCAAGGGGTGGACTAGTTGGACTTCTGGCAGGAAAGCCCCGTCATGGTTGAGCCCGTCCTGAAACTGACTGACCTTGTCAAATCATTTGGCGCTTTGCGTGCTACCGACGGCGTAACTCTTGACCTCAGACCTGGAGAAATCCACGCGCTGATAGGCCCGAATGGTGCTGGCAAGTCGACATTGATCCATCAGATCTGCGGTACACTGAGACAGGATTCAGGTGCAATTCGTTTTGCCGGACATGAGATCAGTCACTTTGGTGTGGCGGAACGATCGCGCCTTGGGCTCGGACGAACCTTCCAGGTATCTTCGTTGGCTTCAGAATTTTCAGCACTTCGCAATGTCATGCTGGCCGTCCAGGCTCAACAGGGAACAAGTTTCCGTTTCTTCAGGTCTGTCATGCGGGATCGTACCTTGATCGACAGATCGATGGAGATTTTGGGGCAGGTTGAGTTGAAAGACCGTGCGCGCATTCCGGCGGCGGAGCTTTCACATGGCGAACGCCGGAAGCTCGAAATTGCAATTGCACTGGCACTCAACACTCGGGCATTTCTGCTAGATGAGCCGATGGCTGGCATGGGTCCAGAGGGGTCGAAAGCCCTGACCAGGTTCCTTGATGGCCTTCGCCATCGGGCCCCAATTCTTCTCGTTGAGCATGACATGGATGCGGTCTTTGCACTGGCTGATCGTGTCTCTGTGCTGGTCTATGGGAAGGTAATTGCAACCGGTACCGTCGATGAGATACGCAGCGACCCAGCTGTGCGGACTGCTTATCTGGGAGATCATGTTTGATGTTGCTCGACGTGTCCAAGATCGAGGCTTCCTATGGCGCGAGCCAGGCGTTGTTTGGTGTTGATCTTGCAGTGGCGGAAGGCGAGGCAGTTGCACTTATGGGCAGAAATGGCATGGGCAAGACGACAACCATCCGTGCAATCTGCAATCTCAATCCCCCGACTGCTGGGGCAGTCCGGCTTACTGGCATTGATCTGAAGGGCAAGGCTTCTCATCGGGTTGCCAAACTTGGGATTGGGCTGGTTCCGGAGGGGCGCCGCTGTTTTCCCAATCTGACGGTGCATGAGAACCTCGTGGTCGCTGCACGGCCTGGGCCGTGGACACAAGAGCGAGTCAACGTATTGTTTCCACGTTTGCAGGAACGGCACGCTCAAATGGCACGTTCACTTTCTGGCGGCGAGCAGCAGATGCTGGCGATTGGACGGGCACTGATGACAAATCCTCGGCTCCTGATCCTTGATGAGGCAACAGAGGGCCTGGCACCGGTTATCCGGCAAGATATCTGGGCCGCAATCCGCAAGTTGAAAGCGGAAGGCTTATCGATCCTGGTGGTCGACAAGACATTGTCGGAGTTGCTTCCGGTCGCCGACCGCTGCGTCATCCTCGAAAATGGCCGGAGCGTCTGGCAGGGCCTATCGCGGAATCTGACCACTGATATGCAGGATCGCTATCTCGGAGTCTGAGCGGTTGCATACATCGGCCCGCCCTTGTGCGCCGGAAAGCCATAACCATTGATCATGACGAGATCGATATCGCTTTCCCGCATTGCGATACCGTCATCGAGTAACGTTCGACCTTCCTTGGCCATTGCATGAATGAGGCGGTCGGTGATCTCGAGAGCGGTAAAAGTCCGGGCGCTTATACCTTTCTCTTGGCGACACTGTTCGATGAATGCGGTCACCTCCGTGTCAATTTGGCGCTTCCCATCTCTATAGGCATACCAGCCGCGTCCGGACTTCTGTCCGAGGCGCCCAGCCTCGCACAATCGGTCGGCTATTTGCACATAGCGCTCGCCCGGATCGCGCAGACCGGCCTCGCGTTTGCGACGTGCCCAGGCAATTTCAAGGCCGGCCATATCGTTGACGGCGAAGAGACCCATCGGAAATCCGTAGTCTTCAAGTGCTGCGTCGATCTGATGCGGAAGGGCGCCCTCCTCAAGCATGAATTCTGCCTCACGGCGATAGGCCGAAAAGATGCGATTGCCGATGAACCCTTCCGCAACTCCCGTGATGACCGGAAGCTTCCGGAGCCTTTTGGCAACGGCAATGCCTGTCGCGAGCACCTCCGGAGCCGTTCTGGTGCAGCGGACGACCTCAACGAGCCGCATGACGTGGGCTGGAGAGAAGAAGTGCAGACCGACCACACGCTCCGGATTCACGGTAGCCGCTGCAATGTCATCGGGGTTTAGATAGCTCGTATTGGTCGCAATGATTGCATCAGGGCGAAGCACGCCGCCAAGGCGGCGCACAAGCTCGATCTTTACGTCGAGGTCATCGAATACGGCTTCGATCACAAGATCACACGAAACGAGCGCATCATCCCTTGAACCAACCTCGAGCCTTGCCGCCTGCTCATGACGTTTTTCCTGGTCCATACGGCCAGACGCAACGGCGCGATCGAGGAGTGCGAAAATACGATCACGACCTTTCGATGCTGCGCCGCAGTTTCGATCCAGTCCGATGACCTTGTAGCCGGCGCCGAGAGCGGCAACGGCAATACCGCTTCCCATAAGTCCAAGGCCGACGATGCCAATCGTTTCGACGGGCCGAGCCTTGACCTCCCGGATCTCGTCGATCCTTGAAGCCTGCCGCTCTGCAAAAAAGACATACCGTAGTGCTGCAGCCTCTTGACTGTCGCGCAATCTCACAAAGGTGGCACGTTCGTCCGCAAGGCCTTCAGCGAGCGGTCTGAAAGCCGAGGCGACGAGCCGGACAGCTTCATTCGGCGCCAGTTGCCCTCGCGACTTGGCGAGAGCCTGGTCTTGTGCCAACTCGATGGTGCCACGATCTGAAGTGGGGACAGGCAAAGTGCCGGTACGCCGCAGTTCGGGGCCGACAAGGCGCAGTGCAGCAGAAAGTGACGCTTCGATCAGTTCATCCTTCGCAATCGTGTCAATGATACCGAGAGACAGAGCCTCGTTCGCCTTAAAGCTCCGACCACTGCCAATCAGGGCGATTGCTGCGGGAATGCCGGTGAGGCGCGGTAGACGTTGTGTTGCGCCAGCGCCGGGTACGATACCCAGTTTTACCTCAGGAAGGCCAAGCTGTACGTGCGACGATGCAATGCGATAATGACAGGCAAGTGCAACTTCAAGCCCGCCACCAAGTGCTGTGCCATTGATGGCGGCAACTACTGGCTTTGTGAAGGCTTCGATCCGCTCTGTAATGTCGGGCAAGATTGGATTGGATGGCGGTTGCCCGAACTCCCGTATATCAGCGCCACCGATGAATGTTTTTCCTGCACCGACAATGACAATACCATCGATTGCGGTCGTCGCCGCATGGTCGAGGGCTTTCATCAGGCCCGATCGAACATCGCGAGAGAGCGCGTTTACTGGTGGGTTGTCGATGGTCACCAACAGCATGTTCTGACGCAGTTCACCACGCACACCCAACGAAAAGGAGATCGTCATCTGGCATTTACTCCGGGACAACGGCAGTGGCCTGGATCTCGATCTTGGCGCGGTCCTCGACAAGTGCAACAACCTGCATGGCGGCCATCGCGGGAAAATTCTTGCCAATCACATCGCGATAGGCCTTTCCGACACCTTTCAGATTGTCGAGATATTCGGCCTTGTCGGTGAAATACCATGTCATTGTCGTAATGTGTTCCGGGCCTGCTCCACCTGCCGCCAGTATTGCCAGGACATTCAAGAGCGTCTGGCGAACTTGTCCGACGAAGTCGTCGGTCTCGAATTCGCATTGATTGTTCCAGCCGACCTGTCCACCAACGAAGATCTGTCTTCCTCGTGCGGCAATACCATTGGAATAACCGATCGGCTTTGCCCAGTCTTCGGGCTGAAGGATATCATGCATGCTTCTTCTCCGGAGGCGCGGCTTTCAGGAGCTCACGCGCAATGATCAGTTTTTGGACTTCGGTTGCGCCTTCGTAGATCCGTAGGGCGCGGATTTCGCGGTAAAGGGACTCGATGACTTCACCACTTTGCACTCCACGTCCACCGAACATCTGGACGGTGCGATCGATGACAGTCTGGGCGCTTTCGGTGGCAACCATCTTGGCCATTGCAGCTTCCTTGGTTGTCGACAAACCCTGTTCGTCGCGGCGCCACGCGGCACGGTAGGTAAGCAATGCGGCGGCATCTATGTCGGCAGCCATCTCTCCCAAAGCTGCTTGGGTAAGTTGTAGATCCGCAAGTGTTGCGCCGAATATTCTGCGGTGTCTGGCATGTTCGATCGCTTCATCGAGTGCCCTGCGAGCGAAGCCAAGCGCTGCCGCCGCAACCGATGCGCGGAAAATGTCGAGGGTTCGCATGGCGATCTTGAAGCCTTCCCCAGGATTGCCGAGCAAACGTGTGGCAGGGATGCGGCAATTGTCAAAACCGATGGTGGCAATAGGATGCGGGGCAATGACATTGATCCGTTCGACAATAGAGAAACCTGGGTCATCCGCATAAACGACAAAGGCGGAAATGCCGCGAGTACCTGGCTCCTCACCGGTGCGGACAAAGACTGTGTAGACATCCGCAATTCCACCGTTGGAAATCCAGGTCTTCTCCCCACTGAGTATGTAATGATCGCCCTCGCGACGTGCGCTGCAAGCCATTGCTGCAACATCAGACCCGGCTTCCTTCTCAGATAGTGCAAAGGCGGCGATCCATTCGCCGGACCGGGCCCTGGGCAAGATTGTGTCACGCAGGGATTGTGACCCGGAAAGGCCGATAGCACCTGTACCGAGGCCCTGCATGGCGAATGCAAAGTCAGTTAGGCCATTGTGCCATGCAAGGGTTTCACGGGTCAGGCATACCGAGCGTGAATCGATCGGCCCGCGGCCGCCATCGCCGGTCGCTGCATCCAGCAGGCCGGCGTCACCGAGCGAGCGAACGATGCTGCGGCAGGTCTCGTCGACGTCGGTGTGGTCGATGGAATCTAAAGCGTTGGACGACGCATATGCGTCGAGTTTTTGTGCGAGGATCTTGTAGTGTTCACCCAGAAATGGCCAGTCCAGGTGTTCACGGGTCGGGCCGGGTAATGCGCTCTTCGAAGCCATTTCAGTTTCCCTCGAATACTGGCTTGCGCTTTTCGGCGAAAGCTTCAAAGGCGCGACGAAAGTCCATTGTTGCCATGCAGACTGCTTGTGCCTGCGCCTCTGATTCGATCATTTCGTCGATCCCCATGGCCCATTCCTGGTTCAGCATGGTTTTTGTCATCGTATGTGCGAACCAGGGACCATCTGCCAAAGAACGCGCGAGCTGCGACGCTTCGGCCTCGATGCTGGTGGCGGGATGCAATGCGTTGTAGAAGCCCCAGTCGTATCCCTCCTGTGCACGCATTGAGCGGCCGGTGAAGAGAAGTTCTGCAGCTCGACCCTGGCCGATGATCCGGGGCAGGATACCGCAGGCACCCATATCTGCGCCGGCAAGCCCGACCCGCGTGAACAGGAAGGCGGTCTTTGCCTCCGGCGTTGCAACTCGCATGTCGGCAGCCATGGCAAGGATTGCACCGGCCCCGGCACAAACGCCATCCACAGCCGCTATTACTGGTTGTGGGCACTTCCGCATCGCCTTGACGAGATCACCTGTCATGCGCGTAAATGCGAGAATGTCCGGCATCGTCATCTGTGTCAGCGGCTCGATAATCTCGAAGACATCACCACCGGATGAAAAATTTCCGCCGGCGCCGGTTAAAACGACTGCCCGGATGTCATCGGCGTAGACGAGGTCACGAAACAGGTCGCGCAGCTCCGCATAACTTTCGAACGTCAGCGGATTCTTGCGCTCCGGTCGGTTCAATCGGATCGTCGCAACGCGGCCATCTTCGCTGACCTCCCACAGGAAGTGCTGGGCTTTATAATCTTTCAACGGGCGTTTGTGTCCAGCCATGGTAACCGTGCTCATCCTGCCAATACCTCCCCACCGGCAACCGCAATTGCCTGTCCATTGATCGCTCCTGCAGACGGTAACGCCAACCAGAGTGCTGCGTCTGCAACTTCGTCCGGTCTAACGAGCCGGCCTTGCGGGTTGAATTTGGTGAATTCACGGATGGTTTCTTCGCGGCTGCGACTACTCTTCGTCATGATGGTTTCTATGGCACGACTGATTAGCGGCGTATCTGTAAATCCGGGACAGACTGCGTTGACGGTGATACCGGTATCTGCCAACTCGAGGGCAAGGGAACGTGTCAAGCCGATCACACCGTGCTTTGCAGCTGTGTAAGCAGAAACATAGGCATAGCCTGTCAGGCCGGCAGTCGAGGCAATGTTGATGATGCGAGCGCCCTTGCCATGGATCTTGAGGTCGCCAAGAACAGCCTGCGTGACCAGGAAGACACCCGTCAGGTCGACTGCAAGTACGCGGTTCCAGATCTCGAGCGATGTGGTTTCAAAAGATGCACTGGGGGCATCACCGGCATTATTGACAAGAATGCTTATCGGTCCGAATGCGGCGCGAGCGGTCTTTATGCCATTATCAATGGCAATTTCATCGGTAACGTCGAATTGGGCGGCGACGCAAGCCGAAGGCCCGAGCCGTGCGGCCAGCTCCTCCAGTGGTTCGGATCGACGTCCTGCCAGAGTAACCTTTGCGCCAGCTTCGACGAGTGCTTCGGAAATGGCTGCGCCAATTCCGCTCCCGCCCCCTGTAACCAGGGCATGACGTCCTTCCAGCTTGCGTGTTGCATTCATTGCCGGCCTCTTATTTTGTAGCGGCTTGTCGAGCGATGTTGGTTTCAAACTGCAGCTTGCCGGCGGCGTACTGCTTTGGCCAGGCAATGTCTGTCAGGCCGATTCTGGCGGCTTCATGCAAGACCCAGGCAGGATCAGCCAGATGCGGCCTTGCAACGGCACAGAGATCGGCGCGGCCGGCAGCGATCACGGAATTTGCATGGTCCGCCTCGGAGATCGCTCCGACAGCGATCGTGGGGATGCCGACCTCATTTCGGATCTTGTCGGCAAACGGTGTCTGGAAAAGACGGCCGTAAACGGGCTTTTCGTCCTTCCAAACCTGCCCGGAGGAGCAATCTATCATGTCGGCACCGGCATCCTTGAACATCCGCGCAAAGACGGCGGCGTCTTCAGGCATGTTGCCTCCCTTAAACCAGTCATGGCACGACAGCCGGACCGAAATCGGCTTGTCTGTGGGCCAGACAGTTCGGATGGCGCGAAATACTTCCAGCGGAAAACGCATGCGATTTTCGTGACTGCCGCCATAGTCGTCAGTACGTCGATTGGTAAGGGGCGAAAGGAAGCTGGAGAGCAGATAGCCGTGTGCACAATGCAGCTCCAGCCAATCCGCGCCTGTTGTGGCGGCAAGCTCGGCCGCGTATACAAAATCTCCCTTGACCCTGTCCATGTCGGCCCGATCCATCGCCTTCGGGACTTGGCTTTTCGGCAGATAAGGAAGCGCCGATGCAGAAAGCAGCGGCCAACCGCCGTTATCGAGTGGTTGATCGATCCCTTCCCACGCAACGCGTGTGGCACCCTTGCGCCCGGCGTGACCAAGCTGGATGCCGACCTTGGCGTTGCTGTTGGTGTGGACAAAGTCTACGAAGTGCTTCCATCCATGCGCTTGTTCCGCCTTCCACAGGCCAAGACAACCCGGTGTGATACGTCCATCCGGTGATACGCAGGTCATTTCGCCGAAAACAAGACCGGCACCGCCGAGAGCGCGAGCGCCGAGATGTACGAGATGGAAGTCGTCGAACATTCCATCCACTGCCGAGTACATGGCCATTGGCGACATCACGATACGGTTCTTGAGCGTCACGCCGCGCACAGTGTAAGGTGTGAACATGGGCGGTGGGACCGTGCCATTCGCTGTCGACGTGACCCCCGCGCGGTCTGCAAACCAGCTTTCGTAACCTTCGAGCCATGTCTGGTCGCGAAGTCGCAGATTTTCGTGACTGATGCGCTGTGAGCGCGTTAGCATGGAATACATGAACTGCTCGGGCGCTAGTGTGTCGGCATAACGTTGCCCGACCACCTCGAACCATTCCATTGCATTGCGCGCGGCATTTTGAATACGGGCGACATCGACCCGGCGGATCTCTTCGTAGACGTCAAGGACAGTCGGGATACTGTCCCTGACGTGTCCTTGCTTATCGAACTGGTTGGTGAGTTCGATTGCATCGTCAATTGCAAGCTTGGTACCCGAGCCGATGGCAAAATGAGCCGTGTGCGCGGCGTCGCCCATCAATACGACGTGGGACTTGCCGTTGAAGTGGCTCCACTTCCCGCAGATCAATCGATTGAAGTTGAGCCAGGAAGAACCCCGCAGATGCCGTGAATTGGTCATCAGTTCCGCCCCCTCGAGCACATCGCTGAACAATCTCTGGCAGAAGTCGATGGATGCCTGCTGGTCGATCTGGCCGAGCCCATGCTTTTCGTAGGCATCTTCCGTGGTTTCGACAATGAAGGTCGACGTGTTTTCGTCAAATTTGTAGATATGTGCCTGGAACCAGCCGTGCTCTGTCTTGCGAAAATCGAATGTGAAGGCGTCGTAGAGCTTGTTGGTCCCGAGCCATATGTAGCGGTTGGGCCGTGTTGCAATGTCTGGCTGGAAGATGTCCGGATAGCGGTTTCGCACTTTCGAGTTGAAACCGTCGGACGCAATAACAAGGTCGGCGTCCGGAAAATCGAGATCATTTGAAACCTCGGTGTCGAAGATCAGTTCGACGCCGAGGGTCTCGCAACGCCGCTGCAGGATGTTTAGAAGTTTCTTGCGTCCGATGCCGACAAAGCCGTGGCCTGAAGTACGTTGACGGGTTTGCTTGAACAGGACCTCGATGTCATCCCAGTGGTTGAAGGCGTTTTCGATCTCAGCGGCGCTTTCATGATCCCACGCGCGCATTGCTTCCATCGTGGCATCGGAAAAGACCACGCCCCAGCCAAAGGTGTCGTAAGGACGGTTACGCTCCACGACTGAAATGCTGTGCGCAGGATGCTGCTTCTTCATCAGGAGTGCAAAATAGAGCCCGGCTGGACCGCCGCCAATGCAGACGATGCGCATGGTATAGTTC
>JAEWDP010000151.1 GCA_023390055.1 Pseudomonadota bacterium | reverse complement strand
CTGCATATCTTGTCTTTCCTGACTGGCGGACGCTTATGCAGACCTTGATTAATTCAAAGCCGCCCCCCGAAATCGAGGCTCAGTTAGGACGATGAAATGATAAGGGAGGCTTCATTTAGAATTGCTGATGCGTAATAGAATTACATCGGCCATACGCTCCCGGTCAGACCCATTTCTCCAGCGTACCGCGCTAGTCACGAGACCCTCTTAAACAACGTATGTCAGAGCCCTACCCACCATTCTGACTTCCGATAACCTCTGACTTATCGGAGCCCAAACCGTAAATCATTGGTTTCTTGCTAGCCCTCATGGGTATCATGCCTATGGGGGCAGCGCCATGCGGAAAACCATCTCGGCGAGGCCTCCATCTCTTTCTCTAATGATAACTCAATGGCGGAGTTTGACGGTAGCGGTTGATCGTCATGGTATTAGCCGCAGTGAGTGTTAGGCTTGCGGGGCTAGAGCTTTTGGCAACAGCTATTATTGGAATCGGTGTAGCCGGCGTTGTCTTCGCCTTCATCAACGGCCGCTTCAACAAGTAGCGCTCCACCCCGCACCCGATCAAGCGCATCCAAAAAAGTCCGTTGATTGTTAGCAATACCCCTGCAGCCGTACGATGAGTAAGGACGACAGGCATGATTGACATCTCCGTTCCAATATGAGAACATACAGTGAACAAATGGAGGTGCAGATGGACCGTACCCAATTAGTAGTTGAGCGAGCTATGGCTGTTGTTGCAGCATCTCGCGCCCGTCGCGAGCGTCAGGATCGCGAGCGCAAGGAAGCCTTTGAGCGCATTCAGATCGCTATGCTCAAGAGGCCGACGCGCATTCCGAAAGGCATTCAGTTGCCCCTAGACCTTCATTGATGGAGCGATAGAAGATAGCAACGTCGACTGTATGAAGATCCGCGGACCAGGCCGGCGTAGATTCGCCGGCTACCAAAATGTCCATCAGTCCCAGATTTTGGATCAAGGGCCCTCGAACTGGTCTAGCGCAAGCATCTCAATCGGCGAATTTTCGTCACGCACCCGAGGATATTGACCCGTCCGGGTGTTTTTTCCGGGGCCACGTTCGTTTTCAGAAACCCATTTCTTGTTTCAAATGCCTTGTCCGCCGAGAAGAGCGGATTTACATCTAGGCCGAACAAGAAGGCACCTCCCATGACATCTCATATCTCCGTCCTCGACGTTATTGGCAATACGCCACTCATTCGCCTCAAGGGCCCGTCGGATGCAACTGGTTGCGAAATCCTCGGCAAGGCGGAATTCATGAATCCCGGGCAGTCCGTTAAGGACCGCGCAGCACTCTATATTATCCGCGATGCGGAGAAGAAGGGATTGCTCAAGCCAGGCGGTGTCATTGTCGAGGGAACCGCCGGCAACACTGGAATCGGCCTGGCACTCGTGGCGAATGCACTCGGCTACCGGACTGTCATTGTCATACCGGAAACCCAAAGTCAGGAGAAAAAGGATGCATTGCGGCTGCTGGGAGCCGAGGTGGTCGAGGTTCCAGCAGCTCCTTACAAGAACCCGAATAATTATGTGAAGATTTCCGGCCGTCTCGCGTCCGAATTGGCAAGAACCAACCCGGCTGGCGCAATCTGGGCCAACCAGTTCGACAACGTGGCCAACCGCGAAGCTCATGTCGAGACCACAGCTCCGGAAATCTGGCGCCAGACGAATGGGAAGGTTGACGGTTTCATCTGCGCGGTGGGATCCGGCGGGACATTAGCGGGTGTGGCAAAGGGACTGCGATCAAAGAATGCAAACGTCAAGATTGGACTTGCCGATCCGCAAGGAGCTGCCCTTTACGAATTCTATTCAAACGGCACTCTGAAATCGGAAGGTTCATCCATCACCGAAGGTATTGGCCAGGGGCGTATCACCGCCAATCTTGAAGGCTTCAAACCGGATTATGCCTACCAGATTCCGGATGCGGAAGCCTTGCCCCTCATCTTCGATCTAGTGGGCCAGGAAGGTTTGTGCCTTGGTGGATCATCTGGCATCAATATTGCTGGGGCTATCCGTCTGGCGCGAGACCTTGGTCCAGGCCACACGGTCGTGACTATTCTTTGCGACTACGGCAACCGCTACCAATCCAAGCTCTTCAATCCCGACTTCCTGCGCTCGAAGGAGTTGCCTGTTCCGCAATGGATGACACAAAAGAGTGACATCTCCGTTCCGTTTGAAGCAGTCTGAGACCAACATGCCAGTAAAGACACTGTTCAGAGAAGACTTCTACCTCAGGAGCACCGAGGCAGTGGTCAGTTCGATCCATGACGATGGCGGAATAGAGCTTGATCGAACCTGTTCTTATGCAACGTCGGGTGGGCAGCCCGGCGACACTGGTTACCTTGAACGGTCGGACGGAAGCCGGATCCGGCTCGCTCCTTCCAGAACAGGTGACAGCAAGGACGTCATCATACATGTCCCTGTCGAAGGCGCGCTACAGCCGACCGTTGGTGAAAAACTGACACTTTACATAGACTGGGAACGCAGATATCGCCTGATGCGGATGCATACCGCCTGCCATCTTCTATCGGTCGTCTGCCAGTACCCGATTACGGGCGCGGCTGTCGGTGAAGAGGAGTCGCGGATTGACTTTGACATGAGCGACACTGTCGACAAGGACGATCTAACCTTCCGGTTGATGGAACTTGTGAAGCAGGACCATCCGGTTTTCGTCCAGTGGATTACGGACGAGGACCTTGCGGCCAATCCCGGCATTGTTCGCTCCAAAAATGTTCGACCGCCGGCAGGGCTTGGTCGTGTCAGCCTTGTCTGTATTGGAGAAGCCTCCAGCATTGACAGCCAGCCATGCGGTGGAACGCATGTGGCCCGAACCGGCGAAATCGGTGCGATCCATATTTCCCGCATCGAGAAGAAGGGCAAGGAGAACCGGCGTTTGCGCATCCGGTTCGGTGAAGCTACAAGCAGGCCGTGAGGACAGGCCAAGAGGGATTTCATGACTGAAAACAGCCGTTTTGTTGTCTCATCCGATTGGCTTGCGAACGAGCTCGGAAGCAGCGACCTTCGCATTGTCGATGCGTCATTCTACCTTTCTGCCCAGAACCGAAACGCCGATGACGAATATGCTGCTGGCCACATTCCCGGGGCAGTCCGGTTCGATCACGACAAGATAGCCGATCATTCTACCGGCCTTCCGCATATGGTTCCTTCGGCGGAAGTGTTTTCAACGGCGGTCGGCAATTTGGGAATCAGCGAAACGGACCGCATTGTCATCTATGATGGACCCGGTCTCTTTTCGGCACCGCGGGCATGGTGGCTGTTTCGCACCATGGGTGCCTGCAATGTCTATATCCTGGACGGTGGCCTGGACAACTGGACGGCCGAGGGCCGGCCAGTCGAGAGTGATATCCCTACCCCCTCGCCGCGGACCTTCACGTCGTCTTTCGACCCGGACAGGGTTATCGATTTCGACACAATGAAATCAATTGTCGAGAACGGATCAAGTCAGATCGCCGATGCCCGCAGTACGGGCCGCTTTTGCGCCACGGAGGCCGAGCCTCGCCAGGGCCTTCGCTCCGGTCACATGCCGGGTGCGCATAACCTACCGGCAGGTGCCTTCTCTACCAACGGAAAATTGAAGCCACTTGCCGAACTGCACCAAATCATCAAGGATTCAGGCATTGTGTTAGACCAGCCCGTGGTAACGACCTGCGGCTCTGGTATCACCGCGGCCATCATCACGCTTGCGCTCGTATCGCTTGGACACGACAATAACGCCCTTTATGATGGTTCCTGGACCGAGTGGGGCAGCCGAAACGACACACCAATCGTCACTGGCCCTAAAACAATTCCGACGGCATAGCCTGATGGCGAGGAAAGCTACGCCATTAAAAGCGCGTGTAACGCAACTCGAAATGACGGCTCCTCCCAAGGGGAGCCTTCCCGTTCCGGTCAATCTGCACACCGCCATCATTCGCGCAACCGAAATCCCCCTGCATTACTATCGCTATCTATACAGGAGGATCGGCAAGCGATGGCACTGGTACCAGCGCTTGCGTCTGTCTGATGAAGAACTTGCCGCAATCGTCCATGATCCCAGCACTTCCATTAGTGTCCTTTACGTCAATGGCGCGCCAGCGGGCTTCTTTGAGCTCCACCAGGCTGAAGACGAGATCGTAGAGCTTGCCTACTTCGGGCTCTTCGAGCACGCAATCGGTCTCAGCATCGGAAAGTGGTTTCTGCTCCAGGCACTATATGCCGCCTGGATTAACAATCCGAAGAAGGTAATGGTCACCACCAATACGCTCGACCATCCGCGCGCATTGCAACTCTATCAGACGATGGGTTTTTCGCCTGTATCAACCCATGAAGCCCTGATTGCGCCTTTGAGTGACGCACAATTGCTTCAGGCTCTCGACAGCTAAAGACTTCGCTGCACTACAAGGACGTAGCGGCCAACCAGTGATACTCTGGCGATTTCCGGTATCCGTGAACCAGGCGCAAGAATCGGGTGGCGGCAGAGCTCGTGTATCGGCATGTCGTGGTCATTCAGACCGGAGTTCCGCCATGACGATTACCTTCACCGCAATGCCTACCCAAGACGCCACCCACCTCTGGGCCGGTGGGAGCGATGCCTACGGGCAACATCCGCAAGAAAGGATCTCCGATGGTGAAGGTTACCCCTGCCGCCATTGCCTTGAAGAAATTGCAGATGGCGACGAGGTCCTTGTCTTTGCCTATTGCCCCTTCCCTGAACTTCAACCCTATGCCGAAACAGGACCGATTCTTCTCCACAAGGAACCTTGCCGGCGCTACGAACCCTCGGCCATCCTTCCGCCAATGCTAACCAGTGCGGATTATATTGTACGTGGCTATGACAGACATGACTGCATCGTCTATGGGACAGGGGCGGTGACAACGACCAAGGACATCAGCGACTACGCTGAAAGACTTCTTGCGCGCGATGACGTTGCCTACGTGCATGTTCGCTCGGCGCGCAACAATTGCTTCCAGTGCCGCATAGACCCCTGACCGCTGGCGACTGACAAATCGAAATCGAAACGGCTCAGGATGCGGTGAACCGCCAGGAGATGGCGATGTCCCGGCAAAGGGACATCCATTTCTGTCAAGTTACGCTTGATCCTCGTTGCGATCTATATCATCCGCCCACTGCAGAAGTTGCCGGACGATATCGCCTGATTTGGCACCATCGGACGATAGTTTTTGCGCAATCACCTCCCGCAGGTTCATCAATGCCGCGTCCACACTGCGAGGAAGGCCAGGGTCATTTTCACGTTCGCGACGTTCCTGGCGCTGTCTTATCCGGTCAGCAAGATGTCGAAGCCTTTCGAAGATCGTAGTCGCAAACGTCCGGTTCTCTTCGAGATGGCTACGTCCCTCATCAGTGATGGCATAGCGCTTCTTGTTACCGTCCTGTTCCGCAACAACGTACCCCGCCTCCTCAAGAAAGGTTAGCGTCGGATAGATCACACCCGGGCTCGGGGCGTAAAAGCCGTAGGTCATGTCCTCAATGTGCTTGATGATTTCGTAGCCATGGCGGGGCTCCTTTTCCACAAGGGCCAGAACCACCAGTCGCAGGTCTCCCTGCATGAGGAAACGTCCGATGCGGCCATCACCATCATCACCGAAGCCGCGCCCATGACCACCTCCATGACGTCCACTACTGCGTCTGAACGGACCACCGCCAGGCATCGCAAACATTCTGTCGAGCCTTGTAGCGGTGCGACCACCACACCCATGCCGTCCCTCAAAACCAAACTTTTCCATTATCATTCTCCATAAAATATGTTCGATATATCTACGATAGCTTTTGATTTTCTGTAGTCAAGAATCTGACAATAGAAAAAACGTAGATACTGGTGATATCTGCGCATTCTTCGTCTGTGGGATCATCCACGACGTCGTTCTTCCAACAGTCAATTCGATATATCTTGATTATGCGACGTTCAGCAATCTGTCCGGTGCAAAGGCCTCATATCCAAGCGCTTCGGCAACGGCGTGGTTCGTAACACGCCCCTTATGGACATTGAGGCCATTGCGCAGGTGAGTGTCTTCGGCAATGGCGCGTATCCCGCGATCTGCAAGCGCAAGACCATAATGCAGTGTCGCATTGTTGAGCGCATGCGTTGATGTGATCGGAACGGCACCCGGCATGTTGGCAACGCAGTAGTGTATGATACCATCCACCGCAAAGGTCGGATCCGAATGCGTTGTCGCATGGGAGGTTTCGAAACATCCCCCCTGATCGATTGCAACATCCGCCATCACGGCACCCTTCTTCATTCCAGACAGCATCTCTCGGCTCACGAGTTTCGGGGCGGCGGCGCCTGGAACGAGCACTGCGCCAATGACGAGGTCTGCGGCGAAGACTTCCTCCTCCAGGGCATCGATTGTTGAGTAGCGGGTATGTATACGGCCATTGAAGACCTCATCCAACTGACGCAGCCGTGGCAGCGACTGATCGATAACCGTAACATCTGCACCCAGTCCGATACCCATCCTTGCCGCATGCAGCCCGACCACACCTCCTCCGACAACCACGATCTTTGCCGGCAATACACCTGGCGCACCTCCAAGCAGGATACCTCTGCCACCATTTGCCTTTTGAAGCGCTGTTGCGCCCGCCTGGATCGCCAACCGACCCGCAACCTCCGACATCGGCGCAAGTAATGGCAAGCCACCGCGATCATCTGTTACCGTTTCATAGGCAATGGCTGTGACACCAGATGCAAGCAAGCCCTTTGCCTGCTCGGGATCAGGTGCCAGATGAAGATAAGTGTAGAGGAACTGGCCATCGCGCAGTTCCACCCATTCAGATGGCTGTGGCTCCTTCACTTTCACGATCATATCTGACTTTTCAAAGACGTCCCTTGCCGTCGCGGCAATCCGCGCGCCGGCTGCAACATAGGCGACGTCATCTGCACCGATCCCGCTACCCGCCATCGTTTCTACGAGAACCTCGTGGCCGTGCGCAACATATTCGCGCACGGCCGCGGGGGTCAGCCCCACTCTGTATTCGTGATCCTTGATTTCCTTCGGACACCCGACACGCATTTCTCGCTCCTCCCAAGACTGTGGCAACCAGCCACTTCTCCCCACTGCAGAACCAAAGCAAATTAGCTGTGCAATGTCCTTGCGAAGGTGATTTGGCGCTGGCACAAATTTCGCAGATATTTGCGTGAACGACGAAAAACGAAGAGGATTCCCGCAATGGCTGAACTTGATGCGATTGATCTTGCCATGATGCGGATCCTGCAGCAGGAGGGGCGCATCTCCAATGCCAACCTTGCTTCTCGTGTCGGGCTGTCACAATCAGCCTGTTCACGTCGACTTGCCAACCTGGAAAACAACGGAACGATCAGCGGCTATCACGCTCGCCTCTCCAACAGGGCACTCAACTACAAGATGATGGCGATTGTTCACATTTCGCTGTCGGGTCAGTTTGCCAAGACCCTGACCGAGTTTGAGGCGGCCGTCAAACGTTGTCCGAACGTGCTCGTCTGCTATCTGATCTCTGGAGAATACGATTATATCCTGCGTGTCGCAGCACGCGACCTCGAAGATTACGAACGGGTCCATAGGGACTGGCTTTCGGCCCTGCCCCACGTGGTCAAGATCAATACCAGCTTTGCACTACGTGAGGTCATGGATCGTCCGAATGTCGGACTATAGCGGCGCCGACATAAAGGTTCCATTAACCAACCGGATCAAAAAGATGTAAACGATTGCATGCTGTATTAGCTCATCCTTAGGAGGGGAGAGCAGTTCATGGTTCAGAACAATCTTGGCATGACCAACCGCGCTGCAGAACGGATAAGAACCCGGATCTTTGGTACGGTTCGTTACTACAATCAATCCGCACGCGGCCGCGTCATCGATCTGTCGGAAACCGGAATGGCGCTGGAGCTTGAGGGGCCATTCAGTGCCGCGGACGGCAGCAGGGTAAAGATTGAAAGTGACGAGCTAGGCTACGTAGAAGGCACAGTGCGCTGGTGTCGTGGCAGCCGTATCGGCATTCAGCTTCATCTGAACAGCAACGCGCTTGCACAGCTTTCATCCTATTTTCGGTTCTTCCACCAGGATGTCAGACCCGTCATTACACGC
Source organism: Pseudomonadota bacterium (assembly GCA_023390055.1). Classification (GTDB taxonomy): domain Bacteria; phylum Pseudomonadota; class Alphaproteobacteria; order Rhizobiales; family Rhizobiaceae; genus Neorhizobium. Next base: position 8,244 of record JAEWDP010000151.1, on the reverse strand, counting down.
TAGCAGGTCAGGCTGTAGCGACGCTTGATCTCGTTTGTCATTTTTCCGATGCATGTTGGAGCTAGTGCGTCTAAGCTCCCATCGGAAATGACAAAGGGAAATTTCCATGTCGCAGACCCCTCTCCTTTCCATGACGCGCCGCCAGATGATGGGTGGCCTGGCCGCCACATCAGCGCTCGTGATGCTACACCCGTTTGCAACGCGTGCGCAGCCGAACCAGGCCCATCTTCGAATCATGGAAACGACTGACATTCATGTCCATGTCTTTCCCTATGACTATTACAGCGACAAGCCGAGTGACACGATGGGCCTTGCCCGTACGGCCTCTATTCTCGACGCGATCCGGGCCGAAGCCGGCAACACAATGCTGATCGACAATGGCGATTTCCTGCAGGGCAACCCGATGGGCGACTATATCGCCTATGAGCGTGGCATGAAGGACGGTGACCAGCATCCTGTCATCACGGCCATGAATGTGCTCGGCTACGATGCGGGTACCCTCGGCAATCACGAGTTCAATTACGGCCTCGACTTCATGTTCAAGGTGCTCGCAGGATCCGGTCATCCATATGTCTGCGCCAACCTGGCCAAGGGAGAACTGGCGTCTGACCCCAGACAGGATCCATTATTCTTCAAGCCCTACATCATTCTGGACAAGCAGATCCGGGACGGATCAGGCGCAACGAGCCCGATCAGGATCGGCATTATCGGCTTCGTTCCGCCCCAAATCATGGTGTGGGATGCAAAACACCTGGATGGCAAGGCGCAGACGCGCGACATCGTTGGCGCCGCCAGGGCCTGGATACCGGTCATGAAGGAGGAAGGCGCAGATATCGTCATCGCCCTGTCGCATTCAGGCATTGACGGGAGCGGCGAGAGTGAACGCATGGAGAATGCCTCGCTTTATCTTGCCGGCGTCGATGGCATCGATGCGGTCTTTACGGGGCACCAGCATCTTGTCTTCCCTGGCCCTACGGACTTTAACGGTATTGCAGGTGCCGATCCGTTGCGGGGAACATTGATGGGCAAACCCGCCGTCATGGCAGGCTTCTGGGGATCCCATCTTGGTCTCATCGACCTCCTCATCGAAAAGGTTGGAGATAGCTGGAAGATTATTGATTTCACCAGCGAAGCACGACCGATCTATCACCGTAACGATGACCGCAAGGTCATTGCCAATGTGGAGGAGGACCCTGAAGTTACCGCAGCCGTCAAGGAGGAGCATGAAGAAACGCTTGCCTATATCCGTCGACCGGTCGGCAAGACTTCGGCACCACTTTACTCGTATTTCGCACTTGTCGCCGACGATCCGTCCGTGCAGATCGTGGCCAATGCACAGATCTGGTATATCAGGGACATGCTGAAGGACGGCGAATACAAGCACCTGCCGGTACTTTCTGCTGCGGCCCCCTTCAAGGCCGGAGGTCGCGGCGGTGCGGAATACTACACCGATGTCCCGGCCGGTAACATTGCCATCAAGAATGTTGCCGACCTCTACCTTTACCCCAATACTGTACAAGCCGTGCTTGTCACGGGTGAACAGGTCAAGAACTGGCTGGAGATGTCGGCTGGCATTTTCAACCAGATCGAAGCGGGTGCAACTGATGCCCCGTTAATCAACTCCAGATTTCCGTCTTACAACTTCGACGTCATTGACGGGGTAACGTACCAGATAGATCTGTCACAACCAGCACGTTTTGATCAGGATGGGGAGCTCACCAACCCTCAGGCGCAGCGGATCGTCGATCTCCAGTTCGAAGGTAAACCGATAGATCCGGGGCAGAAATTTGTTGTCGCGACCAATAACTACAGGGCGGGCGGTGGCGGAAATTTCCCTGAAATTGCAGGTGACAAGGTGATCTTCGTTGCACCGGATACAAACCGTGACGTCATAGTCCGCTATATCATCGAACAGGGCACCATCAATCCATCCGCTGACGCCAACTGGTCATTCAAGCCACTTGACGGTGCCACTGCAGTCTTTGAGACCGGGCCGAAAGGCCGCGACTACGCATCAAAGATCAAGGGGGCGAGGATCGAGGAAGCCGGAGATGGTGCCGAAGGCTTCGCCACATTCCGGCTAATCCTGTGAACGCGCGACCGCTAACCTGAATACTGCGTCAGGCAATCTTCAAGTCATCGAGCTCCTTGCAAAGCAACGCCAGTTCCCCCGGTGGTGCTTTGTCAACGCGTCGGTAGTTGCTGCCGTCCCTGTTTCTGTGCATCAGCCCCAAATCGACGAGGTCACGTCTGAGAAGAGCACTGTCGCCAAACATATGGAGCACATCCAGGAGGCGGCTGATTTCGCGCTCGTCAAAGGACTTGTCCAACGGGATCTGCGACCACAAGTACCATAAGCACAGTTCCTGTTGTGAACGCTTCCTCGGCCAACGCATAATTCGGCCGGCAGCGCTGAAAACTCTGAGTGTCGCCTTTACCCGTGGCGCATTGGGTGGTGATGGTGGAGCATCTTCATCGACACGCCATTGATTGAGAATATGTTGCCTTTGGAAAGTCGAGCGAAAATGCTGGAAGTTTCTATATCCCCCGGCAAGGGTCACAAGGTTGAGCATCTCCAGATGGCTCGGTTTGTGATCGAGTTTGCCAATATGCTCACGCAATGATTTGGCGAATGCCGAAATGTCTGCAACATCCATCGGAAAGATGGTTCTGGTCATCTCTTATCCTCACTGTGCCGTTCCGGATCGGGATTGTCGATGGTCACCGTCTTGTCGACATCGGCACGGGACAAGTGCTGATGGTCTGAGATGTGGCAGGTTTAGCTTCCCTTGTCGGGACGGCGACGCCTCGGTGAACTGCTGACCGAGCTTCAGCTTCTACAACAGCTGCGTTATGCGTCAACCAGAAACGTAATCATTGCGCGGCAAGGATCGCCTCAGAAGATTTGGAACGACTTGTCTCACCTGAGAAGTCAGCGTGATTGGGGCATGATGACAAGTGACGACGAATGGCATCAATCAACCACGAGGCAGCAGGCCCCGGCGGACTGGAAATCTTTCGCAACGCATAGATTGGATAGTCCCCCTGTTCGTAGGCATCAAGGTCGAGCGCCACTAATCGACCGGCGACAAGATCCTCATGAACAAGCGATGCGGGCAAGCCGCCCCATCCCAACCCGCCGCGGATGAGCTGGTGCTTGGTGGCGATGTCGCTCACTCTCCATGTTCTGTAGGATAAGACGTTGAAGTTCCTGCCTTTTGTCAGACCAGACGTATCGACGACAATGAGCTGGGTCTCTTCACGGACATCTGAAAGCGTCAATGGGCGAGCCAGCCGTCCAAGCGAATGATCTGCCGCGGCGACCGGCAACATGAAGGAATGTCCGATCCTTTCTGCCGCGATCGTATCATCCTGTTTCAGGAGTGCGCCACCGATACCGACATCGGCTTTCCCGCAAGACACCATATCCATGACCATGCCGAGTTCACCGACGCTTAGATTGAGCGCTACAGAAGGATAGCGTGCACCAAACTCCCGCAATACGGCAACGACTGCATCGGCCGGAACCATGACACTGATTGCAAGTGTGAGCGCCGGTTCAAGCCCCTGTTTCAGACTCCTGGCTCGTGCTCGCATGACTTGCAGGTCAGACACGATGCGACGGGCATCCGGCAACATGGCACGCCCCGCCTCGGTCAGTTTCGGCTGACGAGAACCACTGCGTTCAAAAAGCAGAACTTCAAGCTGCGTCTCGAGATTTGCGATCGTGTAGCTGACCACCGACTGGGCCCTGTTGAGACGCCGTGAAGCGGCCGAGAAGCTGCCGGCCTCGGCTACCGCGAGAAAGACCTGCAATTGGTCCAATGTCGGGTTGGCATCCATCACATCCATCCAATATTTCGATAGTTAACTTCGATATTATCCCAGTTTAATCGATATACGTCCATCTCTATCTATCACCGTGAGCCGAGCCGGCGCTCGTTTATCACTTTGTTCCACATCGCATTTACGCAAGGAATCGTCATGTCATCCATTCTTCTCGTCACCTCGAGCCCACGCGGAGAGGGATCCCGCTCTTCCCGGGTTGCCCGCGAACTTGTCGACGCACTGACGGTTGCGGATCCTTCCAAATCAGTCATACATCGGGACCTCGGCACCGATCCCCTGCCCCACATCGATGCGCTTTTCGCGTCTGCAATTCGCAAGCCGTCAGAAGCCCGCAATGAAGCCGAAGCGGGCGCGGCCGTACTTTCCGACATTGTGGTTGACGAACTGCTTGCCGCCGACACGGTGGTCATTGGAACCGGCCTCATCAACTTTAACATATACTCGACACTGAAGAGCTGGATTGACCATATCGCCCGTTCAGGCAAAACATTCCGCTACTCCGAAAATGGACCAGAAGGTCTTGCAACGGGCAAGAAAGTGTATCTCGTCGTGGCTTCGGATGGTGTCTACTCACAAGGGCCGGCAGCCGCAATGAACCACGCCATCCCCTACCTGAAGACCGTGCTCGCCTTCCTCGGCATGACCGATATCGAGATTGTCCCAATCGAAGGGCTCGCATTCGGCGAAGAGGCCGTCAACAAGGCGATGGCAAACGTTCAAGAAAAGATTTCCAGACTTGCCAAGGCTGCCTGATACTTTACTTCAGACGGTGGCAGCCGTGCCAAGTCCGGCAGTCACCGTCCGGGGACATTAACGGAACCACAAGCGGTTCGATCACGTCGAACGCGATCTCTCGCCATCGGCAAACAGCGCGGGGCCGTTCTGGTCGATGATCTGCTGGGCCTTTCGAAAGGTGCATTCCAGTGCGTCATCCAGTGACGTGAAAACATCGGCACGGATAAAATTGCGCACGAACGTCTCGCCATTGATGTCCTTTTCGATGCGGCCGGCCAGACGGAACTGGTTCCCCTCCTTGATGGGGGTTGCATGAATGGTGCAATCCCCATGGGTCTGCGGTTCCGCCGCCGGTGCGGCCGAGCCCTCGGTCTTCGCGTTGCCGGAAAAAATCGAAAGAATACTGGAAATAAGTGATGCCATGGGGATTGCGTAGCACACTCGGGCCCCAGCCGAAAGGGCCGCAGCGCCGTTGCCTTGAGCATTTGTAACAGCCAGCGATGCCACAAGGGGCATCACGCGCCTAAATCACGAGATTGGCGAGGATCTCATTGTTGGTGATGTCCTGATAGCCCAGACCGGCGGCATCAAAGCGTTCGAGGAGGCTTGCGAAGTTTTCCGGGTTCTTCGTCTCTATACCGATCAGGATGGAGCCAAAGTTGCGGGCAGATTTCTTCAGGTACTCAAACCGCGCGATATCATCTTCGGGACCCAGGAGATTGAGGAAGTCACGTAGTGCGCCGGGACGCTGGGCAAGCCTCAAGACGAAATACTTTTTCAGACCAGAATGGCGCATGGCCCGCTCTTTGACGTCGGGCAGACGCTCGAAATCGAAGTTTCCACCCGTGACCACTGCCACGATGGTCTTGCCCTTTATCCTTTCGGCCCCGACCATATCAAGTGCGGCAATCGACAGTGCGCCGGCTGGTTCCAGCACCAATCCCTCGATATTGAGCATTTCCGTGATCGTCACACAGATTGCATTTTCCGGAGCCAGCAGAACCTGGTCGACCTGAAATTGCTTCAACGCCTCGAAATTGAGATCTCCAATTCGGGCAACCGCTGCTCCATCGACGAAATTATCCACCTTGGGAAGACGGACTGGCTCGCCAGCAATAATACTCTGCCTGAGGCTTGGGGCACCCTCGGGCTCTACAAACATGAAGGCGTCGTGCGGGACCATGTCGCCAAGATAGCCGGTGATTCCGGAAGCAAGTCCGCCGCCCCCTACCGGCACGATGATCAGGTTCGGTCGGGTTTCATCAGGAAGCTGTTCCATGAATTCGGACGCAACGGTGGCCTGCCCCTCAATGATATCCTGGTGGTCGAATGGCGGCACCATGACGCCATTGATCTCCTCGACATGTGCATGAGCTGCCGCGTAGCATTGATCGAAAATATCGCCGATGAGACGGATTGTGATGAATTCTCCGCCGAACATGCGTGTCTTGTCGATCTTCTGCTGTGGTGTGGTGACAGGCATGAAGACGACACCTGGCACCTTGAAGTGCCGGCACACAAACGCAAACCCCTGGGCATGATTTCCTGCAGAGGCGCACACAAAGGTCCGATCGCTTGATCCACCTGCCATCACCTTGCGAAGGAAATTGAACGCACCACGAATCTTGTATGAACGGACAGGAGAAAGGTCCTCGCGCTTCAACCAGATATTGGCACCGTAACGACGGCTGAGGTGTTCATTCAGTTGTAGCGGCGTTTGGGGAAAGATTTCCCGCAAAGCTTCCCTTGCCTCATCCACATTCGTTTTACTCACGTCAACTCCGTCCAATTGAATTTCCTGTGCCATCCCGCTATGCCATAGCGAGCCGGAAGAGACAAAGCGATCTTTCGGACGCCACGCAAACCGGGACAATCACTTGAACGCCAGTCTTTTCCGGGCGGCCATATATATCGCTGCGCTTTGCGGGCTTTATCTCGCCGCGGCGATGTTCGTGCCTGCGATGGTCGATCTCTATTATGGACATCAGGACTGGCAGGTCTTTGCGCTTTCCGGTTTCATGGTGGGCGGTCTGTCACTGATGGCCGCCCTGGCGACACGAGGCCCACCGCCGATCTTCAACAAACGCCTGGGTTTCCTGCTGGTCAATTTGTTGTGGGCCGTCTTTTCGCTTGTCGGCGCCATTCCACTCTATCTTGCCGAATATCAGTTGAGCTTTGCTCAGGCACTTTTTGAAGCCGTGTCTGGGATTACCACGACAGGATCCACCGTGATATCCGGACTCGATACCCTGCCACGCGGCATCCTCCTATGGCGCTCGCTACTTTGCTGGATGGGCGGCATCGGGATCGTCGCGCTCGGGCTCTTCATCCTGCCTTTCCTGAAGGTCGGTGGCATGTCGGTCTTCAAAATGGAATCGTCGGACACGAACGACAAGCCGTTTGCGCGACTGGCAAGTTTCACGCGTGCCCTGCTCGGCATCTATGTGCTAATAACATTCGTGTGCATGGTCGCATACGATGTTGCCGGCATGAGCCATTTTGATGCTCTCAATCACGCCATGGCGACGGTTGCCACAGCCGGATTTTCCACCAGGGACATCTCGTTCGCCTATTTCGAGAGTGAGGCAATCCTTGTCATCGGCACCATTTTTTTGACAATCAGCAGCCTTCCCTTCTCCGTATTGATGCTTCTTGCTATCCGGCGCCGCGTCAACACGCTCCGGGATCCCCAGATCGTCGTCTTCCTGAGCTATCTCGGCGCGATATCGATCATACTCGGCATCTATCATCATCTCCGTAACGACGTAGATCCTGCAACCGCTTTGATCCATTCGTTTTTCAATATGGCATCAGTACTGTCGACAGCCGGCTTTGCCAGCGACGACTATACTCTGTGGGGACCGCTTGCCGTCGCGATCGCCTTTTTTGCAACGCCTCTTGGCGGGTGCTCGGGTTCGACTGTCGGGGGTATCAAGACCTATCGTTTCGTCATCATATTCAACGTTATCCGTAGTGGGTTAACGCGATTGATCTATCCAAATGCGGTACACACAGTGCGCTACGGTAACATCACCGTGGATTCGGACATGCAGCGTGGCGTCTTCCTGTTCGTTAGCCTTTTTCTTGCACTTTGGGTAATCGGCAGCATGGTCATGAGTGCGATGGGATACGATTTCATGACGGCAAGCTCAGCCGTTCTAACATGTCTTGCCAATGTCGGACCGGGTATTGGACCAATTATCGGCCCGGCCGGTAACTTCTCAACCATTGCGGACCCGGCACTCTATCTGTTGTCGTTGATGATGCTGCTCGGCCGTCTTGAGATCCTGACTGTCCTCGTCCTGCTAACACCGGTATTCTGGCGTCGCTGAATTTTGCAGCCATTTTTCAACACAGTAGCCCTTCCATTTCCCGTTCACGCCATCTATTGAAATTTCTTATTGCGGACGTGGCGAAATTGGTAGACGCAAGGGACTTAAAATCCCTCGACTTCGGTCATACGGGTTCGACCCCCGTCGTCCGCACCAGATCAAAATTTGATTGAAATCAGCTGAACTTCTGCATTTCAATCACTTTCTTGCGATATTCCAAAGCCGCTACAAGTACCAGCTTTGTGGGACTATCTGTGCCCGGAACGCGAACCCGGACCACAATTAGAAATATCCAGCGATACTCGCCTCTTCGCGGAAAACGATATCC
>JAEWDP010000105.1 GCA_023390055.1 Pseudomonadota bacterium | reverse complement strand
AAAACTTCGTGATCGCTGCGGTCAAGGATGTCTTGCCGTGGTCAACGTGACCAATCGTACCGATGTTGACGTGCGGCTTGGTCCGCTCAAACTTGCTTTTTGCCATTGAATGCTTCCTGTGGACTTGGGTTGCGAACCCGGCACGCGGGTTTGGTGTGGCCGTTTAAGGCTTTCCCGGCAAATGCGCAAGACTTAAATACTAGGTATCCCGGCCGCCCCTACCCTGTGAGCGGCTCCTTTCAATGTCGACCGAAGCAATGCAAAGCCAGACGTGTCGATCAAATCAAGGGAAGAAGCCATATGCGATATTTCACAAGCCTTGTCTGCCTCATAATCCTGTCTGGTTGTACACAGTCGTCGACGGCGCTTAAGCCTATCCCCGGCAGCATCACGTATGGAGGCCAACCCGAGGGCAAGCTCAAGCTGGCTCCGGTCGGCAGCACCGTGACGAATCGCTTGCGCGACGCGTTCGGGCAACCATTCGAAGAGACCTATGTCATCCAGCCTGACCGCAGCCTTAAACTGATCAGCCGCCGAAGCATCGACTACCCCGACAGCTAGCAGAGGCAGTTGTTCGCTCCTCAGTACCAGGTGTCGTCAACCTGTGACTTCTTACGGGCGATAAAATCGCAAAGGGCCGCATCAACGGCATCATCCAATGGCGGCGCCTCATATTCGGCAAGCATCTTCTTCCATTGGCGATTGGCGCGTGTCGCCATATCGGTCGAACCGCCCTCCTCACTCCATTTTTCGAAGGGCTCGTTGTCGCTGAGGGTCGAATCCCAGAAGGCGTCCTGATAGTTTCGCATGGTATGGGCAGATCCCAGAAAATGACTACCTGGTCCGACCTCCTCGAAGGCGTCGAAAGCAAGTGCATTGTCATCGACCGTCACCCCGGCAAGATATGAGTGCAACGCACCGCAAAAATCGGCATCCATCACGAATTTTTCGTAAGACATGGCAAGAAGACCATCCAGAAAGCCGGCCGCATGCAGGATGAAGTTTGCTCCGCAATGGACGGCTGACAGCATCGACATGACGCCTTCCTGCATCGCCTGCCCGTCTGGAAGCTTGGAATTGGAGAAGTTCCCGGCACAACGAAGTGGAAGGTTGGCCCGCCTGGCAAGTTGACCGATGACCATGGAGCCGATGGCTGGTTCAGGCGTGCCAAAAGTTGGCGAACCGGATCGCAACGACATGGAGGACAGGAAATTGCCGAAGATCACAGGAGCGCCCTTGCGCTCGAGTTGCGCCAGGGCGCAACCTGCGAGGGTCTCGGCAAACGCCTGTGCAATGGCGCCGGCATTCGTCACCGGGCCCATGGCACCTCCGAGAATGAATGGCACGATGACGGCGGCCTGGTTGGCTCGAGCATAGGCACGCAGCGAGTTCGTCATCGTCCCGTCCCAGACAAGCGGCGAATTGACATTGACGTTGCCGAGGATGACGCAGTTCTGGTCGACAAAATCGGCACCGAAGAGGATCCGGGCCATTTCAATTGAATCTTCGGCACGGTCCTCGGCGGTGATCGATCCCATGAAGGGCCGATCAGAGAACCTGATATGGCTATAGACCATGTCGAGATGGCGCTTGTTGACCGCGACATCAACCGGTTCGCAGATGGTGCCCCCGGAATGATGCAACCAGGGTGACGACTGGGCGAGCTTTATGAAATCCTGAAAATCCGTGAGCGTTCCGTAACGGCGTCCCTTGTCGAGGTCCATGACGAAGGGGGAACCGTAGGCCGGCGCAAACACGACATTGTCGCCGCCGATCACCACATTATTTGCGGGGTTGCGCGCATATTGCGTGAACGTGGCGGGCACAGAGGCGACAATCTCTCGCAACATGCCGGGTTCAAAGCGAACGAGCAGGCCGTCAACTTTCGCGCCCGCACGCTTCCAGTGATCGATTGCAACCGGATCGTCGCGAAATTCGATACCGATCTCGGCCAATATCCGATCGGCAGTCCGCTCGATCTTTTGGAGATTTTCCTCCGAAAGAACATCCAAGGTCGGAATGTTGCGTATGATATAAGGGACACCAAGGCGCTTGGTCGCGTCCTCCCTGCGTGCCCGCACGCCACGCGCTCTTCTCCTTGTCGTATTCGTCGTTGCAGTTGCCGCTTCCATGACAATCCTCCCATCATCTGGTGCGAGAGTAGGGCTTCCCGTGCTAGATGTAATGCGGGAAAAAATCGACCAATACGATAAGTGGCACTTATGGATACGCTGCAACGCCTCTTACCATCGGCCGCAAGCCTCGTCATTTTCGAAGCCGCCGGTCGTCACCAAAACTTCACGCACGCGGCTGACGAGCTTGGCATGTCCCAGGCGGCAGTCTCCTACGCGATCCGCAATCTCGAGAATCATCTCGGTGTGGCTCTCTTCAATCGGGTCCATCGTGCCGTCGAACTAACGGAGGCTGGCGAGAGATTTCACACAGATGTTTCCATCGGTCTTTCGCGCATCCACAGATCTGTCGAGGACATCCGCGCCAAAAGCCGGGAAACGATCGTGACGCTTGCAGCGTCAACGGCCTTTGCCTCCATGTGGATGTTGCCAAGACTGGCCCGTTTGCGCGAGGATCTGCCCGAGATCGACCTGCGAATACAAACGAGTGTACGCGACATCGATCTCGAAGACGAACCGATCCCACTTGGAATTCGCGGCGGCGATCCTGCACACTGGCCGCATTATCACGCAGAAATTATTGCAGAGGAAGTTGTGAACACTGTCGCCAGTCCGGCCTATATCGAAAAGCATGGATTTCCCGAGACAGCGTCTCAACTGTTAGGGCATAACCTCATCCATCTCGAGGAACCCGTAAGGCGGGCCTGCAACTGGGCGGAATGGTTTGCAAGCACAGGTGAACCTTTCCGGCCACAGGGCAAAAGGCTTGCGATCAATGACTATGTCTTGGTGGTTCAGGCTGTTCTCGCCGGTGAAGGTATTGCTCTCGGCTGGGAACACCTGATCGCCCCGCAAATTCGCTCGGGCGCACTTGTCCCGGTGGGCGGACACGTCCTGAAAACAGGCCACGCATTCTACGTCGTGTGGCCGCGATCGCGCGAACTCAATAGCCAGGCACGCCACATCCGCGACTGGCTATTGAAAGAAGGATGCAGGCGATAGCCGTTGTATCAGGGCTCTCCAGTTGCGCCGATCAAAGGGGTCACTTCAGGAGGTCGGTCATGTGAAGCTTTGCTATCCTGAAAACGTTGGGCGTGTCAGCGCAACTGCCGCGCAAAATGTCACGGGCGGTGAACTTGCCCATCAGGGTCCGAAACGACCCACTGACACGAGTGAACAGCCAAGTATCTGAGGCAATTGGAGCGGGTAGCGGGAATCGAACCCGCGTATTCAGCTTGGAAGGCTGCTGCTCTACCATTGAGCTATACCCGCAGGTTGGCCGATCCATTGACGAATGGTGGAGGGAGTTGGATTTGAACCAACGTAGGCATAGCCAACGGATTTACAGTCCGTCCCCTTTAACCACTCGGGCATCCCTCCATTAATCCGTCGGGATCGAAACCAAGTTCGTCAGATCAATGCCGTGGCTTCGATCTGCGCCGCGTATATGACGGCCCCTTGTCCGTCTGTCAACACAGCTTGCGAGCCAAAATTGTGAAAAAAATAATATGACTGAATACGAACAACCCGGGGCAAACGACTAGGCCCCCGCCCTCGACGAGGTTATAACGTCGTCATGAGCAAGAACGATAAGAACGACAAGTCCGGCCGCGACAGTCATTATGCCACCCTGCGCAGGGCCGTTCGCGATGCAAAGCGCGATCGTGGAGAGATTCCGACACCTCAGCCTCAGCGCCGGGAAAAGGCCAAGGGTTGGAAACCGCCGCAATTGCAGCCAGATCAGGTCTACCTCTACGGGCTCCATACTGCGCGTGCCGCGCTCGACAACCCGCAACGGTCGATCATCAGGCTTTCCGTCACGCAAAATGCTTTTGCTCGCCTGGATATCGGTGAGGCAGACGCGCTCCCCTATCCAGTTGAATTTGTCATGCCGTCAGACATCGACAAGGTTCTTGGACCCGATGCCATTCATCAAGGGGTCATGCTGGAAACACGGCCCTTGCCTGTCAGGCGCCTGGAGGCAATGAAGGAGAGCCCTCTCCTGCTTGTCCTCGATCAAGTTACCGATCCCCACAATGTCGGCGCCATCATGCGCTCAGCCGTCGCGTTCGGTGCTGGAGCCCTTGTCACCACCCAGAGACACAGCCCGACTGAATCGGGTGTCCTCGCCAAGTCCGCCTCTGGCGCGTTGGAACTCATCCCTTATATCCAGATCACAAATCTGGCCAACGCACTGGAGGAGCTTCACCAGCTCGGCTTTCAGACAATCGGACTCGATTCGGAAGGACCGGCTCCCCTGGAAGAAACCATGACAGGTAGCAGGATCGCACTTATTCTCGGCTCGGAAGGCAAGGGATTGCGTCAAAAGACCCGTGAAACGGTGAAGGATCTGGCACGGCTTGACATGCCAGGCGCAATCAAGTCACTCAACGTATCAAACGCGGCAGCCGTCGCCCTTTATGCATGCCGATTACACCTGCTGCGTTCAGGTGGCTAGAGTGATCTGCAAGCGCCCGACAATCCGCTTTCCCGCGATGATTTCCAACCGATCATTACTCCTTAACCTGTCACAGGCCGCAACGTGTTCAGGCCCCACCGAAATGTCGCAGGTTTGATAACAATCATGCTTGATCTCTTTGAACTTGCTGCACTTGAGGCTGGAAAGGTCATCCTGAGTGTCTATGGCGAAAATCCGAAAGCGAGTTACAAGGCCGATTCGTCGCCCGTTACCGAAGCAGACGAACGCGCCGAGCAGATCATTCTCGACATCTTGTCAAAGGCCTATCCCAATCTGCCTGCCATCGCCGAAGAGGCGGTTGCGCGGGGGCATGTCCCAGATATCGCCGGTGGTCCATTCATCCTGATCGATCCTCTCGACGGGACAAAGGAATTCATCGCCCAGCGTCGTGAATTCACCGTCAATATCGCCCTTATCGAGGGCGGCGTTCCGGTCGCCGGTATCGTCTATGCCCCGGCACTTTCCGTTGCCTATCGTGGCGACCGACGCGGCGCGTGTCGCCTGAAGGTCGGATCCGATTTCCATATCGAAGAGCGTAGCACAATCTCCGCTCGCACCGCACCACCAGCTGCAGTTGCCCTTGCAAGCCGATCTCACCGTACTGCGGAAACAGACAAATTTCTCGAGACCTGTGGCGCAGCGGAAATCTGTTCGATCGGATCATCGCTCAAATTCTGCCTGTTGGCAGAGGGCAAGGCGGACATCTACCCTCGCTTTGGAAGAACCATGGAGTGGGATACGGCTGCCGGTGACGCCGTGCTCCGAGCAGCGGGCGGAGAAACGCTCATGCTTGACGGGCAGCCCCTCACCTACGGAAAGACCGGACAGGAGCATGATTCGGATTTTTCAAATCCGCATTTTATCGCCTGGGGAGAAAGACGACACGACAGCAATTCGACGCGCAAGACAACCTAAGTAGCGAGACGGTCGGAACGGCCGTCGGCCAGATCCAGCCTGCTTGTCGCAGGCGCACGATCTGCGTGCAACTTTACGGACGAACAGGGACCTGCAGCTGATTCGCGTCCAACGGCGCAAGGCCTCTTCCTGCGACTGCGTGCAAGTCATGAAACATGGCTTGAAGCGCCCTTCCCGCCTCAATGAACGGCTCCCCCAGTCCCTGCTCCTCCATCAGCCTGGTCTGCATTTCGGCTGCCTTGGCCAATTCACCAAGCTTGTTCAGTATCCGCTGGGCAGTGTCCTCGGTGAGGTCATCCTTTTTCAGGGCTTCAGGCAGCGCCCTCGCCCATCGTCTTGCAATCTCCCGCTGGTTTTGCAGGATATCTATAAAAGGCTGCTCCATCCTACGTCTCACCACCGTGGCACCCGATCGACCGAGTGTGACAAGAATCATCTGGAAATCAAGCAGTGACATTCTGCTCCCGGAGAGGAGCGGCGATCAAGCTTGCAAGTGAACTCCGGCCTCGTTGCTCCTCATTCGAGACAGCCGATTGAAACCGTGGACGTCATTGGTTCTGAGATGCTTGAATCATTGTTCTTGTCACGTCGCCTGGAAAGCATATTGGAGCGTATCCGCCCGGTTTGGAATAAGCGCTTCTTTTCCCACACCGCCGGCCACCTCGATCCCGACTATACCCAGGCCTGCTTCTTCTCGTCTTTTGCTGTGGTCCATTCACGTTTGCGGACGCTCACGCAACCTCCAGCGGACGAATGTACTCGACCTTGGGATTACGATTGCGCTTGAGTGATCCACCATGGCCTTGTGGCTCTTGCTCTTCATCAGCTTGGCCTGGAAGAGTTCGGGTCACTGATTGAAGAGTTTCGGGGAACCGCCAAGTACAAGACGCTCTCACCAACGACACGCCGAGACTATGAGCGCATGTTCGGCCTTATTCGGGAGAAGTTCGAAACCTTCCCTATACCGGCCATAGAAGCCTGCGGGTTCCAGTAATTCGCGGACAGGCATTTCACTAAATCGCGGACAGTGATTTCAGTAATTCGCGGACAGCTATTTCGCTAATT
>JAEWDP010000104.1 GCA_023390055.1 Pseudomonadota bacterium | reverse complement strand
ATACTTGAACATTGATCTGGAAGATCGTAGATTAGAACTATTCTAAATAGGATTTTCTGATGCTGTCTGCGCTTGTTCCTCCCTTCATGTCATCTTCGCGACGCCCCTTTGAAACATTGACAGAGGAGGAGATCCTGGCGCTGGCCATCGGGGCAGAAGAAGAGGACGCGCGCATCTATCGTGCCTACGCCGACAATCTAAGGGATCGGTATCCGGCCTCTGCAAAAGTGTTTGATGACATGGCCGAGGTGGAGGGGACGCACAAGAACATGCTGATCGAGATCTTTCGCACGCGATTTGGAGAGAAGATTCCATTGATCCGTCGGGAGCACGTGCGCGGCTTTTATGTTCGCAAACCCGATTGGCTCGTCCGGAATCTGCCGTTGGACAAGGTCCGCAAGCAGGCAGAGATCATGGAAGATCAGGCCTTTCGTTTCTACACAGAAGCCGCAAAGCGTGTCGCAGATGCTTCCACGCGAAAGTTGTTGGGCGATCTTGCACTGGCCGAGCAGGGACATGAGGAAATTGCCCGACGGCTTGAAGAAGAGCATGTCGGTGAGGATGAGCGAACGGAGGAGGATGCGACGGCACATCGCCAGTTCATCCTGACGTATGTCCAGCCGGGTCTTGCGGGGCTCATGGATGGCTCGGTGTCAACACTGGCACCGATTTTCGCCGCTGCATTCGCGACGCAGGATACGTGGTCGACGTTCCTGATCGGCCTGTCAGCTTCAGTTGGTGCCGGCATTTCCATGGGATTTACCGAAGCAGCTCATGACGACGGTAAGATTTCTGGCCGTGGATCACCGGTCAAGCGAGGATTTGCATCAGGTATCATGACAACGATCGGTGGCCTCGGTCATGCGCTTCCCTATCTGATTCCTCATTTCTGGACTGCGACCGTCATTGCCGCCATCGTAGTCTTTATCGAACTATGGGCGATCGCATTCATCCAGAACCGCTATATGGAGACACCCTTCATGCGGGCGGTGTTTCAGGTGGTGTTCGGTGGTTCTCTGGTTCTGGCTGCCGGGATCATCATCGGACATGGATAGGAAGGCGCAACAACAGTCGCGCCGCCGCCGTTCAACGATCCTGGAGCCTGAACCGGTTAGCGCAAGGCTCCGACCACCACATCACGGCCGTTTTCGATGCTGACCCAGCGTCCGGTGTTAAATGATGCCTGTCGCTTGAGGAAGGTATAGGGGGTCTCGTTCCAGAGCTTCACCTTGTTGTCGAGGTTATCCAGGATGTAGTCACCTTGCGCCGTGCGAACGGTTAAAACGGCATGGCCCTCGCCATCCGGTTTGCGTACGACGGTGATCAGCAGGTCAGCGAGTGAAAATCCCCTGGAGGCGAGTTCGCGGCGCTTGAGCAGAGCGAAATCTTCACAATCTCCGGCATCTTTGGGATAAGCCCAGACCTCTTCACGTCCGTATATGTCCTGGTCGGTCATCGCCGTGATACGTGCGTTGACCGAGGCATTGATGCGTTTAACTGTCGACCATCCGCTTCGCGTCAGCTTCGGGGGAGGCGTCGAGGCAAAACGCTGATTGCACTCCTTCGGCATCCGTCGACAGAATTCGTAATGGCCTATCGGTTGGGATGTAACCGATCCGGTAACCATGTTAACCAGCGAGCGAGGCGCTGGTATGGCGGCGCTCGTCGGCGCAAGTACAGCAGCTAGGATCACAGCTACAAGCTGCGCCTTCATGGCGTTTTTCATGGACCCGTCCCTTTAAGTCTTAACAAAACGTTAAGACGATGGGGCAGGGACTGTCAATCGATCAACTTTTAACGATGTTAATAGATGGGAATATGGTTAAGACTGGTGTATTTTAGCCTCAGCTTAAATTTCATCCCTCATTTATGAGGGTGTGCAGTGTCGTCAGAAGCTTGTCGATATCCTGTGGTCGGGAAAGGCGATGATCGCCGTCGCGGATGAGGGTCAACACGACATCGTCGACTGGAAGGAACTCCATGAGTTTCAGTGCGTGACGATAGGGAACGTCGGGATCGGCCATGCCCTGCAGGATATGGATCGGGCAACCGGTCTCGATGATGCCCGTCATAACGCGGTTCCTGGAGCCGTCCTCGAGCAGGACGCGTGTATAGATGTTCGGCTCCGGACTGTATTCAGAAAACTCCTCGAAATACCCCTTATCGCTCAGGGACGTTCTTTCGTCTTCGGTTAGGTTGGGTTCGATGAGTTCTGACGTGAAATCTGGTGCGGGTGCAATCAATACCATGCCGGCAAGCTTCGGTGCGTTCTGGCGTCGCAGTTCCTGGGCCAGGCGGAGAGCGATCCAGCCACCCATCGAGGAGCCGACCAGTATGACCTCAGTTGGTGCAATTGTCTTGATCACGGCGATGGTTTCTTCCAGCCAGCGGGAGATCGTGCCGTCGCGAAACTCGCCACCGGAGGCCCCGTGACCGGAATAGTCGAAGCGAATTGCGCCGACGCCGTGTTCGCCAGCAAATCGGTCCATCTCCACAGCCTTGGTTCCACTCATGTCTGACCGATAGCCGCCGAGCCAGACGAGCGTCGGTGCGTCGGGCCGCTCGACCGGAGCACGGTAGAGGATGGAAATCGCCCGCGATGCTTCGGGTGAGCCGACAGTGATCGTCTTCGATTCCGGTGAAATGATTTCAGAAATTCTATGCATCGGTCGCTCCTGCTGATAGCGTCCTAATAGACCAGAAATTTGTCGCATAGACAGCAGGTGATTTTTTCGCACGGCTGTGCTATTGACATCGCCGTCGTGATCACGACATTGCCGACGCGCCGCGCATTGCTGCGTGCAGTTTGGCGCCACTTAATAGCAATAGCCAAGGAGAATACGACCATTCGCAGACCGTACAAAGCCGATGCCCCCGTCAAGGAAGGGCCGCGCTCAAACCGGGACATCCGGGTTCCTAAGGTTCAGCTTATCGATGCCGATGGCAACAATCACGGCGAAGTCGCGACCGACGAGGCGTTGAGAATGGCCGAGGAAGTCGGTCTTGATCTCGTTGAGATCGCTCCGAACTCCGAACCACCGGTGTGCAAGATACTCGATCTGGGCAAACTGAAATACGCAAACCAGAAAAAGGCCGCCGAAGCGCGCAAAAAGCAAAAGGTCGTTGAGATCAAGGAAATCAAGATGCGCCCCAACATCGACACTCATGACTATGAGGTGAAGATGAAGGCGATGGGCCGGTTCTTTGACGAAGGCGACAAGGTGCGTGTCACATTGCGTTTCCGCGGCCGTGAAATGGCCCACCAGGAACTTGGTATGAAGCTTCTCCGGCAGGTCAAGGAAGATACGCAAGAGATCGCCAAGGTGGAAGCCGAGCCAAAGCTCGAGGGTCGCCAGATGATGATGGTGCTTGCACCGCGATAAAGCGCTATAGTGCGTAAAGAAAGGGTGTAAGTCCGCATGGGCTGAAATCCCGCACCTCACCCGTTGCGCTTTTATCCGACTGCGGTTATAAGCGCGCGTCCGAACGGCCCGGCAGGGCATGCCGTGGCCGTTCCAAATGCTTGAAGCTGGTTTCGTCGACCGGTTTCACAATGAACAACTGGAGTAGCAAAATGCCCAAGATGAAGACGAAGTCATCCGCCAAGAAGCGGTTCAAGATCACAGCGACCGGCAAGGTCGTTGCAGCTGCCGCCGGCAAGCGCCATGGCATGATCAAGCGGTCCAACAAGTTCATCCGCGATGCACGCGGCACGATGGTTCTCGCCGAAGCAGACGGCAAGAAAGTCATCAAGAACTACCTCCCGAACGGTCTCTGAGACTTTTCGACTTTCTGGATCATTTAAGGAGATCATGACATGGCACGCGTAAAACGTGGCGTAACATCCCGCGCCAAGCACACCAAGACCCTCAAGGCCGCCAAGGGCTTCTATGGCCGCCGCAAGAACACGATCCGCGCCGCAAAGGCTGCGGTGGATCGTTCCATGCAGTACGCAACCCGCGACCGCAAGGTCAAGAAGCGGAATTTCCGCGCTCTGTGGATTCAGCGTATCAACGCTGCTGTGCGAGAATTTGGCCTGACCTACGGTCGCTTCATCGATGGACTGAACAAGGCCGGCATCGAAGTCGACCGCAAGGTTCTGTCCGATATGGCCATCCATGAGCCCGCAGCATTCGGCGCGCTTGTCGACACCTCCAAAAAGGCTCTGGAATACCTCAAGGAAGGTGGCACAACCAACGAGTTTGAAAGCGCGGTCAAGTAACCAGCGCTTCCCAGGCTTATTGCTCTATTGATTTTGGGAAACCCGCGCTGGTTTGAGCTGGCGCGGGTTTTTCTTTTGCCCGTCACAGCGCAACATAAAACGGCGCTGAATCTTACACGGAAGAAACCATGTCCGATCTGGAAAACCTGAAAACATCGCTCCTGAGGGAGATTGCGGCTGCCGAAAGCGAAGCGGCGATCGAATCCGTTCGTCTTTCGGCACTCGGAAAAAAGGGTTCGATATCGGAACTCCTCAAGACCCTGGGAGCGATGTCTGCGCAGGAGCGGCAAACCCGCGGTGCCGCAATCAATGCGCTGAAGAATGAAGTGACCGACGCGATTGTGAACCGCAAGATTGTCCTGAAGGATGCGGCGATCGAGGCGCGGCTGGAGGCGGAGACGGTGGATGTTTCGCTTCCGGTCCGTTCATCACCGGCTGAACGCGGCCGCATTCATCCGATCAGCCAGATCGTCGACGAGATCACCGCAGTCTTTGCCGATATGGGATTTTCCATCGCGGAAGGACCGGATATCGAGACGGACTACTACAACTTCACAGCTCTGAATTTCCCGGAAGGACATCCCGCCAGGGAGATGCATGATACCTTCTTCTTTCAGGCAGACGAGAAAGGCGAGCGCAAGGTGCTGCGGACCCATACCTCACCGGTACAGGTGCGGACCATGGAAAGACAAAAGCCGCCAATCCGTATCGTCATTCCAGGCAAGACCTATCGACAGGATTCCGACGCTACGCATTCTCCAATGTTTCATCAGGTTGAGGGACTGGTTGTGGATCAAAAATCTCATGTCGGTCACATGCGCTGGATTTTGGAGGAATTCTGCAAGGCCTTCTTCGAGGTCGACAGTGTCGTAATGCGTTTCCGCCCGTCATTCTTTCCGTTCACGGAGCCGTCCTTCGAGGTTGATATCCAATGTGATCGTTCCGGCCCGATCGTCAAGTTTGGCGAGGGGACCGATTGGATGGAAATCCTGGGTTGCGGCATGGTTCACCCGAACGTGTTGCGCGCTGGCGGGCTCGATCCTGATGAATACCAAGGCTTCGCCTGGGGCATGGGGCTCGATCGTATTGCCATGCTGAAATACGGAATGCCGGATTTGCGCGACTTCTTCAACGCCGACGTCCGCTGGATGACACATTATGGCTTCCGTCCGCTCGACATGCCGACATTGTTCGGCGGTCTTGGCGCATAAGGAAGGACAGGCTCCATGAAATTCACACTCTCCTGGCTCAAGGAACATCTCGAAACGGAAGCGTCGATCACCGAAATCTGCGAGCGTCTGACCGCAATAGGGCTCGAAGTCGAAGACGTGGACAACAAGGCGGCATACGAGCCTTTTGTGATCGCAAGGGTTGCTTCCGCAAGTGCGCATCCCCAGGCTGACCGGCTAAAAGTGCTGATGGTGGACACCGGTGATGGAAAGCCTGTTCAGGTTGTCTGTGGCGCCCCGAACGCGCGTGCCGGCCTGGTTGGCGCATTTGCACGTTCAGGCACATATGTTCCTGGTATCGATGTGACGCTTTCGGTCGGCAATATCCGTGGTGTCGAAAGCCACGGCATGATGTGTTCCGAAAAGGAACTCAACATGTCGGATGAACATGATGGCATTATCGATCTGCCGGAAGATGCGCCGGTTGGTACATCCTTCTCAGCCTATGCCGGACTTGATGATCCTGTCGTCGAGATCAATCTGACTCCAAACCGCCCGGACTGTACCTCGATTTACGGCATTGCCCGAGATCTCGCAGCCTCCGGTCTTGGCACTCTGCGCCAACATGCAAAGCCCGAGTTCGAAGCTCAGGGAGTAACGCCCCTCGATGTAAAGGTCATTCTTGACGATGAACGTTTGTGCCCGGGTTTTGGGCTTCGTCTCGTGCGAGGGGTCAAGAACGGTCCGAGCCCGGCGTGGATGCAGACACGCCTGAAAGCGATAGGTCTCCGCCCGATAAATGCTCTGGTTGACATTACGAATTACATGACTTTTGACCAGGGGCGACCGATGCACGTCTTCGATGCCGCCAAGGTGACGGGCAACCTTACTGTTCGTCGTGCCCTGGACGGTGAGACTGTGCTTGCGCTTGATCAGCGTGAGTACAAGCTGACACCGAATAATGTCGTCATCGCCGATGACAATGGCGTGGAATCGATCGGCGGGGTCATGGGCGGTGAGCATTCCGGATGTGATGAGAACACGACCGATGTCCTGATCGAATCTGCACTTTGGGATCCGATCAACATCGCCAAGACAGGTCGAGCACTCGGGATCATCACAGACGCCCGTTATCGGTTCGAGCGCGGTGTCGATCCGCAATACATGATACCAGGTCTTGAGCGAACCACGGAACTGGTGCTCGCACTTTGCGGAGGGACGGCAGCAGAGGCAAAGATCGTCGCCTACAAAGGCTATCAGTCGAAGGTCATCGATTTCCCGACATCCGAAGTAAAGCGGCTGACCGGCCTTGACGTGTCGTCGGACGAAAGCCGGGAAATCCTCGTTCGTCTCGGTTTCGAGGTAAAGGGTGATGGTAACCGTCTTTCGGTTGCCGTGCCGTCCTGGCGCCCGGATGTTGACGGCAAGGCAGATCTTGTCGAGGAGGTCATGCGCATCCATGGCGTCGATCAGATCATGCCGGAGCCGATCGATCATCTTGGAAAAGTCAATGGCCGCATTCTGACAACATTGCAGATACGCAGTCGCACGGCCAAGCGCGCGCTCGCTGCTCGCGGCATGCTGGAGGCCGTAACATGGTCGTTCATACCGGAGGAACAGGCAAAACTCTTTGGGGGTGGCTCTGCCGGTTTGAAGCTTGCAAATCCGATAGCATCGGACATGTCCGACATGCGGCCTTCTTTGTTGCCAGGCTTGCTGGCAGCCGTTCAGCGCAACGCTGACAAGGGTTTTGGGGACGTGGCCATATTCGAGGTTTCGGGAACCTATGAAAATGATACGCCGGAAGGTCAGCGCCGCGTTGCCGGTGGTGTTCGCCGCGCGACGGCATCGATCAATGGAGCGGGCCGTCTGTGGTCGAACAATGTTAAGGGAGGCGGTAGGCCTGTCGATGTGTTCGACGCCAAGGCTGATGCTTTGGCCGTGCTGGAGGCCTGTGGTTTTCCTGCAGCAAACCTGCAAGTCGAACAGGGTGGGCCATCCTGGTACCATCCCGGCCGTTCGGGAACCATCAGATTGGGACCGAAGATTATCCTGGGATACTTTGGCGAATTCCACCCCAAGACCCTTGCAGCTCTCGACGTCTCCGGTGCTCTTTGCGGTTTCGAGATCTATATCGACGCGTTGCCCGAGCCTAAAAAGAAGGCAACGCGCACCAAGCCGCCGCTGGAACTATCTGCATTGCAGATTGTAAGGCGTGATTTTGCCTTTGTTGTCGATACTGGTGTCGATGCCGGCGTCGTAATCCGTGCAGCCATGGGCGCAGACCGCAAGCTTGTCACCGGCGTCAATGTCTTCGACGTCTTCGAAGGTGCATCGCTCGGGGAAGGCAAGAAATCAATCGCCATTGAAGTCTTGATCCAGCCAATTGAGCGGACATTGACCGATGACGATTTCGAGACATTGACAGCAAGGATCGTTGCCAATGTCGAGAAATCGACGGGAGGCAGTCTGCGCGCCTGAAACGGGTGCACGACGTACTGGCGTACGATAGCCTGTCCTCAAGACAGGCTATCGATAGCTTTCATGCGTGAAATCCAATGAATGGCCGATCCTCAGGATCATGAGCCAAGACCCGTGGCATCCTGATGAAGCCTGAATGGTAAAGCAGGACAGCAACCATTCGGCCGCATATCCGGTATTCCGATAGCAGGAATGGACGTCAGGTCTTCGGGCTCCATGCTGCGGCTTGCTGTCCGTAGCGTGCTCCGGAGATCTTTTCGGGTGCGAGCATATCGCCGAGAGCCGCTACGTCCGAGGGTGTCAGGGCGATCTCTGTTGCTGCCACGTTCTGCTCCAGATGAGGGATCTTTCGTGCGCCGGGGATGGGTACGATATCGTCACCTTTGTGGAGGACCCACGCAACCGCCAGTTGTGCAGCGGTTACGCCCTTGTTCTCCGCCATATCCTGAAGAGCCTGCACGACTGCCGCATTGGCGGCCATGTTTTCCGCACTGAAACGAGGCAGGGTGCTGCGGAAGTCATCCGCCGCGAGATCATCCGGTCTCTGGATTTTGCCTGTCAAGAACCCGCGGCCCAGCGGGCTGAACGGAACAAATCCAATACCCAGTTCGCGACAGGTATCCAGTATGTCTCCTTCCGGATCACGCGTCCAAAGTGAATACTCGCTCTGAAGCGCAGAGATTGGATGGACGGCATGTGCACGACGGATTGTTTCAGTGCTGGCTTCAGACAGGCCAAGAGTGCGAACCTTGCCGGCCCTGACAAGATCGGCCATGGCGCCGACGGTATCCTCGATCGGAACGGCTGGATCAACACGGTGTTGATAGAGCAGGTCAATATGATCGACGTCAAGACGCCTGAGCGAGGCTTCGACAACCTCTCGGACATGTTCCGGCCGACTGTCGACGCCGGACATGGCCTTTGCGCCATGGCGTGACGTGTCGATCTTAAAGCCAAACTTGGTTGCAATGACGACTTTGTCACGGAAGGGTTTGAGGCCCTTCCCGACGAGCACCTCGTTTTCGAAAGGCCCGTATACTTCGGCCGTGTCAAAAAAGTTGACGCCCAGTTCGACGGCACGATGGAGTGTGCGGATGGAGGCTTGTTCGTCCTGGCCGCCATAAGCATGGCTCATGCCCATGCACCCCAGTCCGACTGTGGAAACGGTCAGGTGTGGTCCAAGCTTTCTCGTTCTCATGGGCGTTCCTCGCTCACATTTCGATGCGATAGCGGATATGGTTATCACTCTTGACGTAACGGTCGTAGAGCTTTCTGGCCGTGACATTGTCTTCAGCTGTGTGCCAGTACAGGCGCGACCAGCCGTTCTGC
The DNA here is from genome assembly GCA_023390055.1 of Pseudomonadota bacterium. Taxonomy (GTDB): domain Bacteria; phylum Pseudomonadota; class Alphaproteobacteria; order Rhizobiales; family Rhizobiaceae; genus Neorhizobium. The sequence continues at coordinate 76,610 of JAEWDP010000104.1, read as the reverse complement.
CGGCAAAGTGAGATCAGGTCATCGAGAAGTGCGCGCCCGGCGCCCTTGCCTCGCCCCTGTTGATCGACAAACAGGTCTTCGAGATAGCAATCAGGGCTCGTGACCCAGGTACCTTCATGTGTGAGTGACAACGTGAAACCGATCACTGTGCCATCCAGTTCTGCAACGCGCATGAAGATTGCCGAATATTCGCTCATTGCGCGTGTCCACGTCGCGTCCGTGACAGCTTGTTCCAGCGTCAGACGATAAAATTGCAGGTATGCGTTCCAGAGTTCGCGCCACCTGGTTTCGTCCCTTGGTTCTGCGGCGCGAACAATAATCGATGAGGCGCTGGCCAACGTCACGCACCTGCCACATCAAGTGTTTCTATCTGGTTGGATGAGAGAGTCAGTCCGCCAGCCGCGATCATGGTTTCGAGTTGGCGAATGCTTGTAGCGCTCGCGATTGGTGCGGTAATCCCGCGCTTCTGGATTAACCAGGCGAGTGCGATGGCGGCCGGTTGTGCATTCGTTTCGGCGGAAATTTCATCCAGTGCCGCGAGGATTCGCATTCCCTTTTCGTCAATATAATTGCCAACCCGATAAGCGCGGGAAGAACCTTCGATGTCGTCCTTGCTGCGATACTTTCCGGTAAGAAAACCTGCGGCCAGTGCATAGTAGCTGATAACGCCGATATCTTCTCGAACGCAAAAGTCGGCGAGTGGGCCTTCGAATGCAGAGCGTGTATAAAGATTGTATTCCGGCTGGATGACGTCATAGCGCGGCAGATTGTTGCGCAGGGCGGCCTCCTGGCTTTCCTGCAATTGGGCCGCGTTGAAGTTGGAGCAGCCGATTGCGCGTATCTTGCCCTCCTGTTTGAGCCGACTGAAGGCGGAAAGCGTTTCTTCGTGTGCGATCTCCTCGTCTGGCTGATGTGCGAGATAGAGATCGATGTAATCGGTGCCCAATCGCTTCAGGGAAGCCTCTACTGCTTCGACGATCCACTTGGGCGAAAGTCCGGTCTTGCGGCCCTGGTGGTCATAGCCGACCTTGGTGACGATGATGGCCTTGTCTCTTGTGACATGGCCGCGCTTCAACCACTTTCCGATGATGGTTTCGCTCTCTCCGCCAACATGGCCGTCTACCCAGGCGGAGTAGACATCGGCCGTGTCGATCATGTTGAAACCCGCGTCGAAGAAGCGGTCGAGCAGTGCAAAGGATGTCTTTTCGTCCGCTGTCCAGCCGAACACGTTTCCGCCGAATACGATCGGGGCGATGGAAAGGCCGGTTCGGCCAAGGTTGCGCTTCTTCATGTGTACTCCAAGTGATTGAGGGGCAGTTGACAGCCAGCGGAATGTATTGCCTGGGCAGAATCTGTCAAACTGCGAATGTTTGAAGCGTACTGATCTTGTCGCTTCCGCCGTTGCATGGGAGCTGGCACGCCCATATGTTTCGTCAGCATTTCAGGAAAGGGAGGCGATGCAATGTTGCGCTTTGGAATTTTATCAACGGCAAAGATCGGTCGGGAACTGGTTGTGCCCGCGATCCAGGATGCAGAAAACTGCGTGGTGACTGCAATCGCCAGTCGTGACGTGGCAAGGGCACGCGCCATGGCAGAGCGTTTTTCCGTCCCACACTCTTTTGGCTCGTACGAGGAAATGCTTGCATCGGATCTGATTGATGCTGTCTATATCCCTCTGCCGACGAGCCAGCATGTGGAATGGTCGATCAAGGCGGCTGATGCAGGCAAGCACGTTCTGTGCGAAAAGCCCATTGCGCTGAAGGCGACCGAAATCGAAATGTTAATTGCCGCCCGTGAACGCAATAAGGTGCTGATCTCGGAAGCGTTCATGGTTGCATATGCACCGGTATGGCTAAAAGTGCGTGAATTGATCGCCAACGATGCGATCGGACGTCTGCGGCATGTGCAGGGGGCTTTCACCTATTTCAACCGTGACCCTGGCAACATGCGCAATATCCCAGAGCTTGGTGGTGGTGCGCTGCCGGATATCGGCGTCTATCCAACAATAACGACTCGCTTTGCAACCGGTGTTGAGCCGCTTCGTGTCCAGGCCACGACGGAACGCGATCCGGAGTTCGGTACTGATATCTATTCGAGTGTAAAGGCTGATTTCGGCAGTTTTGACATGAGCTTTTATGTCGCGACGCAGATGGCGAACCGCCAGATCATGATATTCCACGGTACGGAAGGCTATATCGAAGTGAAATCGCCGTTCAACGCCGACCGCTGGGGTGCAGAAGAACTGGAACTCACCAATCAGAACCATACCGGTTCGCAGATCTTCCGCTTTCAGGACAGCCGCCAATATCGTCTTGAAGTGGAAAGCTTTGCGAGGGCCGCATCCGGCGAAAAGGCAGAGATTGTATCGCTTGAGAATTCGCTGAAGAACCAGAAGTTCATAGACGCCATCTACCGCGCCAGCGAGCATTCCGGTTGGGAAACTGTCTAACGGCGGAAAACGATCCGCGAATAGCCAAGGAAGCTGTAGGCCATGGCTGCGAGCGAGGAGAAAACAATCGCTGCGGTCGGCTGCAACCCGGGGATGCCTGCGATCAGCATGGAATAGATCACATAATTGACCAGGGCGGCCGATATGCCAACGATCCAGTAGCGAAGGCCCTCCGAGGCGAGGGATGACGTCGAGCGACCGAATGTGAAGGTTCTATTGAGAAACCATGTTGCGGTCATCGCCGTCATGATTGCCGGGATACGTGCCGTGAGCGGTCCGATTGAACTTGTGACAAGAAGGAGTTGGGTCAGGCCGGCGTCAATAGTGAAGCCCACAAGGCCCGAAACTGCGAACCAGACAAGACGTGTCATGCCGCACGGGTGCGGCGACGCTTGCCGGGCGGCTTCGCCACAACCTGATCGTTCCCGGACAGGTTCATGTGGGCAATATTCATATAATGCAGTCGCAACTGTTCGTTTCGTGCCCGTGACACGGAATCGAGGATCAGTCCGGCGGTAAAGATTAGGAGCGACACCATCATCAGTGCCATTGACAAAATCCAAGTGGGAATGCGGCTGACGAAGCCGGTCTGAAAATACTCCGCCAGTACTGGCAGCATGAAAGTGACACTGGTGATCATGACGATGGCGCTGATGGTGCCGAAAAAAGTGAAGGGGCGGGTCTCCTTCATCAACATGGTGAACATCCAGAGGATCCTTCCACCATCACGAAACGTCGCCAGCTTCGAGTGCGAGCCGGCCGGGCGGCGGCCGTAGTGAAGCTCGATCTCGCTTGTTGGAAGCTTTAAACGCGATGCATGAACCGACATCTCGGTCTCGATCTCAAAGCCGTCAGAAACGGCAGGGAAGCTTTTTACGAAGCGCCGTGAGAAGGCCCGGTATCCTGAAAAAATGTCCGTGAAGTCACGGCCGAAGATTGTCTGGTAAAGGCGGTTGAAGATTCGATTGCCAAAGGCGTGACCCTGTCGTCCGGCATCAGTGCCTACGCCACGGCGTGTGCCGACGACCATATCGGAACGTTCTGAAAGCAGCGTTCGGATCAGTTCTCCGGCATCGGATGGGGAATAGGTTCCATCACCATCCGCCATCAGATAGATGTCGGCGTCGATATCGGAAAACATGCGGCGCACGACATTGCCTTTGCCTTGACGACGCTCGCGCACTACGTGCGCGCCAGCCAGCATTGCTTTTAATGCCGTACCATCGGTGGAATTGTTGTCGTAGACGTAGATCTCAGCGGACGGCAGTGCCTTGCGAAAACCTTCGACGACGTCTGTGATAGTTGCCGCTTCGTTGTAACAGGGCAGCAGGATGGCGATGTCAAGTTGATCGGTGGGCATTGGTGCACTCGCGACCTGATTTAACGCAAGGGATCCCTGGCGCAGCAGGCTTCACTATTTCCTCGGAAAGTTAAATCTAGGTTTCCGCAGTTGCAGTTTGACGTATTCCTGGCCTGCAGTCGCAGGATCTTTCCAAAGGTGGATGGCCTGTGCCACTTGTGGTCAACACAGGACATGGCCGTTTCTGCATGGCACCAGTCAGTGTCTTACGCCGCATAATCATTCTTTAAACGAGCAGTTGTATGGAGGGATACAAGATCGTTGGGCATGCAGCTATTCACGGAGAAAACATGTTGCTTATGTCTTCACGTGCATCGGGCCGCCACGTATTTTCACGAGGATCTGGCAGGGGTCTTTCGGCCACAGTCTTTTGCTTGTTTGTCCTGAGGGACGGGGGTTTTCCGCGAGGTATCCGATAATGCATGCGACGGCTCACGGACATTATAAGAACCAGGATGAACGGTGGCCGTTGTTATCGGGTGGGTCAGTCAGGTTTACCGGGCATTATGCCCTGGCAACGATTGCTGTCATGCTTGTTGTTGTTCTTCTTTCGTCGACCAGAGATTATGTCGGGGCTGACAATGATGATGTGATGCGCCTCGTTCAGGTAAGAGACCTTCTAGCCGGACAGGGCTGGTTCGATCTGACGCAATACCGCCTTGGGATGGAAGGGGGGACCTTGATGCACTGGTCGCGCCTGGTGGACCTGCCAATTGCGTTCATGATCAGGATCGGTGAGATGTTCTTGCCACATGAGCAGGCCGAGGCGCTTGCCTTGACTGTCTGGCCATTGATGCTCATACCATTGTTGCTCTATCCCCTCGGCATTGCCGCTGGCCGGCTATCGGGCTCGCTCGCAATGCATGTTGCACTTGGCCTGGGTAGCCTGTTTGCCTTCACATGCGTTCGGTTTCATCCCGGTTCGATCGACCACCACAATGCTCAGATGGTGCTGGTTGCCTGGGTAGCTGCGATGATTATTGATCCGCAACGTCGACTGACAAGCTACGCCGCTGCCGGAGTGGCCGCCGCACTGGCAGTCGCCATTGGGGCTGAAACAGTCCCTCTTGTGGCGGCGGCATGCCTGGGTGTTGCGTTTCAATGGGTATGGCATGGTGAGGTCATGGCGCAGCCGGCACGCACCTTTGGGATCGTCTTCACGCTGTCAATATCTGCAATATTCTTCGTGACGGTTCCGCCGCAGGGCTATGGAGTGGTGACCTGTGACAGTCTTTCTCTTGGGTTTTACAGTCTGTCTGCAATGGGGGGAGCACTTCTGGCAGCCGTAACCTGCGTTCCGTTCACGTCAGACCGCAGGACACGCATCGTAGCGGCGGCCGCAATTGGCACCGTGTTGTTCATTGCCGCCCGTGTGATTGCGCCACAATGCCTTGGGAGTCCTCTGGCAAATCTCGATCCGATGCTGGTGAAACTGTGGCTGAACATGGTGAATGAGGCCCAACCGTTCGCCACTCTGATTTTGCGTGAGCCGTATGCGCTTGGGGGATATTATGCCGTTGGCTTCTTTGCCATCATGGTATGTCTCTTTCGTGCAGTGCAAGGGGTGCGCCGCGAAACGCATCTGGTTCTCGGGCTCCTTGCAGTTGTCTGCTGGGGTATCGCACTTGTGCAGGTCCGCGGGTTCATCTTTGCCAATCTTGTGGCAATTTTACCCCTGTCGCTTCTGATTGCTGATCTTCGTAACAACTGGCGTGCCGATCCGGAAAGCCCCAACAGGGCATTTGCCTATCTTGGGACAGTGTTGATCAGCGTCCCCGTTGTCTGGGGGGTCGCAGGCGCGTTGCTCGATCGGGAGGCGGAGGCGGCGACAAGCCTTGTTGCAATTACGCAGGATAGCAACATCGGGCCTGAACGCGGCGAGTGCTCGACCATTGGCGGCTTGCCGCTTCTGGCCGCGATGGAACCTGGCGTTGTCGTTGCTCCGTCAAACAGCGGTGCAGAAATTCTGCGCTTTACCCCGCATCGCGTGCTTACGGCGCCTTATCATCGCAACCAGGCGGGCATGCTGACCGAATTGCATATAGGACTGGCGCAACCTGATGAGGCACGAGCGTTTCTTGAAGGTGCAGATGCGACCATCATCGCCTTTTGCGCAAGTGATCCGCAAACACAATCGCTTGCCAGGATGAAAGCTGACGGCCTCTACGCGCTCCTCTCTGACGGCCGAGTCCCCTCATTCCTGTTGCCGGCAGGCTCCGAGGGCGGCTTTCGGTTTTATCGATTTGTTCCATGATCATGTTGTCGGACCTCTGCTTAAACATGTGTATGCAATAACGAATGTTTGCAGTGTGAAGCTAGACGAATCGGTTGTGTCCTTGTCGTAGATTCGTCCTGGCAAGCTCTGTTGATTGATCTGCCGGATTATATGCCTCCGGTTCACTGTACGAAGCGAACAACTGGAACAGCCGGCTGCACGGTGTAGGAGTGCAAGGGATCGGGAACAGGACCGTCGAACGACAGGTTGAGATGGAGCCCGGGAAGGGTGGTTGTCAGTGCCATGGCCTCTCCTTCGAATGAAGCCAGTTCACCGGTTGGATGGCTTATCGTACCCGCCGTGAAGAGGTGGTCGAGGATGTAGCGATATTTTCCTATCACACCGTAGCAGGGTAATCGCAACGTTTGTTCTTTGTCGACTTGGCAACTGATCCCGACTTGTCGCAGGACTTTGAGCGCTTCACGTTGATCGGCGAAACGAAGGAAGATGGTGTTGTCGGGCATTCATCGCCTCCATCATATTTGGTGCTGGCCAAAAGCCTGTCGGGCGCAAAAGGCCGTGGAACTACAATCCTGTTGCGTTCGCCATGTTCCGTATCTAGGTCGCGATCTACCGGTTTTCCACGAAGATTGAATGGCAAGCGCAGGTAGGATCTTCTGGCCGGCAGATAGAGGAATTGCTGCGCGGCACAGACCGGAATGCATTGGCCGTCCCCATGTTTGACAGCGTCTGGGAGGTGAAGTTGCCAGAAATTTCATATAGAAGGAGTGCATGAATACCTCTGCGACCAAGGATCTTTCAACAAATCTTATTGAGCTGTCGGTTTCCGAGTTGTCTGGCTCGATCAAGCGGACCGTTGAAACTGCTTTTGATCATGTGCGCCTTCGTGGCGAGGTTTCCGGCTATCGGGGGCGGCATTCCTCCGGCCATGCCTATTTTTCCTTGAAGGATGATCGGGCGCGGATCGACGCGGTGATATGGAAGGGAACGTTTTCTCGCCTCAGGTTCCTGCCGGAAGAGGGGATGGAAGTTATTGCCACAGGCAAGGTGACGACTTTTCCCGGTTCGTCCAAATATCAGATCGTGATTGATGGCCTTGAACCGGCTGGTGCCGGCGCCTTGATGGCTCTGTTGGAGGATCGACGCCGAAGGCTTGCTGCTGAAGGCCTTTTCGATCAGGCGCGCAAGGTTCGATTGCCATATTTGCCACGTGTTATCGGCGTCGTCACATCGCCAACCGGTGCTGTGATCCGCGATATCCTGCACAGGATCACCGATCGTTTTCCGGTACATGTGATTGTCTGGCCAGTGAAGGTACAGGGGGAAGGGGCAGGCGACGAAGTCGCAGCTGCCATCCGCGGCTTCAATGGACTCGTTCGAGGAGGGCCGATCGCACGTCCGGATCTCCTGATCGTTGCACGTGGCGGAGGAAGTCTGGAAGACCTCTGGAGCTTCAATGACGAGATTGTCGTACGTGCTGTGAGCGACAGCACCATTCCGTTGATTTCGGCGGTCGGTCACGAGACAGACTGGACGTTGATTGACCACGTAGCAGACATACGTGCACCAACGCCGACAGGTGCTGCGGAAATGGCGGTGCCGGTAAAGGCGGATCTCGAAGCACAACTGGCAAGTCTTGCGGCAAGGTTGAGTGGTTGCGCATTTCGAGGGATGGAAACGCGTCGCCAGTCATTGCGCGCACTTGTTCGGGCACTGCCGTCTCCGGATCAGTTGCTGGCGCTGCCGCGACGTCGCTTCGACGAGGCTGCGACAGGCCTTGGTCGCGGGCTGGAGCGGACAGCTGTTATGAAACGCCGGAGCCTTGAAAGGGCAATGGCCGACTTCCGCCTTGATCTTCTGGCCAATCGCATTGTCGATCGGCGCCGTCTTGTTGGTGATGGGGCACTGCGCATGGAGCGATGTCTCGAGCGGCAAATCCTAAGGGAGCGGACACGGGTGGCGCATGGGGGAGCGGCCCTTTCAACTCTTCGTACCCGGATCCTAGGCATTATGCGTGGGGAGAGTCAGCGGGTGGCTTCGCTCATGCGCCATGCGGATACGGCAGTCAGTCATGCCCTCTTGAAGGGGCGCAGCCTTGTGGGCGCACAAGACCGGATACTGCAATCGCTTTCCTACAAGAATGTATTGAAACGTGGATATGCCGTTGTGCGTAACCATCAGGGTACGCCACTGACGCGCGCAAGGGAGACCGGAGTCGGGAAGCCTCTGGTGATCGAATTTGCCGATGACCGGGTCGATGTGATTGTCGGCAAGGCATCAACGATCGGCAGATCGTCGCCAAGGAAGGCCGTAAAAACGGCACCGGAGAACGACAAGCCGAAGCAGGGTGACTTGTTTTGAGGTCTACCTGAAGAACGGATCTTGCTTGATTGTGCAATGGCAAGCGTTATCTCATCATGAAGTTCTCTTCCCGGCTTTGTTTGGTGAAGTGTATGATTAGTCCGAGCCTGGCCTGCCTGTTCCTTGTGCACCAGATTTGAAAAGGGAATCGCCATGAGGAAAATATTCGTTGGTGCACTTGCCATCTGCATGCACCTGCCCGTCGTCGCTGCTGCGCAACAGAGCGAGCTGTCAGTTTTTCTGTTCGGTCGCGTTTACAATGATGGCGTGAGGGCAGTGCAAGTCGGAGCCGGGCATCTCGAGCGCAGATCTCACGCTGCGATATTTGAAGTGCCGGCCCAGATTAGGATCGCGCAGGAGGAGGTCTTGCGTAGTCCGGTCCTGCAGGATGCTCTGGCGCGGCGCGAGATTAAAGTACACAACGTGCTGTGGGTCCAGACTGCGGCGAATGGCGGTAAGGTTATCTATTATCGCTGACATTCAGCCGGCTACTGCCGGCTGAATGTCAGTCGTTCATCAGTTGCAGATAAGGCAATATCAGGCCCATTCTCCCTGGCGCATGACAGGCAATCTTGTGCCATCTGTCTTGATGCCGTCGATGTCCACCTTGTCCGAGCCGATCATCCAGTCGATGTGTATGAGGCTTGAATTGCCACCTTGGGATTTGATCTGTTCCTGGGTAAGCGATGCGCCATCAAGGAAACATTTTGAATAGCACTGGCCAAGCGCGATATGGCAGGAGGCATTCTCATCGAAGAGGGTATTGTAGAACAGTATTCCGCTTGCCGAAATTGGAGACGAGTGTGGAACGAGGGCAACTTCACCTAAGTGGCGGGCTCCGGCATCCGTGTCGAGAATTTTGTTGAGAACCTCTTCACCCTTCGAAGCCTTGGCCTCGACGATACGCCCTTTCTCGAAGCGAACCCGGATATTGTCGATCAATGTACCCTGATGAGATAGCGGCTTTGTGGATGATACATGCCCTTCCACCTTCAGCGCATGCGGCGTTGTGAATACTTCTTCGGTCGGGATGTTGGGATTACAGGTGATGCCGTTTTTCGCAACGGAGGCGCCGCCATGCCACTCGTGCCCATCAGCAAGACCGACTGTGAGATCAGTACCAGGGCCGGTGAAGTGCAGCGCTGAAAACCGCTCGCCGTTCAGCCATGTTGAACGCTTGCGAAGGTTCTCGTTATGATTTCTCCAGGCGGAAATCGGGTCGGCAACATCGACACGTGACGCAGCAAAGATGGCTTGTGCAAGCCTGAAGATCGCTTCGTTTTCGGGAAGATCAGGAAACACAACCTTGGCCCATGAGGGGTTGGGGTAAGAGACGATGTTCCAGTTTATGTCGAAGTTGGAGATCTTCTCCAGGGCCGGCTTGTAAGCTATCGAATTTGCCTTGTTGGCGCGGGCTACCTTGGAAGGATCCTGGCTTGCCAGAAGCATGGGGTTGTCGCCGGCGATGGCAAGACGGGCGGCGCCGGCCGAATACGCCTTCGCCATGCCCTGGTAGAGCCAGTCCGACGCCTTGTCGAAACTGCCATCGCAGGCATGCTGATAGCGTGCAAGAGTTGTTTCTTCGTCGGAATAAAATGTCGTCACGAGCCCTGCTCCGGCAAGGTAGGCCTGCTTGGTGATCAGTCGAACCAGTGGCAGCGCTGCAAGTGGCGCGGTTATGACGAGATCCTGCTCGCGTTGCAGTTGAAGGCCGACCTTCACGGCAACCTCTGCAAGCTTGTCGAGCTTGATCGGATCGATAGTGGTCTTGATTTCGGATTGGATATTCATGTCTCGGTTTCCTGTCTGGAGAGGTCCCTTGAGACATAGTACGCTTTGACTGTCGTTTGAAGTAACCGGGTTGGCGATAGGTATTGCGATAATTGCCCGAAAAGTGCTTTCGTCACTTCGTGACGGCAGCACTCGCTGGTGTTTCGGTTGAAAGCGTTCATTCTACCGGACGGGCCTCAGCGGAAATTTTGCTCGTACAATTCCGGCTTGAAACCGACGATGACCTTGCCGTCGTGTTCGATGACCGGACGCTTTATCATTGATGGATGAACAAGCATCAAACTGATGGCCTTATCCCGATCGAGATCTGTTTTGGCGGCCTCGTCCAGTTTGCGGAAGGTCATGCCGGAACGGTTCAAGACAGTCTCCCAGCCCGCGGCATCTATCCAGCGATCGAGATGGGTTTGGTCGATCCCTTCACGTTTGTAGTCGTGGAAATCGTAGGCGATGTCATTCTGGTTCAGCCAGTTGAACGCCTTCTTCATCGTATCGCAGTTCTTTATACCGTAGATGGTCACGCTCATTGTCAGGCCTCCGTCATATCGAGACAACGGATATCAAGCCGAATGCCCCCTAGGCAAGCAGGGGCATAGGTGGAATTGGCATGCTCTGCAAGCATAGCTCCGATGCTTCCTTGTGCATTGCACAAATTCAACCGAGACCCCACATTGAGTGCAACATAAAGGAGAACATCATGTCGAGTACACGTAAGACCATCCCGGGCGGCTTCATTGGCCGTGCGTTCGCAGTTTTCGGTGCTGCGGTCAATGCATCGAGCGCTGTTGAGAATCGCCGCAAGCCAGCCAAGCGGGACCTTGCCATTCTCGGAATCGACCCGAAGGCTTTCGACCAGTTCTGATCACTTTCGGATAAATACTGCCACAACAATATCAGGTGGCGGTACGAATTGTTGACGCTACAACGTCATGAGTTCCCGAAACTCGGGACTGCCGTAATAGGTGCAATTGCACAGATACCGGGGGCAAGAAGTCGCTCGTTGTATCCGTAGCGAACTTTGATGTATGACAGGCGGCAGATCGCCGCCTTGCCGCAGAGCCTCGGTTCTTCCTCTTATCGCCGGTACAGTCTGTACCACTCAGGATACAGCCACGGGATCTGCGACATGCGATCCTCATTTGACGCAGATGGCACATATTATCCCGCAAAATGATGGCGGCATTGCCAGATCACCTCGGTAAAACGACACGTACGCGGGTTGCGTTTCAAGAGCATCGTTCGAAGGTATCGGACGTCATTCCCAATCCCTCAGCAGCGCTTTGTCATTTGGATACCGGCCGAAACCGTCGACCAGCGGTGTAATTGGTGCGCCGGGACCAACGTCTTGATTGTCGGAGCCATTTTCGAGAATGCGGTTAATCCACCGCGCATCCGGGAAACTTTATGCGGAAGGCCATCAGTGATGGTCCTTCGTCAGTCGCGCAGATTAGAACAGCCCCGGATCCTTGATGGCAACCTCTGGTCTTCTCACGCATTCTTGGATGCCGGACGATGCTTTTCCGTTGATTTTCGTGCTATGGGCCGCCAATCTTTCCAGACTGGAAGACTGCTCGGCAGACTCCATGCGCGCTATGGACCCAAATCATGGAGAAAGGAGCCGGTGTGTCATCAGGTATTCACCATGTGACATTGATAACCCGCAAGGTGCAATCCAACGTTGACTTTTACGCGGGATTTCTAGGGCTGCGCCTGGTCAAGCAGACGGCAGGCTTCGAAGATGCAGCCCAGCTTCATCTTTTTTATGGGGACGCGGTGGCGTCTCCCGGCTCACTTGTTACCTTTCTCATCTGGGAAGATGGGTCCCCAGGTCGCGTGGGCCATGGAGCCGCGGCTGAAGTTGGCTTTGCAATTTCGCGAGAGGCTATCGGCTTCTGGCTAACTCGTGCACTGCAATACGGCGTGGCGGCGACCGGACCGGTTCAGGAATTCGGTGAACCTGTGCTGCGTATGACGGATCCGGACGGCATAATCGTCAAGCTTATCGGCACGTCACTTTCCGGTGGGACAACCCCTTGGGTCTTGCCCGGAATTGCCGAGGCAGATGCAGTCACGCGCGTAAGAAGCGTTACGCTCTGGTCTGAAAAACGAAGGGAGACGGCGCAGTTCTTCGAGCGCGAGCTGGGTTTTTTACCCGGACCTGAAGAGGGCAGTCTGAAACGCATGATTTCTTCGGTTGGAGACGCCATCGATATTCGCGATGCAACGGGATTTTGGACCGCTGCACCTGGGACGGGAACGATTGATCACGTTGCCTTCCGTGCGCCTGACAAGGCAGCTATTGAAGACCTGCACCTAAGACTTGAAACGAGCCGGCTTGGTGCGACGACAGTTCATGATCGAACATACTTCTATTCTCTCTATGTGCGCGAACCTGCCGGTACACTCATTGAAGTTGCGACTGACGGGCCGGGCTTCGCCGTTGATGAGGCGCTTAAGGCGCTTGGCCGCAGCGTCTTCATTCCGCGACACTTCCAAGAGGACGAAACCGATATCAGAATTGTTCTGCCACAGTTTGGAATGCCTGGTGAGCAAAGGACGGTGTATCGTGACTTGCCGTTCGTGCATCGGGTTCACGTGCCTGATAATCCCGATGGATCTACGTTGGTACTGTTCCACGGAACGGGAGGCAACGAGACTAGCCTGCTGCCGTTGGGACGCCGGCTGATGCCGAACGCCACTCTGATAGGTGTCAGGGGACGTTCCACTGAAGAGGGAAGTGCGCGCTTCTTCCGTCGCCTTGGCATCAGTCGTTTCGATCAAAACGACATAGTATCGGAATCTGAAGCCTTAGCGGCATTCGTGGAGGCGCTACCGGAAGCCTATGGCATCGACCTGTCCGATGCCACTTTCATCGGCTATTCGAACGGTGCGAACATGCTTGGGGCGGCCATGCAACTCCATCCAGATCTGTTTCGCCGGGCAGTCCTTTTGCGGGCGATAAAGGTTCTGGATGAACCTCCAGCGTCAATCCTCGTCGATACCCGCGTCCTGATGTTGACCGGAGCATCGGATTTTTACGCTCCCTATGCAAAAGGCCTGGTGCAGCAACTCTCGTCCGCCGGTGCGGAATTGGAAGAACGGCGCGTCGACGCAGCACACGATCTTGTTGAACAGGATGAAGTCGTCATTCGGGACTGGCTACCGGGCGTGATATGAGACGGCGAATATCTATCGCAGACGGTCAAAAAATCTTCCATCGCCAGATTGTTCTGGTAATGTTTTGAAGTGATGGACAAAACATGGGTGCGCGCAAGAAGACGAATACTCGTGTTCAAGGAACCTCGACGCGAGTGTGTTCTGTCTGATTGTCCCGGGGATTGCCGATGACGAGCCGGTACGCTGTTTTCGAGACGTGCGGTGGATTCTGCGGTATCGCCTGGAGCGATGCAGGTATTACCCGCTTTCAATTGCCGACCAGTGATGCTGAGGCGACGGAACGGCTATTGGTCGATCGTTTGTCAAATTCCGATCATGGAGTGCCTCCGTTGGAGGTTGCAAAGGCGATCGAGGCAGCAGCACGCTATTTCTCGGGTGAGCCAGTAGATTTTACCAGTTACACACTTGATCTTCACGGCGTGAGTGGCTTCTTCAGACAGGTTTACGATTTAACCCGCAAGATTGGATGGGGCCATACGACGACGTACGGCAGGCTTGCCAAGGAATTGGACGAGGAACCGCAGGCAGCGCGTAAAGTCGGCCAGGCGATGGCGAAAAATCCGGTTGCCCTGATCATCCCCTGCCACCGAGTGGTCGCAGCTGGCGGCAAGCTCGGAGGTTTCTCTGCTCCAGGAGGCGTAATTTCAAAGGCGCGGATGCTGGAACTCGAAGGTGTGAGGCTTGCTTCGCTTGATCCTGAGCAAAAGTCTCTGGAATTTTAGAAACGACGCCGTTTTCGCCGAGACATGGCTTGATGGTCCCGGCTCAATTCCATGGATGACGGTTGATCTCCAACCATCACATAAATCGACTTTTATATCGGGCCGCAGAAAAATATTACTCGATGTCACAAACGCCATGTCGTGAACGTCATATGGGCATGGGCGGTTATGCGTCCATCGGCAGATGCCAAGACGTTCAATGGAGACGACGATGAGCGCGAAAGCACTTTACATCAGGCACAAAGCCCTGCCCGGGAAGCGTGATCAGGTGAAACATATCTGGGAGAAGTATGCACGCGCGTATATTGAAAGCGCCAAGGGTCAGCTTGCCTATGTGTATGGGTTCGATGAAAATGACCCCGATACGATTGTGGCCTATCAACTCTTTACGGGTGAAGCCGCGACGAATGATTTTGTTAATCAATCTTGGTATGCTGACTATCAGCGGGAGACGGCCGCATTGCTTGCCGAACCTTCCAAGTTTCGCACGATTGTGCCGCAATGGACCAAAGGCTGGTCAAGTTGAAGACCGAATGGGTTACAGGGGGCCGGTTATATCGGCCGCCTGGAACCAGAAAGAAGTTCCTGCAGCAACGATGTTCTGTTGCGGCTACGATGGATGGAACTGTACCTCAGATCAGAGTCGATAGAAGATGATCACCATCAGTATTCTAGTTCCGAGGAAAGTGTATTGTCGCAAGAACACCATCTAGATCATCTTCAGACTCCGTGCCTCATTCTCGATGAAGCCCGCATGGAGAACAATATTCAAAGACTTCGTTCGCACGCGGATGGCCTCGGAGTGTCGTTGCGGCCTCATCTCAAAACCTCCAAGTCCGTTGATGTCGCTCGTCGAACTCTCGCTAACGGCAATGGTCCGGCCACCGTTTCGACCATGAAGGAAGCAGAGGTGTTCTTTGCTGCAGGAGTCCGAGATATACTGTACGCCGTAGGCATTTCGCCTGACAAATTGCCCAGAGTGTCTGCGCTGCGCAGGTCAGGATGTGACTTGACGATAGTTCTTGACTCAGTCGAGCAGGCACAGGCTGTTGCGCTCGCTTCGGAACAGACTGGTGACCCAATAGGCGTACTTATCGAGATTGACTGTGACGGGCATCGCTCAGGACTGGCACCAGAGGCGCTACAGATCGCCCAAGTCGGGCGTATCCTACACGAGGGGGGCGCCAACTTGCGCGGCATCCTCACGCATGCAGGTGGAAGCTATAATGTCAGAGATAAGAGCAGTCTGGCAGCCTTCGCCGAGCAGGAGCGTGCAGCAGCTGTTCAGGCGGCTGGTGTCCTGCGTGCTGCAAACTTGCCGTGTCCCGTTGTCAGTGTTGGCTCTACTCCGACGGCCCATCATGCACGTGACCTGACCGGTGTGACCGAATTGCGCGCCGGGGTCTATGTATTCTTCGATCTGGTAATGGCCGGCATCGGGGTTTGCACGCACGAAGATATCGCTGTTTCTGTTCTGGCAACTGTTATAGGGCATCAGAAGGAACGCGGTTGGATAATAACTGATGCCGGCTGGATGGCGCTGTCGCGAGACCGAGGTACATCCAACCAGCGCGTCGATCAGGGATACGGCTTGGTTTGCAATGTCGACGGTGAACCAATTCCTGATCTGCTTGTCACCGGTGTAAATCAGGAGCACTCGATCCTGAGCCTTCGTCCAGGGGGCATCGAACATATCCCGGCAGTACAGATTGGAACAAAACTGCGGATCCTTCCCAATCATGCCTGCGCGACTGCAGCGCAGCACGAAGGATACTGGGTGATCTCTGTTGACGAGCAACAGCCGTTGAAGTGGTGGCCGCGGTTCAGCGGCTGGTAGGGGTGTTGCAAAGGCGGTGATTTCTCAGGATTCACCAACTTCGAGCTGCATTTGTATCCGAACTTGACCAAAATTACGGCCACTCATAGTAGCGGATTACACATTCTGGCATCAGAACGACGCACGAGATCGTCCATCTGTAACATTATGGCTGAGATCGATCGGACATCGGGTTGCCAGCACGATACCTCTAGTACGACCTGTCATTTCTGCGTGACGTAAATGCTTCGTTCAGGTGAGTTTAACACGCTTCTGCTTCTCAATGTATCGTGGTTAAGCTCAGGAAATCTGCCCATTTATGATGGGTATATTATGAAGCTCCGGGACTTCGAGTGGATGAGGCGGTCAATAAACCGGATGCAGCTTGCCTGCCCTAACGTGAGTGCAGGACAAGCCAATTCCATTTGTATATAAAAATTCGAGTCGATTGGTTTCCGGATTCGGATA
Source organism: Pseudomonadota bacterium (assembly GCA_023390055.1). GTDB lineage: Bacteria > Pseudomonadota > Alphaproteobacteria > Rhizobiales > Rhizobiaceae > Neorhizobium. The sequence goes on along the minus strand of JAEWDP010000104.1, from coordinate 60,233 downwards.
TGGAGCATCTGGAGTGCCCGGCTGCAACTAGGAAGAGAACGGAAACACTCAGGTGACTGGTGTGCTGCCACTGTTCATCTTGCTGCTTTGCCACGCAGTATATCTGCGAGTGAGGAGAGTGAATCGGCAAGTTGCCTTGTGGTTTCCGGTGGCGGCAGACGTATTTTGAGTTCTGCGTACCAGTGTCTGGATCCTGTTCGATCCACGGGTGTGCAGGAGTATTGGAGTCACCGGCAGCCGCGAGAGCGCCAATAAACTGTGCGCCGACTTGCATCAGTGCTTGCTACGGATCGTCACTGCATCACGTGAAGCTGGCCCATCGGCACCAGCCGGTGCGCTCACCGTTTTGTTAGCGCCCGCGTTTGCCTGTTCGCGAGATCGGGCTTCATCCCCGGAGGCTCGTTTCCATGCGCCAAAGTGAGCTCTGCTCGCGGCTTGCAGGGAACGTTTTGTCATGGAAAGAATAGATGAAGCGGTCTTTCACCGTATGGCTTACAGCCCTGACTCATTTAGTCGGCGATGGGCTGCCAGAATATCTTCCATCAACTTGTGATGGGTGTGGGAGCAATCGAGTATATTGTCTTTGCGCATGGATTTTTGAACTTCGCTGCCATCCATGCGGGAATCGATACGGACACGGTCGCCGGGCTTCTGGCCGGCTTCACAATCGCCGATCCGCGTCATGGTATCGCGATAGGTGGTTTCGCTCTCAAAGGCAATGTGGCCGTGATCGACCCGCCGGTGCTCTACGGTTACGCTGTCCGGACCGGCATAAGTAGTGGTGCTGGCAAAGCTGGTCTCGGCACGCGGGCCGCCGTCCACGGCTCCGCTGGTGCACTGCATGGTCATGGAAAGGGCGTGGCCATCAAAGGCGTAGGCGGGTGCATCGCACCTTCCATCCATTATTGCTACGGTCATATGCTTGGCATCCAGATCTTTGCGGTAAAGCGCGTGATCGACAACAGCATCCACGCAGAGACGGGACCGCTCCTCATACCTTTTAACAGGCCCGCTGCTCAGCGTGCCTTCCGTGCGGATTTCCCATAGTCCGGGGCGGCGTTCGGGCAGGTTGGGCGGAAGATCGGAGTAGGGAAAGGGGCCGGACGCTGCTGCCGACAATGCTGACCCCAAGACAAACAGCCCTGCTATCCGTGCCCCGCTTCGTCCTGCCATGCGTCCATTCATCTCCGGTTCGCTTTGTAGCTTTAGGCTCGCACTGGATGGCGACATTACAAGGGCAGAAGGGCGACAGATGGTGCATGCTGCGCAGCAAGTCGTGCCAAGCCCGCCCGACCCAGCCTGTTTGGATGGAATAAGAGGCTTACCCTCAGCTATGCCATAGAGAAAAGTCGGCGGCGATCGGCGATGCCAAAATTACTCCCACTCGATCATAAAAATGATATTTTTATCGTTATATTTCAATATATTGAGGCATACCCATCTTCGAATATTACGATAAATACCACGTTGAAATCTGGGTTGCACTCCAACTAGGTCAGCAGTCGCGTAGACTCGCCCTGTTTCGATAAAAGCGCGACCGCCTTCTTGTCGAAAGAGACGAAAGTTTCGCCGCCCAGCCACTTGCCTTCGTACGCCATGATGCCGTCAGCAAAGCCCCCTCCGGCATCGAGCAGCGCTAGCCCTGACTCCACAGCAGGGCGATTGAGGACAACATTACCAGCATCGAGCAACGCTTGGATGGCTATCGACACGTCCTCTTTCGCCAGCTTCGCACCTTGTCGGAGTATCCAGACAAGCTCACATAGCGACGGCAACGATACGGCGACCAAGGTCGCATCCCTAAGCAAGTCGCGTGCCGCACGGCATTGCTCGGCGTCATCTTGCAGGATCGCACGAGCAAGCACATTGGTATCAGCAGTGATCTTCATTCGCCGTCCAGCTCGCCAGCCCACCCTGCCGCCGCGATCTCGTTCATTTTCTCAATCGTCAGCGGCTTCTTCAGCTTCACCTTGCCGTCAAGCGCGTGGAAGAAGTCGTCAATCGTACCCGTTGGCCGCGCCGCCCGCACTCGCAGCTCACCATCAGGCAGTTTTTCAAACTCGACCCGCTCCCCCGGCTTGATGCCGAGATGCCGCAGTAAATCTCGCTTGAGCGTAACCTGCCCCTTCACCGTGACCGCCAGCGACGCCATCGCAACCTCCATTGTTCGATGAAATAATGTAATGTAAATATACATTACCGTCAATGATGGCGACGCCCTCGGTCATGCCTCATTCTCGTCTCTTTCTGCGATCCTCGCGCATGACAGGCCGACCAAATCCCAAATCCGTTCAATGATCGATTCCAGCGAAACAGCGTCGAGTTCAAGCGATGCGGCGTAGCTTGCATGCGAACAAGGCGGAGCTTTTGATAGTCCTTGAGCGATCAGAGATTCCGTTGCACACCAATGGCTCGGAGAATGACATTCGCTGCCAGGTTACCAGGCGCAAGGTCAGTGGTGGCACACGCAGCGATACCGGTCGTGATTGCCGTGATACTTTCCTGTCTCTGCTCAAGACCTGCAATAAGCTTGGGATATCGTTTTGGGATTATCTTGGTGACCTACTATCCATTGCCGGTGCCAAAGCCATTCCCTACCTGCCCGACCTCGGTCTGCGCTCACCAGCCATCTGACGAAACGTACATCCATTTATTCGACAGCTGTAGAAGGACGATCACAAGACATCGCCCGGGGTTGTGCCCCAATTACGTATCTCAGCGCAAAAGCGGCGGGGTTCGGATAGGCCTGAATCATTCCCACTCGATTGTACCAGGCGGCTTCGACGTCACATCGTAGACAACCCGGTTAATACCACGAACTTCATTGATGATACGTGTCGCGGTGCGACCAAGGAAATTCATGTCATAGGGATAAAAATCTGCAGTCATCCCATCGACGGAGGTAACCGCGCGCAGAGCACAAACAAAGTCATAGGTACGATAGTCACCCATAACTCCGACGGTCTGCACCGGCAGAAGAACGGCAAATGCCTGCCAGATCGTGTCGTACAGGCCTGCCTTTCGTATTTCATCGAGATAGATCGCGTCTGCCTTACGCAGAATATCGAGCTTTTCACGCGTCACACCACCGGGGCAACGGATTGCAAGTCCTGGTCCCGGGAATGGGTGGCGACTGATGAAACTGTCGGGTAGGCCAAGTTCGCGGCCAAGCGCGCGAACCTCATCCTTGAAGAGCTCTCGCAGCGGTTCTACGAGCTGCATATTCATGCGCTCGGGTAGTCCGCCCACATTGTGGTGGCTCTTGATGGTGACTGACGGGCCGCCTGAGAAAGAAACGCTCTCAATGACGTCCGGATACAATGTTCCCTGGGCTAGAAAGCGTGGTGCGCCTTTCCCGTCTCCCGCAATTTTCTTTGCCTCTGCTTCGAAAACTTCGATAAACAGTCGGCCAATCGTTTTTCGCTTAGCTTCTGGTTCAGAAACACCAGAAAGCTCGGTAAGAAACAGATCAGAGGCATCCACATGGATCAGTGGAATGTTATAATTATCATGAAACATCTTCACGACTTGATCGGCTTCATTCATCCGGAGCAGGCCATGATCAACGAAAATGCACGTAAGCTGATCACCAATTGCTTCGTGGATAAGTACCGCCGCAACAGACGAATCGACACCACCCGATAACCCGCAGATGACGCGCTCGTCTCCAACCTGTTCACGGATCTTCCGGATCATTTCTGCTCGGTACGCCGACATGGTCCAATCCGATGTTAATCCAACGATCTTATGAACAAAATTGGAAAGCAGCTTGGCGCCGTCAGGTGTATGAACGACTTCTGGGTGGAACATCGTCGTGTAGTAGCGTCTATTTTCATCCGCAGCGATGGCAAACGGAGCATTCTCGGACGTTGCAATGATCTCAAATCCGTCTGGTAGTCTCGTTACACGATCACCGTGGCTCATCCAGACCGGATAGCGCTTTCCAACATCCCAGAAACCCTCAAACAACGGGCTTTTAGATTTTATTTCCACGTCGGCGCGACCAAACTCAGCCGCGTGTCCGCCCTCCACTTCGCCGCCGCGTTGAAGACACAGAACCTGCTGGCCATAGCAGATGCCAAGAATCGGTACGCCGGAGTCAAACACCGCCTGTGGTGCTCGGGGACTTCCTTCAGTCGTGACGGAAGCTGGGCCGCCGGAAAATATGACGCCTTTCGGCTGAAGTCTGCCAAATGCGTCGTCCGCATTCTGGAACGGATGTATTTCGCAATAGACACCGGCTTCGCGGACGCGACGCGCAATCAGCTGTGTCACTTGGCTGCCGAAATCGATGATGAGGATACTGTCGGGATGGGCTGTCTGGGTCATGCCGAGCCTTTAGAGAAAAGTTGAACCTCGTGCAACTGTTTCAAAGTCGCAACTCGTCATTGTCGAGTATGTGCGCAAGGTGATCCACGGTTATGGCGAGATTTTCGTCGATGACGTGCAGATACTCCGTCCAGTTGCCGACATGCCGCAGTTCTTCCTTGCCGTCAGAAATACCGCGCAATCCAATAAGCGGCAGCTGGAAACGTTGGCACGCACGCAGTATCGCGAACGTTTCCATATCGACCATGTCAGCATCGATCATGTCGTATGCGGAGCCAGAAACGATATTGCCGCCCGTCGATAGCGAGGCACGCGGCACGTGGGAATACTCGCTCTCAGTTCAATCTTGACAGGGTACTTCAGAAATGGCGTGCGACCTTTCTCGAAACCGAGTGGAGAGGCGTCCATGTCGCGGTAGGAAACACTGGAAACCTGGTAGACCTTTGTCTGTTCAAGTTTGCGCGAACCAGCCGAGCCCAGGGAAATCACGAGGTCCGGTTTCAGCGGTGAATCTTGCAGCAGGGTCAGTGCATGTGTCAGTTCGACTGCTGCTTCCACCGGGCCGACCCCGGTCATCAATGGCGCTATCCGTTGACGCAGATGGGGGCCATATTCCGGCTCGGCGGCCATGACGAAAAGAACGGCTCGCGCGCCGATATTTACAACTTCATAGTTCATCGAATATTCAGCATGGAAGCCGGTCCGGCCTGGCACAGGGAAATGTCAACCAACTATATCGTTTCGTCCGCGGATTACCATCATCGTAGCCGTCATTGACGCGATAAGCTTGGCGGGTCCGTCGCTCACTGCATAAGCCCGGCCATCGGCAACAATGATGGTGGAACCTGGCTTGGTAATTTCCCCACGAAAGAGGAAACGTTCGCCACGGCCAGGTGACATCAGGTTAACCTTGAACTCGATAGTCAGGAGTGCCGCGTCGGGGGTGATGACGGAATATGCTGCATAAGTGCAGGCGGTATCAAGCGCTGTCGAGATTATCCCGCCATGCATCAGTCCATGCTGTTGTGTCAGCTTTGGATCGAAGGGAAGTTCGATCTCCACGATAGCCTGTTCGATACGTGTAAGTTCTGCGCCAATGGTCCTCATCGCCGGCTGTTGCCCAAAGCTCTTCCGGATGCGCTCACGAAAATCGTCAGGATCACTCATGCCGCGCTTCCATGAAAGAATTGCCACTTTGACCAGGCAGAATGAGTGATCTTTACACTGCTTCCGGCCCCATTTGTCGGACTGTAAACTGGCGAAGAGGCTATAGCCAAGCTGGTTCTCCTGTCCTTAGAACGGCCATTGAATACACCGTTATCGATATCGATGTCTCCTGCCGCCGTGGCCGGTCGCCTTGTTCTTGCGCACGTACAAGAGGTCGATCCGCCACTGTCATCCCGGTGAAACTTGCATGACGTCGAGTTTTCGGCAAGTGGTGCAGATAGAGACGTCGGTGTGCGCTAATCGAGACGTACAATATGCTGGTCCCACGCAACATTGCTGTTAGGACCGTTGAAACGGCCGTCATAGCTCGAATAGGCAAAGCCTCGCGGGGCCGCGGCAATGCCTGCCGCTTCAATAATCTTTGTCGAACTGACCACCGTGCCTACCCTTGCATCCAGATGCACCATCGTTCCACCTTTCGGAGACGTTAGACCGACGAGATTGTCATGGCGATTGACCGCGATGGCACCGACATAGTTCGCAAGTCCGATGGTTACGTCTTTCGGCAGGGATACGAACTGAATATTTTCGCCTTTGCGCAGATATCCGACGAGAGGCGGCAACGCATTGCGTGGGCCCTCCCACTGACACGCAAACCAGAATTGGCCGTCATTGCTCACGGTAACGTGGCGCGTTGACAGCTGGTGCAGCGACGTTGGCAAGGGGTGTTTCTGAATGGTCTCACCGCAATATGCATCAAGCAGCACCAGTGACGGCTGCATCTGATCGAGGTTAAGCTTGGTACGGCCAAAATCCGGATGTGTTTCGATACCGCCGTTGGCGATAATGAGCATCCTTCCATCGTCTGAGACGGCCATGTCGTGCGTGCCGATCCCTTGAGCTTCGAACTCGCCAATGCGGGTAAAGCAATCCGAGGCATCATAAATTCCAATCATGCCACGGTTGTTATCGAAGTCGTTCTCGCTTGCATAAAGCAGGCGGCCATCTGGAGAGAATGTGCCATGGCCATAGAAGTGACGGGTCTCCGGAGCACAAAATATGATCGGATCTGTTCTTCCGAAGATATCAGAAACCATGGCGAAGGTTCCCGGGCGGCGCGCAAAGGCGACGAGCTTGCCGGTATTCGAGCTGAACGCCATGCCATGTGCGCGACCTGGAAGGGCGCTTCTGTCAATGATCTCGCCGGCCTCGGAAACGGTAGCGATGCCATATGTTCCATCAGCAGCACGAAAACCTGCAGCATAGACGGCGTCCGCACGTTGCAATGCCATCAGTGATCGTGGTGAAAGCGTTGCTGCAAAGCCGATGCCGGCGGCTCTCATGAACCTCCGTCGATCAATGAGGCAGCTCCGGCAGGCCATGATCAATCTCCATCAGAAAAGGAGAAGCCCGAAGTGAGGCCGATTGCTCCCCCATATTGATCGTTCAGACGGGTGATCAGATCTCGTCCGTTGATGAGCAGGAAGTCAAGCTTTTCGCGCTGGGCGCGATCCGAAACGGCGACTTCTATGTCGGGGTTCATCTCGCTTGTAACCCGCAGCAGAGACTTCAGTACGAACTCGACAGATCCGATGATGGAGCGTAGGTCATCAGCCAGCAGATCCTCCATGTCAGACACATCGATAAGCTCTTGCAGGGCTTTGATGTTACCTTCGATCATGGTCCATGTATTGCCGGAACGCCAGAGTATGGCTTGTTTGGCAAAGGTCGTCTTGTCCCCACCTCTGTAGAACGTCTCTATGCGCTGATCCCGCACCATCTCCGCACCATGGACGAGGATGCCAAGAAGCGCAGTCATCACCTCGCGTTCATTGCGAAACAGAGGATTGTCGGTCCCGGGTTCCTTCCATGAGCGCTGGATGCCATCTGGTTCATCCCATAGATCAGTCAGTTCTCGTGCGATCTGCTCGATGTTTCTGGCAACAGCCTGGCCGTAACGACAGCGAAAGCTCTCCACTTCTGTCGTCAGGGCCTCGTTACCGGTGCCGAACAGAATAAACTCCAATGCTCCGAGGCCTTGCACTGCGACGCTCTTTTCTGGAAGGTTCCTGTGGTCGGTTGCGGCTTCATCCGGCTTTGCGAGCAGCCTCTGCACCTGCTTGAGACCTGTACTCTTGCGGTCGGGATAGAACAGGACCCGCTCGAACCTGTTTTGCAAGAGTGCCGGACCAGTCCGGACAATCTCGATACGTGCCCAACGTGAAGCCGTGTTGGAGAAGGTTTCCCTTGCGGATGCGAGTGCGTCCGGCAACGGCTTGGAACATAGGTGCTCCATACTTGCCGTGAGCCTGCCCGTGGCGATTTGGAAATCGCGGTAGCCAGGGCGAATAAAATCGTCGACGGCTCTTTCTACAACGGCCCTGATGCTTGCATCACCAGGGATGGGCGTTCGCGACGGACCTTCCTGGGCGAACGTCACCGAACCGGAAAAAAGGGCTGCAAGGGCCGCCATTGCCATGGTCTTCAGCATCAAAGAGACTCCAGGAAGGTTAGCAAAGCGATACGGTCGTTTCTGTTCAGGGATGCGAAGGCATTCCTTGCCTTGAGAGCTTCTCCGCCATGCCACAGGATGGCTTCCGTCAGATTTCTCGCCCGCCCATCATGCAGAAAGAACGTGTGTCCGTTGACGGTTTGGGTCAGGCCGATACCCCATAATGGCTGTGTTCGCCATTCATAGCCGTCCGCCACCCCGACCTTTTGACCATCCGCAAGTCCTTCACCGAGGTCATGTAAGAGGAAGTCGGAATAGGGCCAGATGAGCTGGAAGGCGTGAGCCTTGTTTGCGGCGTCCCGGCGTGTCACAAATTTGGGTGTGTGACAACTTGTGCATCCGGACTGGTAGAAGAGCTGTTTGCCTTTGAGAACTTCTGGATCGTCGGGATTGCGGCGTGCAGGTACCGCAAGGTTTTCAGAGTAGAAGGTCACAAGATCAAGGACCGGATCGGGCGCCTCGCTGTTTCCCAACCGGGTCTGCACACCTGTTGGACGTGCCAGGCATTCGCTCTGGGCATGTGTGCAATCACCGTGCGGGAAGGGAGCGTCCGGGTTGGATATGCCAAGATCACCGGCGAAGGCTGTTGCCGTCTGGTCGCGAACCGTCGCATTTTGGGCCTTGAGGCCAAACCGTCCGAGGCTGATCTTACCGGATCTATGATCCCGGACGATAGCTGGCTTTCCGGAAATTTCGTCGCCATCGAGATCTTCCGGATCGGCGTTTGCCAGAATATCGGCATCGTGGATTGCCTGGATCATGCCCATCCCGATCATTGGAGGAGCGATCCGGGGTGATAAGGTGGTGTCGGGCTCAAGTGGGCCGTAATTGAGTTCCTTTACTGAGTAGGTAGGCTTGCGAAGCGAGACGGTTTCGCCATCGGCCAGCGTTACCGTTATTTCCTCATAGGAAATTGCCATTGTTCCTTCCGCCTTGAGGCCGGGGACAGCAAGATCCTGAAACTGCTCACCATAGGTGACGTCAGGAAAATTCAGCGCTTCATGGCGGAAAATCAACTTCCGTTCTTCTTCGGTGCGTGCCGGACGCGCGAGACGAAGAAACATCGATGTCGTATCCGACTGACCTTCCGGGGGATGACCACGGCCGTCCTTCAGGTGGCAGCTTTGGCACGCGCGGGCGTTAAAGAGCGGGCCCAGTCCATCCGAAGCCTGGGTAGAAGATGGAGACGAGACCCAGAGCTTGCGAAAAAGTGCATTGCCGAGCTTGAACTCTTCCTCTTCGGCAAAGGTCAAGTTGGTGGAGAAATGTGAGAATGCGTCACCATTGACGATGGCCTTGGAGGTCGCCGCTCCGCCCTGCATTGTTTCAAACCGCTCCGCCGTTGAAAAATCGCCGGTCGGCTGCGTCACGCGTGCCACCCGCTTCCTGTCCTTTTGGGAAAGGTCTGTTCGCTCGGTCGGAAAATTCAGGTTGCCGCCTGTCGCATAAAGTGGGACGAGTACGAGAGCACCGGAAAGAACCGGTAGCAATAGCGTGATGTTTCTTGGCGCTCTCATCTTGGTATCGGGCGGCGCAGATGCGCCGCCGCCTCTCAGATGTTACTGGAAGATGGCATCGGGGTTGTCGAGGCTGTCGGAACCTTCCAGCTCGATGGCTCCGAGTTCCAGCGATGCGATGACGCGCTCGATACTGCGTGTCTGGTCGATAAGGCCGTCGATTGCCGCCTGGACGACGGCATTGCCCTCGGCGTTGCCCTCTGCGATCATCTGATCGTAGGCTTCACCACCCTCAGCGCGATCCGCCATTGCATTCATCGCTTCAAGTGTCGTGTCCAGTTTACCCTTTATCTCCGTATCAAGCGCTGCATCCTTGACGGCGACAAGTTCCGAAAGCGAGGGGCCGGTCATCTCGGTGCCGTCAACTCGGATATATTGTCCGGTGTAGGCGCTGGTGATGCCGATTGCGTCGTTGAGGTGTGAGGCATGTGTGTTGTCGGAGAAGCAGTCATGCTCTTCCTCCGGGTCGTGCAGCAGGAGGCCAAGCTTCATGCGCTCACCGGCCAGTTCGCCATATGAGAGTGAACCCATGCCGGTAAGTATGGCGCGAATACCGGCCTGTGGGTCATTTGTCACTGTTTTGGTGGCTTCACCGTCCGTGGCCCAGGCCGCGACCATTTCCTCCAGATCGGAGATGAGCAGTGTCGACGCGGCCTTCAGATAGGAAGCGCGACGCTCGCAAGCGCCATTGGTACAATTGGCAGTATCAAAGTCCGTATAGGCGCGCTCGCCGGCACCGGCGTCGGTACCATTCAGATCCTGGCCCCAGAGCAGGAATTCGATGGCGTGGTAGCCTGTTGCGACGTTGGCCTCGATCTCACCCGCCTCATGCAGATCCTGCAGGAGCTCTGGCGTGATGCTACTCGCGTCGATCTCTTCGCCGTTTACGGAGAGTTTGGAATTGGCGATGATGTTGGCGACATAAAGGGCGTTCGCGTCACTCTCGCTGCCGTAGGATGCATCGACATAATCGATCAATCCCTCGTCAAGCGGCCAGGCATTGACCTTACCCTCCCACTCATCAACAATCGGATTGCCGAAGCGGTAGACCTCGGTTTGTTGATAGGGCACCCGTGCAGCAATCCATGCTTCGCGCGCAGCCTCAAGGGTTTCTTCTCCGGGGTTAGTGATCAATGCATCAATGGCTGCATCAAGCGTCCTGGCAGTCGTCAATGAGTCTTCGTATTTTGCATGTGCCAGTGCGGCATAGTGTTCTACGACGGCTGCAGGTTCGGTGGCAGAAGCCGGCGTTGAAACAAAGGCTGCAGATGCAGCTAGCAGCCCAAGGCTTGCGCTGATGAGTGTCTTTCGGATCATGGTCCCTCCTTCGGCAGCCTCTTCCCTCGGCTGCGCACGACGTGCATGACGCATATGAAAACTGGTGTCAAATCATCTAGTTTAGAATGAATTGAAAAGGAGACGTCTTCAAGTGTCTGAAGTTTGCGTCAGTCCGCCTTGCGCATGCGCGCAAAGAAAAATCCGTCAGTCCCCGTCTTGGCCGGACTAAGCGTTATGGACTGGCCATCTTCGCCGTAGGGTGCCGGAATGCCGGGATCAAAGACTGTGTGCCAGGATTCGAGAGCAGACGTGCTGGAAAAATGCGGGTGACTGGCACAGAAATGTGCAATCTGCTGGGCGTTTTCTTCCTCGAGAATGGAGCAGGTGACATAGACGAGGCTGCCGCCCGGCTTCACGAAGTCTGCTGCGGCCGACAGAACTTCCCGCTGCTGGGCAACACGTTCTTCCAGGTTCTTGCGTGTCAAGCGCCATTTGGTGTCGGGTCGGCGTCGCCAGGTACCGGTGCCGGTGCAGGGAGCGTCAACGAGTACGATGTCAACCTTTCCCTTCAGAGGCACTAATTGCTCGACGGCATTGTGAACCTGAACATTGCGTGTATCTGCCCGACGAAGCCGTTCGACGATCGGGTCCAGGCGTTTGCGATCCGCATCATAAGCATGAATCTGGCCCTTGTTGTCCATTGCTGCCGACAGGGCGAGTGTCTTGCCGCCGCCCCCCGCGCAATAGTCGAGAACCTGGTGATGTTCTTTCGGGTTCACAAGCGCTGCCACAATCTGGGAGCCCTCATCTTGAACTTCGAACCAGCCTTTCTGGAACGAAAGCTCGGCGGTGACGTTAGGAAGCCGTGACGCTCCTGTTCCGGCGTTGATCCGAACTCCGTTCGGCGCAATCCGAGTTGGGATCGGACCGGAGCGGTCGAGCGCCAGAATGACCTTCTCTCTGGATGCCTTCAGCGTGTTGGCCCGAAGATCGAGGGTCGGACGCTCCGCCAGTGCCTTGGCCTCCGTCAGCCAATCTTCGCCGAAAGCGGCATGGAAGGATGGTTGGGTCCAGTCCGGGATATCTCCCTGCACGTGCAGGGGGGCGTCTTCGAGATTGCGGGAGGCGAGGGCCGAACGGTTCGCTTCGGTAAGCGGCTGGGGAGCAAAGCGGTCATCGGCGAACTCGGCCATGAGGGTCTCGCATGGTAGGCCCCATTGCCGGATGAGGACTGCATAGGCGAGTGCTTGAGGGCTCTCGTCGTCCATGAGCCAGGAATGCGAAAGGCGCATTCGCAGTGCGTCATAAACAATATTACCAATGGCTGCGCGGTCGCTGGAGCCGGCGAAGCGATGGGCATGGCCCCAATCCTTGAGTGCTTCGGCAACCGGCCGCCATCGTGTCTCGATGTCAGCCAGCACATCGATGGCCCCTGCCAATCGTCCGCCCAGTCGCATGCCATTCTCCAATCGGGTGAGCCCTTTTGCGAGGTCCTAGACGGCAATACTCACAAGGGCAAGCCGCGCGCCGGCTTCAACCAATGATCTGGTAGCAAACGTTGGCAGTCCCTGAACGTACCATGCCGATTGTTCGAGCGGCGGCCTTGGATACGTCGATCACACGTCCCTTGATGAACGGCCCGCGATCATTGATGCGAACGACGACGCTCTTGCCGTTGCGCTTGTTTGTAACCTTGACCTTGGTACCAAAAGGCAGAGTACGATGAGCGGCCGTCAATTTTGCCGGGTTCATGCGTTCGCCAGAGGCTGTCATGGAGGTGAGAGCGTACCAGGATGCGTGGCCGCATCCGGGTGCCGCAATGGCCTGCGTGGCGCCAAACGTCACAAAGGTGAAGAAGGCAGCTGCAACGCAATGCCAGCGTGGATTTTTCGTCAAGATGTCGTCCCCGTTGAGTTGAGCCCAGCACGTGACGTGCTCAACTGCTTAAACGGGGCCAATTGGGGCGAAAAAGTGCAATCAGTAATCACCGATTATTACAGGTTGTAATAATCGGTATTGGATATGCAGCTGCAAACTACAACGGATGCGCGTGGACAAGAGAAAAACTCGTGTCGAATCAATTGTGAATGCGCAAGTCTGCTTTATCTGACCAATGCGGTGAGTGTCATCACGAAAGTGTTGCAATTATTTTTGCGAGCGGGCCTGAAATGAGGTCACATCGAGCGTATCATTGCCAGTGATAACGGTTTTGCGAGGGGAGCGGGCGGAAGGAATTTACCTCTTTCAGGGCCCATCGTCAGATCTCCGCGTTCCACGACCCGCTTTGCCACAGTTGTCTCAATGACATGCGATACTCTGGATAATGGAAAACATAGCCTCGTTGGCGTATCGCGCGGTTTGAAACCCTCTTGTTGGCGCTGTAGAAGCTGCGCGCCATTGGTGACATCAAGGCGTTCTCGAAAGGCTCTTCCGGGGGAGGTTCTACACCCATCAGGCGTGCTGCCTCTTCAATGACATGGTGTGCCGGCGCGGGCTCGTTGTCGGAGACATTGAAAAGCCCGCCTTGTTGCTCCTGCGCCAGGAAAAGCGTTGTGTCCGCGATATCCTCTACGCGAACTCGGTTGAAAATCTGGTCTTTCTTTATGATTCGCCTGGCGGTACCTCTGGCAAGATTGACGAAAGCATTTCGTCCCGGGCCGTATATTCCCGCCAGACGCAATACGGCGACGGGCAGGCCTGTTTCATGCCCTTCTTCAGTCCAGGCATTTTCGCTTTCCATCCGTATTTGGGAGCGGCCGGGGGGTGGGTGGCATTCGTTTTCCTCGTCCACCCACGCACCTCCGTGATCCCCGTAGCATCCGACCGTCGACAGATAGCCGATCCATTCAAGCTTCGGGCAAATCGCCTTCAGCCTGCCGGCCACAAGCTTGAGCAGTGGATCGCCGGCAGGAGAAGGTGGTATTGACTGGACGAGATGCGTCGTATCGAAGAGCCGGCTCTGGAGCGCGTTATCAAGGCTTTCGCCATCGAATACGCCTCCTCTAATGCCGATAGAGGCAAGGAAGCCGGCCTTCTCGCCGGTTCTTGCCGTCCCGGTGACACTTGCGCCTCTCTCATGGGCAGCGCTGGCAATCGCTCTACCGGAATATCCGCATCCGAAGATTGTCATCTGCATCACTCAGGCTCCCGCCATCTGCCATTCCGCGAGAACTTCGGGGTCAATTTCCTGTTCCCGGGTCGCGGAAAAAAGATTGAAATCGGTCGGTGACATCAGTCGCTTCAGCGCCCAGACCACCATGCCGCGAACAATCGGGGACGCATCCGTTGCGAGCTTCAGGCATGGTTCGATCAGCGTCGCGTCACCGGAATTTCCGGCAGCCAGCAGAACATTCCTGATGAACCGGTCACGGCCGACCCGTTTTACGGGAGAACCACTGAAGAAGGCACGAAATCCAGCATCATCGAGAGTGAGGAGATAGCCGATCGACGGTTCCTTGAGATCGCTGCGCGCCTTGAGCTTCATTTCGGACGCACTGGCGGCAAACTTGTTCCAGGGGCACGCCGCGAGACAGTCGTCGCATCCATAGATCCGGTTACCAATCAGCGGCCTCAAGGCGGGGTCTATTGGACCCTTGTGTTCAATGGTGAGGTAGGAGATGCAACGACGCGCATCAAGCCTGTAGGGTGATGGAAATGCGTTTGTGGGGCAAGCCTCGAGACAGGCCCGACAGGAGCCGCAGTGATCAACCTCCGGTGGGTCGAAAACCAATTCTGCCGTGGTGAACATGCTGCCGAGGAACAGCCAGGAGCCATGCGTCCGGCTGACGATGTTCGTGTGCTTGCCCTGCCAGCCAAGTCCGGCTGCGGCCGCCAGCGGCTTCTCCATCACCGGAGCGGTATCGACAAAAACCTTGACGTCTTCTCCGGCACGCGCGGCAAACCGTGTGGCGATCTCCTTGAGGCGCCCTTTGATCAGATCGTGGTAGTCACGGTTACGTGCGTAGACTGAGATCGCCGCGCTGCTGCGTTTTTCCAAAAGTGCACGAGGATCTTCTTCAGGGCCATAGTTCATTCCGAACATGACGATTGAACGGACATCCGACCACAAGACCTTCGGATCGGCCCGGCGTTCCCGCGTCTCTTCCATCCATTGCATTGTGCCGTGATAGCCCATTCGGAGGAATGAACTGAGCCGTTCCGGAGCCTGCGGGATACTGTCTGAACGCGTTATGCGACAGAGATCAAAACCTTGTGCCGCCGCTTCGGCCTTGACGAAGGCGGTGTATTTTTCCTGGCGCCGCCGATCCTGTTCGTTGCGGCGGGCCATATCGTCAGAAATCGAGGTCTGCATAATGAGACACCGGAGTAATGCCACGGATCCGCTCTGCGAGTAAGGGTCGAAACGAAGGCCGGGATTTCAGTCGCTGATACCAGTCCTTGGCTATCGGGGCTTCCGGCCAATCGACTTCACCAAGATAGTCGAGCACCGAGATGGTGGCTGCGGCGGCAAGATCGGCATAGGAAAGGCGATCGCCCGCAAGCCATGGACGTGAGCCCGCAAGCCACGAGAGATACTTCATGTGTTGGCGAATATTGGCACGTGCAGTGCGCAATGCCTTGGAGTCCGGTGCACCGCCACCCTGGGCCGCCGTCATTTGCAGTTTGTAGACCCGTTCGCGCACGAGTGTCCGTGTGACATCCTGCTCCATTTTGACAAGAAACCATTCTGTCAGGCGGCGGATTTCTGCGCGCTGGAACGGATCTTCTGCCAACAGACGACGATCGCGTTTGAGAACGCCATGTGTCTCGTCCAGAAATTCCATCAGCACATTGGCTCCGCAGAGCGCCCGCATGCTGTCATCTACATAGACCGGGAGAGTACCTGCGGGATTGAGTGCAAGGAACTCCCTGCGCTTTTCCCATGGCTGTTCTTCAGCAAGTTCCGCCGGAAAGCCATATTCCGCGAGAATAAGACGGACGAATCGTGAACTGGATGACATTGGATGATGAAAGAGCGTGGGCATCGATACGTGAGCTTTACGAATTCGGTGTAGGAAGAACGGTTGCGGCAATCGTGGATACGCGCAATACCGCAGCTATACGGCTTTGATAAGGGGCAACGCAAGAAGCGACCCGCCCTCGGTTCCGGCAACCCTGCCAGCGAACCTTCAAAAAAAGGATGAAGAATGCCGGAACAATCGATCATCAGCGCCCTCGTGCTCGGACTAATCGAGGGGCTGACGGAGTTTATACCTGTGTCGTCTACGGCCCACGTACTTCTTGCAGGGCATTTTCTCGGTTTCAAATCGCCCGGCAATACCTTCGCTGTTCTGATTCAATTGGGCGCCATCATGGCGATACTGCTCGTCTATTCTGGCAGGCTCTTAACCATTGCACGCGATTTCACCCGATCTGCCAGAGCCAGACATTTCGTGGGTGCCGTCTTGGTCGCGTTCCTCCCGGCAGCCATCATCGGTGCATTTGCACATGGGTTTATCAAGACGATCCTGTTCGAAACACCTGCGTTGATGTGCGTCGTGCTGATCGTGGGCGGAATTGTCCTTCTGGTCGTTGATCGCATGGCCTTTCAGCCAAGGTATACCGATGTCATGGATTATCCGCTGTCGCTTGCGTTCAAGATCGGTCTTTTTCAATGCCTTGCCATGGTTCCCGGGACGTCGCGTTCCGGTGCAACGATTGTCGGCTCGCTCCTACTTGGAGCGGACAAACGATCAGCCGCGGAGTTCTCATTCTTTCTCGCAATGCCGACCATGCTGGGTGCCTTTACGCTTGATCTCTACAAGAATCGTGCGGCCATCAACGTTGACGACGGTGCGCTGATCGTTGTCGGCTTCGTTGCGGCATTTTTCATGGCGCTGCTTGTTGTCCGATCGCTTCTCGATTTTGTCTCGAACCGGGGATATTCCGCCTTCGCCTGGTGGCGCATCATCATAGGGACATGCGGGTTGGCCGGGCTTTATATTTTGGGTTGAACAGGGCTCGTTCGGGGCAGCGAGAGCAGTACCTGCATCCTCGGACCATTTTCAGCAATCGGTAGGCCCGCTTCTACCGATTGGGTCGCGTATCGCGCATGGTTGCCCCGATGGTCGTGGGCGACAAATCCATCGTATGGGCAAATTGACAAGATCAACGTGCCCGCGACGTCGCATCCTTTAACAATGGAAAATGCCGGGAACTGATTTTTCTGCTCTGACAGGTCGGCTTAGACGAACATGTGACGGACCTGAGCCACCTGGGCGGTTTTTGGCCAGCTAGCGGTTCGAATCAGCGGGAATTGAACTCGTTGCGCAGGGATCAACCCCATAGGCTGGAGCGCAGTCACTGCTTCCGGTTGCGCTGGTTCTCGGGGCGATGAACGCGCCGACGAGAATCGTAAGTGCCGCACACGCAAAAAAAAGTGCGATGGGCTTGCCCATTGAGGAGTGCCTTTCAGAGGATAGGTTGCTGTTAAATACTGCTCGTGAGCGGTGCGTTTATTGGCCGGGCATTGTTTTTTCAATAGCCAAACTTGCTGAATCGCTGGTTAACGCCACAGTCCTTCGCTAGTGCGGCGAATAGGGCACAGTATTCCAGATCAGGCCTGTCGCCCCGTACCGGTTCTCAGTGTCAGTGAACTCTCAAGCGGCTTTGCCGGAATTGGTAAACTGTCCTTGAGGGCGATATTGAACCAGGTAGGAGGGTACGACGGACGCAAGGAGTGTTGGATGAATACCCAGACCCTCAAGGGATCGGCCCTCCTCGACAGCGGCTTGCGACACGACATTGTCCGTCTTCAGAAGCTCGACCTGATCACTGGTGATGGGTGGTTTGATGAAGGGAATGATCGATACGATGGTCCCCAGCATTGATGCAATCGCGAATGGAAGCGGGATGAATGGTCGACGGCGATGTGTCGTCTGCAAAACGAGCTCCATGCATTCACGAAAGGACAGGGCTTCAGGACCTCCGAGTTCGTAGATCTTGCCTGTGTCGACGGAGCCGCTGACCGCATGTTCCACGGCCTTAGCGACATCCCCCGCATAGACAGGCTGCAACCTTGTTCTTCCGCCACCAATCAAAGGTAGGGCAGGGAACCTCTTGGCCATGGAGGCGAACTTGTTGAAGAAACTGTCTTCTGCGCCAAAAACGATTGAGGGTCGCAGGATAATTGCATCCGGTAACGCTGCAAGGATCGCAGCCTCACCGCGTGCCTTGCTGCGCGCATAGCTTGAGGCGGAGGAGCTATTAGCACCGATGGCGGAGATGTGCACCAGTTTTGCTCCTGCGGCACGGCTGGCTTCGGCGACTGCACGCGCGCCAAAATCCTGAACAGCGTCGAACGTGTTGCGGCCACTTTCAAAGAGAATTCCCACGCAATTGACAACGTGGGAGGCTCCTTCAACGGCACGATTGACTGATTTGCGATATCGAAGGTTTGCCTGCACCAGGGCGATCTGGCCGACGTAACCGTATGGCAGCAGGAAGCCGGCCAGATCAGGCCGGCGCACGGCGACCCTGATCCGATAGCCGCGCTTTGCGAGCGTGCGCACGACATGTCGGCCGATGAACCCAGAACCTCCAAATACAGTGACAAGGGGGGGAAGATTGGACACGGTCATGGAATGCTCCGGGAGCTGCTATGGTAATGTTGTGGATCTATTAGACCAAATGTGGCCAGACGGGAAGCCGAAGAAATGCCGCATGGCGGCTAAGTCAGGCCCCCTCGACCACGACCATTTCGGCGTCTGCCGCTTCCTGCCTGATTTTTGCAGCCGCCTGGTATTCCGGCGAATTGTAGCAATCAATGGCGGCCTGCAGTGAGGGGAACTCGATCACGACGTTTCGGTTGCGTGCCTGACCCTCAAGTTCCTTGAAGTTTCCCCCGCGAGCAAGAAAATTCGCGCCGAACCTTTCGAAGGCAGGTTTGGCCGTGGCGACATAATCCTTGTAGCGTTCGGGGTCGCGAACGTCGACGCGTGCAATCCAGTATCCGTTGGGCATGAGATTATCCTCCTTCATTGAGAGCCGAAAGTGCCTTGCTCATATCTGACAGAATTTGACGGGCCGCGGCTTTCGGATCAAGCGCCTTGACGATCGGTCGGCCGACCACAAGGTGGCTTGCGCCGGCTTGCAATGCATCTCCTGGTGTCATGACCCGCTTCTGATCTCCGGCTTCGCTGCCTTGGGGCCTGATCCCCGGAGTGACGACGGCCAGATCCGGACCGATGACGCGACGAACCTGTGACGCCTCCCTGGCCGAGCAGACGATGCCGCCCATTCCAGCAGCGGCGGCCTGTTCGGCACGGCGAAGGACGAGGCTTTGCGGGTCGCAATCATACCCCGCTTCGTGCAGGTCTGCCTCATCCATTGACGTTAAAACGGTCACGCCAAGAAGGGTAAGGTCGGAACCTGCCGCCGCATCCACGGCGGATCGCATTGCCTTCGGGTAGGCATGCAAGGTCAGCATCGAGACACCCATCCTGGCAATACTTTCCACACCCTTTGCGACTGTGTTGTCGATATCAAGGAGCTTCATGTCCAGAAAGACCTTCTTGCCCTCGGCGATGAGTTCGCGCGCAAACTCCAGACCGCCGGCGAAGGTTAATTGGTATCCGATCTTGTAGAATGAAATCTCGTCGCCAAGCGCCGCTACGATGAGGCGGGCATCCTGGACCGTGGGGATATCGAGGCCAACGATAAGATGGTCACGTGGGTCCATGTCAAAATCCCTTCCATTCTTCCATAGGCGTCCACTCGCATGTCGGAGATCGGTCCGCAAGGGTGAATGCGAAGAGATTGCCGCCACCGGCAGGTTGGTCCCGATCCCGTGCGATCGGTCGGCCGGCCATATGGCATTTGAGCAGCGTGCCTACGCCGCCGTGACCCACAAATGCCACCGGTAGTTCGCATTCATGGGCATCGAGGATCTGCCCGACACCGGAAACTATCCGCTTTTGGGCGTCGACAGCACGCTCCCAGCCGTTGAAGCTCTGCTCCGGATTGGCAAAAAACCAGTCGGCAGCCTGGTCGAATTCGGCCGGCGGCAGGAAACCCGTTGCCGAGCGGTCATTCTCGTGCAAGCCGGAAACCACCTCGATCTCCAGGCCGGACGCATCGGCCAGGATTTCCGCAAGCTCGATCGCCTTTACTTCCGAGCTGGAGATGATCCGTCGCAGTGTGGTAACCCAAGGCAATCGAGCGGTCTGCTGTGCCCGCTTGTGGCCGAGGTCGGAAAGGCTCCATTGCGGGACCGGAACGGACGGATCGATCTTGACTTGTGGATGGGTAATATAAAGGCCGAACATGGGATTTCAGTCGCGGCTGTAGATCCAGAGCTGCGCAGGCGGGATGTTGCGTACCACGAAGTCGAGATGCTTGATCCGGAAGCGATCGGGACGCGCGTCAATGGGAGAGACGGGACCGTAGGTAATCTGCACGACCGGGCGACCGGCAGGCATGCGATCGAGCAGGCTCTCCAGCAGGGCAATCCGGCGTTCCATCGAAAAACTCAGCATCGGTATGGCCGAGATCACGGCATCAAACTTCTGATCTTTCCAGTCTGCAAGTGTGTCATCGAGATCGAAAGCATCGCCATTGATGAAATGGACGCCCGGGATCGACCGTTTCAGATGCTGATAGAAGTCTGTCGAATATTCGATTGACACCAGGTTTTCCGGCGCCACTCCGCGCGCTAGGATCGCCTTGGTTATGATGCCGGTTCCAGGGCCAAGTTCGAGAACAGGAAGGCCGGAGGCGGGATTGATCACGCTTGCCATCCGCCGGGCAGTGATTGCGGAGGTTGGCAGGATGGCACCTACGCTTTTCGGTCCATCAATCCATCCTTTGAAGAAGCGGATCTCCTCGTCAAATTTGCGGCCCAGTCGTTCTTTCAAACGCAATTCCATTGACCTCTCCCTGGTTGTCTATCGCCTTATGCTCAGCCAATGGCGCAAAAACAAGGCAGAATGTCGCATCGAGAAAACTGCAAAGAAAAACGGCGGACAAGCCGCCGTTATCAAATGTCAGACGCGCATCGGCATCAGAACATACAGTGCATCGTCGCCGGCGGTATCACGCACGACGGTCGGAGATCCGGGGTCAGCCAGCATGAAGATCGCCTCCTCGCCAGACAATTGTGCCGTGATGTCGAGGAGGTATTTTGCATTGAACCCGATTTCGAGAGCCTCATCGTCATAATTGACGGAGATCTCTTCCGTGGCGCTGCCTGAATCGGGGTTGTTGACCGTAAGCATCAGTTGGCCGTCGGTAAGGGTAAGTTTGACCGCGCGCCCCCGTTCGGAAGATATCGTGGAGACGCGATCCACAGCCCGCGTGAAACTTTGGCAATCAACCCGCATTGCCTTGTCATTGTTTGTGGGGATGACGCGCTGATAGTCGGGGAAAGTGCCGTCAATCAGCTTGGATGTCATGACGATGGCCCCGATGGTCAGGCGAATTTTGGCATCTGAAACCTCAAATGTCGCAACCGCTTCCGGATTGTCTACAAGCTTTTGCAGTTCCCCTACGGTCTTTCGCGGAATGATGATGCCCGGCATCCCTTCGGAACCTGATGGGGCGTCGATATCTGCGCGGGCAAGGCGATGGCCATCCGTTGCTACCGCACGCAGCTTGAGGTCTCCGTCGGATTCGACCGTGTGAAAGAAGATCCCGTTCAGATAGTACCGTGTCTCCTCTGTCGAAATCGCAAACTGGGTGCGATCGATCAGCATCTTCAGGTCGGTCGTCTTCAATGCGAAGGAATGTGAAAAATCTCCCGCAGTAAGGTCGGGGAAGTCGGTTTCCGGCAGGCATTGCAACGAAAATTTGGATCGACCGGATTGCACGATCATGGCGGCACCATCCGGTTCGGTCGCAAGCAGGACTTCCGAACCGTCCGGCAGCTTGCGGACAATTTCATAAAGGAGGTGGGCGGGCACAGTCGTAGCGCCCGGCTGTTCAGTCATGGCGGCAACGGCTTCCGTAATCTCGAGGTCGAGGTCTGTCGCCTTCAGTTCGAGACTTGTGTCCGATGCCCGCAGGAGGACGTTTGACAGGATCGGTATGGTATTGCGCCGCTCCACCACGCGGTGGACGCGGCTTAGCGACTTCAAAAGATTGGACCGCTCTAGAGTAATACGCATGGACGCTACCGCTTTCGAACAGGGGCGCGGCCTGAACGGGAGCGCCCGAATAGTTGCCGACCGCACAGGGCCGAAGATATGGAGGCGCAAAATGGCAGAAAATTCATCTGGAAAGCAAGAGCCGTGAAAGGGAGTGCGGCTGCAAATTCGGACTTCAGCAGGTGATCCACAGGGAATAAGGCCTGTGACCTTGGCTGTTTGCGCTGCAATTGGATGCAAGTCTTGCCATCGAATGTAAGAAGAGGCGAGATCTGCAGCATGATCCATGGCCCGATCGACTGGTTGCGTCAGGTCGAAGTGCGGCTCGCCAATTGGGTTTTGTCTGCTTAAATGGCTGGCGTATAGAACATTGCTGCACGTTGCCGGTTCATGCGATAGCTCCCCGGATGACGCGTCAGTTCCGAAATAGTAATCTTGTTTGGTGAACTTTTTCTAACAGAAAGACATCAATCTGGCCGGGGAGCACCTTGAGCGAAAATCTGAAAACTGTCGAACGCAACTACCGGGTTGGCAATACGGCAATTCCGGCACGTCCCGTTGATCCTGCGCTCTATCTGGTCGCGACACCGATCGGTAATCTTGGTGATATCACGCTCAGGGCATTGGAAACGTTGGCCGGAGCTGATGTGCTTGCTTGCGAGGACACGCGTGTCACGCGCGTCCTTTTGAACCGCTATGGCATCGTAAACCGGCCTTTTGCCTATCACGAATACAATGCGGATGATGCCGGTCCGAAATTGCTTGCAGCGCTGGCCAATGGAAAATCTGTCGCGCTGGTTTCGGACGCCGGTACACCGTCGGTCTCCGATCCTGGTTTCCGTCTCGCGCAACTGGCTATCGAGGCCGGACATCGTGTCGTTCCCATCCCGGGTGCATCGGCGCCGCTGACGGCGCTTGTCGGTTCGGGAATGCCTTCCGATGCCTTCCTCTTTGCCGGCTTCCTGCCGGTCAAGGATAAGGGCCGGCGCAACCGGTTGGCTGAGCTCTCAAAAGTACCGGCTACGCTGATCTATTTTGAATCGCCACATCGGATCGGCGCCAGTCTTGCAGCTGCGGCTGACATCCTTGGTGGCGACCGCAAGGCTGTGGTCTGCCGTGAGCTCACGAAGGCTTTCGAGGAATTTCGGCGCGGTACGCTTGAGGAACTGGCTCACTATTATGATGATCGGCCGGTGAAGGGAGAAATTGTCCTTCTTATTGCGCCGGCAGATATGGAGGACATTCCAGATGCGGTCGAAATCGAGTCGCTGCTTATGGAGTTGGCTGCAACGATGCCGACAGCGAAGGCTGCCGCTGAAGGAGCGCGATTAACCGGATTGTCGAAGAAGGACGTCTACCAGCGCCTGCTGGCACTGAAAGGCGATGGTCCTCGTGGTTGACCCGAGCGGCGTTCGCCAAATGCCATCCAAGATGGCCGGTTGCCTTTGGCCATCGCTCGTCCTAAATCAGGCGGGCATTTTTGAAGAGGCAGTCGATGGCAAGAATTCGCAAGGTTGCGTTCCAAATGGATCATGTTTCCGGCATCAGCATTGCCGGTGATTCCACCTTTGCCATGGCACTTGAGGCCCAGGCGCGCGGTTATGAACTTTTTCATTACACGCCGGACAGGCTGACCATGCGCGATGGCAAGGTTCTTGCTGCCATCGAGCCCATGCAGGTGCGCGACGTGAAGGGGGATCATTTCGTTCTCGGTGAAAAGGAGCGTGTTGATCTCTCGGAAATGGACGTGATCCACCTGCGCCAGGATCCGCCGTTTCATATGGGCTACATTACCTCGACCCATCTCTTGGAGCGAATCCATCCCTCGACCCTCGTGGTCAATGACCCGGCCTGGGTACGCAATTCGCCCGAAAAGATCTTTGTCACCGAGTTTGCAGATCTGATGCCGGCAACCCTGATTAGTCGGGATGTGGAGGAAATTGCCCGCTTCCGACAGGAAATGGGCGACATTATCCTCAAGCCTCTTTATGGCAATGGTGGAGCCGGTGTTTTTCATTCGACGCGCGACGATCGTAATTTCACATCGCTTCTGGAAATGTTCGATCAGGTCTACCGCGATGAGCCTTACATCGCACAAGCCTACCTGCCTGCCGTGCGCCAGGGCGACAAGCGGATACTGCTGGTGGATGGGGAGCCAGTCGGTGCCATAAACCGTGTTCCAGCCGAAACCGACAGTCGTTCGAACATGCATGTTGGCGGCCGGGCAGAAGCGGCAGAACTGACGAAGCGTGAACGTGAGATCTGCGCGCGCATCGCACCTGCATTGCGCGAGCGAGGTTTCATTTTCGTCGGTATCGATGTGATCGGTGATTATATGACCGAGATCAATGTGACGTCGCCAACCGGCATCCGGGAAGTTAAAAAATTCGGTGGTGCCGATGTCGCCGCCTTGATGTGGGATGCCATTGAAGCAAAACGCAAGTAGGTGGCTACCGACGCCGGTTTCGATGGCATGCTGTCAGTCCGGATCGTAGGTCCTGCCATTGCATTTGGCAAAGCATGAAGCGGGACGAGAGCCTCGATACCAAGGCCCGCCTTTGCGTCGAGTAGCGCACGGTAGAGAAGCCTCGCGTGCCATCATGGCCGCGTGGCTTCAAGTCAGATTTGACAAAAGCCGCCATTACTACCTTTTGTCAAAATGGATCCGGCTTCGGCTCAGGTGCCCAGACCGTCAAACAGGGCGGTGGAGAGATAGCGTTCGGCGAAGGACGGAATGATCACCACGATGTTTTTGCCCGCATTTTCATCACGCTTTCCGACTTCGATTGCGGCTGCGAGTGCGGCGCCCGACGATATTCCGACCGGTACCCCCTCCAGCCTTGCAACGAGGCGGGCAGTCTCGAAGGATTGCTCGTTGGTAACCGTGACGACTTCATCATAGACTTGCGTGTCAAGAACTTTCGGAGCAAATCCGGCTCCGAGTCCCTGGATCTTGTGCGGCCCGGGGCTGCCACCGGACAGGACAGCGCTGTCGGCCGGTTCCACAGCAACGACCCTGACCTCCGGTTTGCGTTCCTTCAGAACCTGGCCTGCGCCCGTGATGGTGCCCCCCGTCCCGATCCCGGAAACGAGAATGTCTACCGTGCCGTCGGTGTCATTCCAAATTTCCTCGGCAGTAGTCTGACGGTGAATCTCCGGGTTTGCAGGGTTCTCAAATTGCTGTGGGATGATGGCATCGGGAATGTTCGATACGAGTTCTTCCGCTTTGGCGATCGCGCCCTTCATGCCCTTTGCGCCTTCTGTCAGGACCAATTCCGCACCAAGCAGGCTCAACATCTTGCGGCGCTCGACGGACATTGTTTCGGGCATGATAAGGATCAGCTTGTAACCCTTGGCCGCAGCAGCGAAGGCCAGTGCGATGCCGGTATTGCCCGAAGTTGGTTCAACCAGGGTTGTCTTGCCGGCAGTGATCTTGCCTTGGGATTCAAGGCTTTCGATCATCGAGACGCCGATCCGGTCCTTGACCGACGCGATCGGGTTGAAAAACTCAAGCTTCGCCAAGAGGTTGGCCTTTACACCATTTTCTCTGGCCAGCTTGTCGAGACGAACGATGGGCGTGTCGCCGATAGTTTCTGTGATCGATGCGTAGATGCGGCCGCGGCCCGGCTTCCTGGATAGCGACATGATATTCTCCTAGACTGATGGGAGGACAATAGGGCCAAAACAATGTAGCGGCCAGATGTGTTTACCTTCTTGATGCCGAGAGCCTGGAAAAATTGCGCCGGTTTTGCATTTGGCGGCAAAACATTGTTCGAATGACCGTTTCTGGGCCGGCACGCAATTTCTCGAATAGCCGTCAATCCGTGTTCGACGATGACACCGTGGCGAACTGGTCGATCGAATTCAGACGCCGGTCGAGCCGAAACCACCAGCCCCTCTTGTCGTAGTACTCGCGTGGGCCCCTTCATCTATCCGGACATATGTCACGGGGGCGACAACCATCTGGGCGATCCGCATTGCCCGGCGAACGACAAAATCGTCCTGTCCCAGATTGATCAGTAGAACCTTCACTTCGCCGCGGTAGTCGCTGTCGATCGTGCCGGGGGTGTTCAGGCAGGTAATACCATGCTTGGACGCCAGCCCCGACCGTGGCCGGATTTGTGCTTCAAAACCGTCGGGGATCTCGAAGATGAAACCCGACGGGACAAGTGCCCGGTCGCCGGGCTTGAGCGTTAGCGGCGCATCTTCAGGCACGGCGGCACAAATATCCATGCCAGCTGCCCCTGCGGTCTCGTAGGACGGTAGTGGCAGTTTGTCACCATGAGGCAGGCGTACGAGGTTCAAGGTGGGGCCGATCACATCACGCATAGGAGAGGTTCCTTTGTTTTGGTGGTCAATTGCATATAGGCGACCAAATCGCTAGATACCCGGCAACCTGAAGGATTTATGTATATGGCCGAAAGCTTTGCCGACGCGGTTTCCCGCCGCCGTACTTTTGCGATTATTGCACACCCCGATGCGGGCAAGACGACACTGACTGAAAAGCTCCTGCTATTTGGCGGCGCCATTCAGCTCGCCGGCGAAGTGAAAGCAAAGAAGGATCGGATACAGACCCGTTCGGACTGGATGAAGATCGAACGGGAGCGCGGCATTTCCGTCGTCACCTCCGTAATGACATTTGAATATGGCGGCAACGTCTTCAACATTCTTGATACGCCCGGTCACGAAGACTTTGCGGATGATACCTACCGGACATTGACGGCAGTGGATGCGGCCGTCATGGTCATTGATGCCGCCAAGGGTATCGAACCTCGAACATTGAAGCTCTTCGAGGTGTGCAGACTGCGGGACATCCCGATCATCACGTTTGTCAACAAGATGGACCGGGAAAGCCGCGATCCGTTTGAGATCCTCGACGAAGTGGAAGAAAAACTGGCGCTTGACACCGCGCCGATCACCTGGCCGGTCGGTCGTGCAAAGACATTCTGCGGTGCCTACAATCTGGCGAATAATGCGTTCCGTGGTACGGATACGCAGGTCGAGCCACTGAGTGTCAACGGACCGCAAGCCATTGCTGATCGCCTTCCGGAAAACGAGCGTGCCGTATTCATAGAAGAGACAGAGCTTGCCATCGAGGCATGCCGCCCGTTTGATCGCCAATCCTTCTTGGAAGGTCACCTTACACCGGTATTCTTCGGTTCCGCCTTGCGCAACTTTGGGGTGCGCGACCTAATCAATGCAATTGGTAGTTTTGCGCCACCTCCGCGCGATCAGGTCGCGGATATTCGTACGGTACATGCAAATGAAGAAAAGATGACAGCGTTCGTCTTCAAGATTCAGGCGAACATGGATCCGAATCACCGCGATCGTATAGCGTTTGCCCGGATCTGTTCCGGCAAGTTGGAACGTGGAATGAAGGCAAGGTTGGCGCGGACTGGCAAACAGCTTGGCCTGACCGCACCTCAGTTTTTCTTCGCCTCCCAGCGGCAACTTGCCGATACTGCCTATGCGGGAGACGTCGTGGGCATTCCAAATCACGGCACACTTCGAATTGGCGACACGTTGACCGAAGGAGAGGCATTGGTTTTCCAGGGGGTCCCGAACTTCTCGCCGGAAATCCTTCGTCGAGTCCGGCTTGAAGACGCGATGAAAGCGAAAAAGCTCAAGGAGGCCCTGCTACAGATGGCAGAAGAAGGAGTTGTTCAGCTCCTGTCGCCGGAAGACGGCTCACCGGCGATTGTCGGTGTTGTCGGAGCCCTGCAGCTGGATGTTTTGAAAGAGCGCCTGTCGGCCGAGTACGGATTGCCGGTATCGTTCGAGATGCCGCGGTTTTCCGTTTGCCGTTGGGTCAGCGCGGATACGGCGGGAGAGCTGGAAAAATTCTTGAGCCAGCGCCGCGGCGACATCTGCCGTGATCTTGATGGTGATCCGGTATTCATGGCGCAGGATACGTTCTCGCTACGCTATGAGGCAGAGCGTTATCCGGCGATCAAGATGGCGGCCATCAAGGAGTATCACGTCGCCAAGGCAGCGTAAGGCCGGCTTTCATCTTTGGCAGGCGTTCATCCGGGCGGGCAAGATAACGAAACGGCGAGACACGCGTGGACAATCGCCGCAGACGACAAGATCAGCTTCGCAGGTCTTTCAGAAAATCGTCGCACCACCGTGTAACATTGTGCTGCAGCAGATGCTCCATCATCCCATGCCAGCGTTCCTGGCGTTCATGGAGTGACATGCTGAGGCCGCGCGCAATGGCATTGGCCGCTCCTTCGACATCATAGGGGTTGACCAAGAGGGCACCACGCAGCTCTCTGGCCGCTCCTGCGAAGCGGGAAAGTACCAGGACTCCGGGATCTGCCGGGTCCTGCGCTGCGACATACTCCTTGGCGACCAGGTTCATTCCATCGCGTAGCGGTGTCACGAGTCCGATTTTTCCAAGTCGATAAAGGCCAGCCAGAACTGGCCGGCCGATGGACCTGTTGATGTAACGGATGGGTACCCAGTCGACTGTGCCAATCGCACCGTTTACTCGTCCTGCCTGTTCAGCCACAGTGCGCTGCATCGCGCCATATTCAGGAACTTCCGAGCGTGATTTTGGGGTGATCTGCAGATAGGTAACCTTGTTGTGGTAGCCCGGATTGTGCCTGATAAGTTGCTCGAAGGCATCAATCCGCTGTGTGAGCCCCTTTGAATAGTCGAGGCGGTCGACACCGATAATAAGATCACGTCCTTCAAGACTGTTGCGCGCCTTGCGTACGGTGATGTGGCCCGATGCTTTTTCTGCAAACCTCGCGAAGGACGCAGTTTCGATGCTGATTGGATAGTACCCGCCCTTGAAGGTCCGGCCATAGGATGAGTATTTTCCGTCGCCAAGGCTATCGCCTATCCCCTCGCGGACGAGGCCGCCGGCAAAATTAGCAAGGTCGTGATCGGTTTGAAAACCGACGAGGTCATAATGCGACAGGCCGCGCATGATTTCCTCATGCACGGGCATCGTGAACAGGACGTCGGCTGGTGGCCACGGTATATGAAGGAAGAAGCCGATCTTGTTCTTGATCCCCATCTGCCTCAGTTCGGCTGCAAACGGAATCAGGTGATAGTCATGGATCCAGATGATGTCGTCTTTTCGCAAGAGTGGCGCAAGCCGATGCGCAAGGAACCGGTTTACGCGAAAATAGCCGGCCATTTCCTTGCGCCCATACTCGGCAAGATCGAGACGGTAATGGCAGATCGGCCACAACACGCGATTGGCAAACCCGTAGTAATATTCGGCAACATCCGTCTTTGTGAGATCGGTGAGGGCATAGGTGATATTGCCGTGGGTCTGCAATTCAAGTGGATCAGGATCCCGCGTGCCGCTCGATTTTCCCGACCAACCCATCCAGATGCCGCCGCGCTCTTCAAGCGCTGCCTGCAAGGCAACAGCCAGGCCACCAGGAGGGGCAGAGCCGCTTTTGGCGGGCAGCGTTACCCGATTTGAGACGACGATAAGGCGGCTCACGTGACGCTCCTTCCCATATTGGCTGCTTTTCTCAGAACATCGCGCAAGTTGGCTGCGGATGGAATGATACCGTGCGCTTCCGTACTGCCCGGAAGATCGGCAATACGAATGGAATGGCCACCGAAGGAATTGGCGACACGGAACATTTCCTCATCGGTCAGGTCGTCGCCGATGGCAATCGGTCGACGCCCCCTGAAGGGGGCTTCTTCAAGATAGGCTCGCAGTGCGCTTCCCTTGTTTGCATGGACGGGTCGGATCTCGAGGACCATCTTGCCGCGTTGCAATGTGAAATCCTGACCTGCCTGGAGGAGGTGGTGCTCGACTGCCTCAGTCAGTTGTACGCGCCATTGGGGTGCCTGCCGGTAATGCGCTGCGATGGCAGCCCCCTTGTCTTCGATCAGGACGCCAGGCCACTGGGTTGCCGCTGCTGCAAGGGATGCCTTCATCTCCTCAAATTCAGCGGTGGGGATGATGCGGTCCACTTGTCTTTGGGCATTTCTGCGCTCGCAACCGTGAAGTCCTGCTATGGGAAAGCAATAGGGTTGGAATAGCTGGTCGGCGTAAGCAAGAGCACGTCCTGTTACCAGTGCCAACGCACCTTCAAGCCGGTCCGCAATGGCGTTCAATGTCTGTGGCAATCCGGTCGGAACGACGATCGCGTCCGGTGATGGAGCGAGATCGATGAGTGTACCATCAATGTCCAGGAACAGAGCCCATGCCTCCGGTTGTGCCGCAAGGGTCGTGGTCAACCAGTCCGATTGTTGATGATTGTCTTGGCCGTTACCCGCCGTTCTTAGATCAGAATTCAACATGCGGGCATATGTAGCCTGTCAGACGGGCGTGGCAAGGTTGTTCTCGACAGGGAAAACTGTTTGAGCAAGCGCGTTGCCTGTCTCAGTACCGGCGTGTCATTCTTTCGTCCGGTCAAAAGAACTGTTGCTCACGCGCGCACAGACAAGCTCTGCCAGTCGGGTCGCGACTTCCTCCTTTGAAAGCTCCGGCCAGGCCTCCACACCGTCACGCGAAATGATCTTCACACGGTTGTGTGCTCCGCCCATGATGCCGGTTTCGGGAGAAACGTCATTGGCAACGATAAGGTCGGCGCCTTTTCGTTGCAGTTTTTTGCGCCCGTTACTTTCGATGTCCTGTGTCTCGGCTGCGAACCCGATGACAAGCTTCGGGCGTTTTTCATGGTGTCCGACCGATTTCAGGATGTCGGGGTTTTCCGAGAGCAGAATTGGAGGCGGTGCCTCACCTGGCTGCTTTTTGAGCTTCTGGTCCGATGAGGCTACGACGCGCCAATCGGCCACGGCTGCGACCATGACGGCGATATCGACGGGCAGCCGTGAGATCACCGCATCACGCATCTCTTCAGCCTGCTCGACGTGAACTGTATTGACGCCGACCGGATCGGCGATCGAGACAGGTCCGGAAACGAGGGTAACGTCGGCTCCAAGTTCTGCAAAGGCTGAAGCTATTGCATGTCCCTGGCGTCCGGACGAGCGATTGGCAATGTAGCGCACCGGATCGATCGGTTCGTGCGTCGGGCCGGAGGTTACGATAACCGACCTGCCGGCGAGGGGTCGTTTGGAGTTGCCAAGCAGGTGGATCGCGGCATCGGCGATCTCGAGTGGTTCGGCCATGCGACCAAGCCCGCCTTCACCAGCCTCTGCCATTTCTCCATGCATGGGTCCGATGAAGCGGACGCCGTCATTTCGGAGAAGGCTGATATTGCGCCGGGTGGCGGGCGCTGACCACATTTTCGGGTTCATTGCAGGTGCAGCGAGAACCGTCCTGTCCGTGGCGAGCAAAATCGTGCTGGCCAGATCATTGGCGAGGCCATGAGCCATCTTGGCGAGAAGGTCCGCGCTTGCTGGCGCGATGATGACAAGGTCACAAGCACGTGCGAGCCTTATGTGCCCGACATCCTGTTCATCTTCCCGCGAAAAGAGATCCGTATAGACATGTGAAGACGAGAGCGCGCCGACGGCAAGGGGCGTCACGAACTCCTGCGCAGCGGCTGTCATGACTGGCCGCACAACTGCACCGCGTTCGCGAAGGCGGCGGATCAGATCGAGGCTTTTGTAGGCAGCAATGCCGCCCGAGATGATGAGAAGGATTTGCTTGCCGGTCAGTTCCATGAAGAGGTCCGTCGTGTGAAAGGATCGGAAGCTAAGCCTTCAGCCCGGGACTTGCAACAAAGCGTGCCGTCTACAACCATTGTCGTTGGATGGCGTGCTGGTCAGGTGCTGGCAGGCGTGACATCCATTGAGGGCCAGGTCTTTTGGTCCTTTATGTTTTGTCCATCTCCTGAATTGCCGAAAACAGGACGGTCGCACCGAGTGCGATGTCATGGTTGTCCGCCCACTCCTCTGCGCAGTGGCTGCGTCCATTCTTGCAGGGGATGAAGATCATTGCCGCCGGTGCGACATTGGCAAGCCACATGGTATCATGGCCGGCGCCTGACGCCATGCGGCGGTGTGAGATATCCGACATGTCGGCAGCACGTTCCAGGGTAGACATCAGTTGTGAATCACAAGGCGTCGCCGGCACATCGGAAATGCGGATTGGTGCATCAATGGTGACCCCCCATTTTTCCGCAGCCCGTTCCGTTGTGTCGTTGATGAACGCGCAGAATGCGTCCATGTCCTCTCGAAGTTCCGCCCTTGCATCGATGAGCAAGCTGGCACGGGAGGGAATGACATTGGCCGCGTTAGGTTCGATCTGGAACGCGCCTACTGTTGCAGTGAAATGGCGCGGAGATTGTGACAGCGACAACGCGGCCTGGCGGATGTCGAGCACAAGTTCCGCGGCAGCTACAAGTGCATCGGAACGTGCGTCCATCCGCGTAGTCCCAGCATGGTCGGCGCGACCTTGGATAACGATCTCGATACGGGTAATGCCGCATATGGCGGTCACGACGCCGATGGACGTTCCTTCGCTTTCGAGGACGGTTCCCTGTTCAATATGCAGCTCGAGGAAACCTCTTATGTCCGACCGTCCTTCGCAAAGGTCGGCATTGCCTCCGACTTCGGCAATGCCGGCGGCAAGGGTTCGTCCATCTGCCTCACGTTCTAGCCATTGTGCTGGCCTTTGCGCCGTCATGCCGCGGCTGCCGATGCATGACACGCCAAAAATGCTGACTTCTTCGGCCAGGAAATCGACGATCTCCAGGTCGTGATCAAGCTCGATGCCCTTGTCTGCCAATGTGCGGGCCACCTCCAGTGCGCAGATGAGCCCCGCAATACCGTCAAACCGCCCACCATCCGGGACCGTGTCGGAATGGGAGCCGATCATCAATGTTCCAGCGCCGCTTCTGCGTCCGACGCGACGCCCGATCAGATTGCCCGCGGCGTCGATATGGGTCTCCAGGCCAGCATCCTGCATCCGCTGTTCCACATAGGCACGTCCTTGCAGAAAGAGAGGAGAAAACGCCCTGCGGGTCCATGGGCGGTCCGGGTCTGTAATTGCGGCGAGCGCGTCTATGTCTGCTTCGATGCGGGATGCATCCACTGGCAGGTTTCTGGTCATGCTTTATCGGCCTTTCGTCTAGTCGCAATGGGGCGGTCGCGCCCTAGCCCACGGTGAAGCCAATGTAGACGAGGCTGAGTGCGATAATCCAGAGTGCTATGCGCCCGGAGCGATTATAGCGCGATTCCGCCCGGCCGATTGCTTCCGCCGTTTCAGGGTCGAAGCGAAGACCATGTTCACCCATCCGAACCACTTCATGGTGAAGTTTTTCCGTCTGCACTGCAATTTCGGGAAGAGCTTCCGCCAGCCTGACGGCGGCCTTCACGCCATCACGCAGGTCTGCGGCAATTCGCTTCGGTCCGAGATTGTCGCGGATCCAGTCGCCAACGACCGGTTCAGCTGCCTTCCACATGTTGAACCGTGGATTAAGCATACGCGATACGCCTTCCACGACAACCATGGTTTTCTGGAGAAGGATGAGTTCAGGCCGTGTCTGCATCTCAAAGAGATCGGTGACCTCGAAAAGCAGTGCCAGAAGCCGGGCCATCGAGATGGTTTCCGCAGGCTGGCCGTGGATCGGTTCGCCGATGGCGCGGATTGCCTGGGCAAAGCTTGCAACGTCGTGATGGGCCGGTACATAGCCCGCCTCGAAATGAACCTCCGCCACCCGGCGATAGTCTCGAACGATGAAGCCGTATAGGATTTCGGCGAGAAACCGTCGTTCCTTGCGACCGAGGCGTCCGACGATTCCCATGTCGACGGCAACGATTGTGCCCGCCTTGTCCACGAAGAGGTTGCCCGGGTGCATGTCCGCGTGGAAGAAACCGTCCCTCAATGTGTGGCGCAGGAACGACTGGATCAGCACCTCTGCCAAGTGGTCGAGATCATGCCCGGCCGCCCGTAATCCGTCGATGTCGGACATCTTGATGCCATCGATCCACTCCATGGTGATGACATCGCGACCGGTTCTTTCCCAGTCGACGAATGGAACACGGAAACCTGGATCATCCTTGATATTCTCCGCAATTTCCGAAAGTGCCGCCGCCTCAAGCCGCAGATCCATCTCGACTTTCGTTGTCTGTTCGAGCGTGCGGGTTACCTCAACCGGGCGCAGCCGGCGACTTGACGGCATGAAACGTTCCTGCATGTGTGCAAGGAGATACATGCTTTCGATGTCGTGAGCGAACCGTTGGCGCACCCCGGGCCGGACAACCTTTACGGCCAGTTTCTGGTTATTTGCCCGGGCGGGATGAACCTGTGCGATGGAAGCTGCCGCAATCGGTTCGCCAAATTCGAGATAGAGATCGGTGATCGGCCGACCGAGCGACAGTTCTATGGCGGATTGTGCCACGGGCGTCGGAAAATAGGCCATGCGGTCCTGCAGCATCGATAGATCGAGTGCCCAGTCTACCCCGACGACATCGGGGCGGGTGGCAAGGAACTGGCCGATTTTCACGTAGGACGGGCCGAGGCGGTCCACAGCGCGGGCGAGGCGCGTGGAACGTGCTTCACGTTTTGCTCGAAAGCGTGCGAACGGTCCTGTGAGCGTTTTCAAAAGGCCGATCGAAGGCGGCATGTCCTGCGTGGGTAGCGCCGCAACCACACCCTCGCGCACGAGGACCCATCCCACACGGGCGAGCCGGAAATAGGCGCCGATCGTACTCATAAGCGGCCCTTACGGTCTATTGGAATGATCGCCTGCATCTGACTAGAGCTTCCAACCGGAATGTAGTGCCGCGATCCCGCCGGTATAGTTGGTATAGCTGACACGGGAAAAGCCGGCACTTCGGATCATCGTCGCAAAATTCTCCTGATTGGGAAACTTGCGGATGGACTCGACCAGATATTGGTAAGGTTCGCTTTCACCGGTAATCATCTTGCCAAATTGCGGGATGGCCTTGAATGACCACTCATCATAGAAGCGATCGAGAAGCGGCAGACCGACTTCGGAGAATTCCAGAACGAGCAGGCGTCCGCCGCGCTTTAAGACGCGAAAGGCCTCCGCGAGTGCGACATCGATATGTGGCACATTGCGGATGCCGAAGGCAATCGTATAGGCATCAAACGTGTTTGGTGGGAAGGGAAGTTCTTCGGCATTCGCCTCCACGAAGGTCAGGTTGTCGGAGAGCTTCTTCTTGGCCGCCCGCTCCGCCCCAACTGCAAGCATGGAGCCGTTTATGTCGAGCACTGTGGCGTGAGCCTTGCGGTCGGAGGCTTCGATGATCCTGAACGCGATGTCTCCGGTACCGCCTGCAACATCCAGCACCGTATATCCCGCTTCCTTGCGTGGGTTGAGGGCAGAGATCATTGCATTCTTCCAGAGGCGATGGAGGCCGCCGGACATGACGTCATTCATGATGTCATAGCGCTTCGCCACCTTGTGAAAGACATCATTGACGAGATGCTGCTTTTCGCCTTCGGAGACCTGTCGGAACCCGTAGGACGTTTCCATTCCGCCTTCGGCAGAAGTGCGTGTTTCGCTCATAGAAACTAATCTCCTTGGCTCGTCATCCGGGTGGCGACCATAGCGAAATCGCCGACACCTCGCTATCTGTGTCGCAAGTCAGTCTTGCAACGCGACGTTTGGCCCGGTGTATAGACCAGGTGCACAGACGTTGGAACAGGAAGTTGAAGAGCAATGCCGGAATTACCGGAAGTCGAGACGGTCAGGCGCGGTCTCGCCCCGGCCGTAGAGGGGGCAGTGGTCGAAAAGTTGGAACTTCGACGTCCGAATCTGAGGTTTCCTTTCCCCGAGGATCTCTCCCGTAAAGTCGCGGGCAGGCGAATCCAGGCGCTTGGACGACGCGCAAAATATCTACTGATCGATCTCGATACTGACCTGACGATCATCTCGCATCTGGGGATGTCGGGCTCGTTTCGTGTGGATGCGGGAGCAGAAGAAGAAGTACAGGGGAAGTTTCATCATCCGCGCTCCAAGAATGAAAAACACGACCATGTCATTTTCCACCTGCAAACGCCAAAGGGCCCGTTGAGAGTCATCTATAATGACCCTCGGCGGTTTGGTTTCCTTCATTTGTGGAAGCGCAGCGAACTTGACGCCTACCCGGCCTTCATCGCGTTGGGGCCGGAGCCAACGGGCAATGCAATGGACGCCGATTATCTGGCGCGCCGCCTGGCAGGAAGGAGCCAGGCGCTGAAAGGCGCGCTACTTGACCAGAGTGTTGTGGCCGGGCTCGGTAACATCTATGTCTGCGAGGCATTGTGGCGCGCGCATCTGTCACCACGCCGCAAGGCGGGTTCTCTGGTCACGCCGACGGGTCGTCCGAAGAAGGAACTACTGCTCTTGACCGAAGCGATCCGTGCCGTCATTGCCGACGCCATTGCTGCAGGGGGATCGTCATTGCGGGACCATATTCAGACGGATGGCTCGCTTGGTTACTTTCAGCATTCCTTTTCCGTTTATGATCGTGAACATCAGGCTTGCGGGACACCCGGCTGCAACGGTACGGTCTTGCGCATTGTGCAGGCGGGTCGCTCGTCATTTTATTGCACCAGGTGCCAGAAATAGGAGGGCAAGCATGCAGGATTTCGAGACGCTGCTGACGGAGGTGCGCGGTCGAGTGGGACTCGTGACGCTAAATCGCCCGAAGGCACTGAATGCTCTGAATGCAGCTGTGATGCGCGAACTTGCGCAGGCGTTGAAGATGTTTGATGAAGATACCTCGATCGGCGCAATTGTCCTGACCGGGTCGCAAAAGGCATTCGCAGCAGGCGCCGATATCAAGGAAATGCAGGCTGTGAACTTTGTAGATGCCCTCGTTGGAGATTTCCTCGGCGGATGGGAGGCGATTGCGTCCACTCGCAAGCCGCTCATCGCTGCCGTGTCCGGATATGCCTTGGGCGGTGGCTGCGAGCTGGCGATGATGTGCGATTTCATCATTGCATCGGATACAGCGAAGTTTGGTCAGCCGGAAATCACTCTTGGCGTCATTCCGGGCATGGGGGGATCTCAAAGACTTACACGTGCAGTGGGCAAGGCAAAGGCGATGGACCTGATCCTGACTGGGCGGATGATGGACGCAGCGGAATCGGAACGATCCGGGCTTGTTGCGCGTGTCGTGACACCCGAGCGCTTGCTTGATGAAGCGCTGGAAGCTGCAGCCAGGATTGCGTCCTTCTCGCAACCGGCCCTGTTGATGGCAAAGGAGGCTGTCAGCAGAGCCGAGGAGATGACACTTGCTGAGGGCCTTCGTTTTGAACGGCGGCTTTTCCAGGCACTGTTTGCAACAGAGGACCAGAAAGAGGGCATGTCGGCTTTTGTTGAAAAGCGTAAAGCGGAATTTTCGCACCGTTGACGCTGGGCGCGGTCGGTACCGTCGAATTTTGCGCGTTGACTGCGCCGACCTTTCAAGCTATATGCCGCGCCACAGTCAGGAAAGCCCGTTACGGCATTCCTCTAATGCTCCCCAATTGCTGAAGGAACGGTCGCAGACGAGCGGCGCGGCAACAGTGGAGTTCGGTTCGAATTCGTAGAGAGGCATACATGGCCAACACAACTTCGGCGAAAAAGGCGACCCGCAAGATCGCTCGCCGTACTGCAGTCAACAAGGCTCGTCGTTCGCGCGTCCGCGGTTTCATCCGCAAGGTCGAAGAAGCGATTGCAACCGGTGATCTCGCTGTTGCGACCGAAGCTTTGAAAGTGGCTCAGCCTGAAATCCAGCGTGCAGCTTCCAAGGGCGTCCTTCACGGCAATGCTGCGTCCCGGAAGGTTTCACGTCTGGCTTCCCGCGTGAAGGCTCTGTCCGCTTAAGATCAGCGGTTCAATATTTTGTGATAAAGCCTGGCGGTTCGCCGGGCTTTACTGATTCCTGACTGCATGTTGAAGTGGTATTTTTGGCCGCATTTAATTGATGTCATCAACATGACAATTTTTTCTGATTGTTCTCAGTTGTTTGCGGGAGGTCTTTCTCGAAAGGAAGATCAATATGACGGTTCCGAGACGTCGGGAACCTGTCAAGCTCGTTTTTATTTTTCTTGCAAATTCGCCTCTTCAGATGTGGCCGTTTTCGAATCCCATTGATTCAAAAGCGATTCTGGAATGGTAAGGTCGGCTGATGCGCCAAACGTTGAAAGAGTCAACGTCTGCCAATTAATTTTGGGTAAAAAACGCCATTGATCTCCGGGTCCGATCCTGCCTAAATGCCGTCAGCAAGAGCATGGGGACGACTTCTGAAAAAGCCACCGCCAGCCGTGGAAATTTCTCTGCGGGGCAACGTTTTTTCGCTTTTGTTGCGGACATTTCACGTTCGCTTTTCATGTAACCGTCGGTTGTGTGCCGGATTTCGTCAGATTTCCGGGAGCGCCCGTATTGTGTGCAATCAGCTGGCATGGGTCGGCGAGGATAATGAAGGAGCGTGTCACAGGGTAGTCCCAAGCGAGGATTGGGTTCGTACCGGAAGCCTAGCCTCTATGAGGTGGCCAGGCATTGGACGTTCGGTGTTCTTGGCTGACATCGTAACATCCGCAGACGAATGGGGTGGCGATCGGGATCTCATGACGGGATGGCCGGGCGTCGAAAGACAAGGTGTTCTGGCGGCATTGACAGGTGTCGCCGGGCAGAAGGAAAAAGGCGGCAAAATTCATGCATACGAATACCGGGACAGCACGTGCGGCAGGCGAGGGGGACACTGTACGGCAGGCATTCGATTCAGCATCTACCCAGGTGGAAGGGGAAAAATCGGCCATGCAGAACGAGGCGCTATTCGAGCGATTCAGCAAACGCTTGAAGGCGCAGGTTGGTCATGATGTTTATACGAGCTGGTTTGGACGTCTCAAGCTTCATTCGATTTCCAAGAGTGTCGTTCGTCTCAGCGTCCCGACGACATTTCTGAAGTCCTGGATAAACAATCGCTATCTGGACATCATCACCAGCATCTTTCAGGCGGAGGATCCAGGCATTCTCAAAGTGGAAGTCTTGGTCCGAAGCGCCAGTCGCAACGTGCGTCCTGTTCCATCCGAAGGGCGACAACTTCTGCCAGACGCTGCTCCAGCATCTTCGTCGCGAAACCAGCCCGTTGCGCGCGAGATCGGGAAGATTGCAGCATTGCCTTCCTCGGCTGCCTCCACGCGTACCAATTCCGCCGGTCCACTGTTCGGTTCGCCGCTTGATACCCGCTATACTTTTGAAACTTATGTTGAAGGCCCGTCAAACCGCGTGGCGCTTGCTGCTGCAAAGACGATTGCCGAAGCTGGTGCCGGTGCAGTCCGTTTCAATCCGCTCTTCATCCATTCCGGCGTCGGACTGGGCAAGACCCACATTCTGCAGGCCATTGCCAATGCGGCAATTTCGAGTGCACGTGCACCGAGGGTGGTCTATCTTACGGCAGAATATTTCATGTGGCGCTTTGCTACCGCAATCCGCGACAACAATGCGTTGACGCTGAAAGATTCACTTCGCAATATCGATCTTCTGATCATCGATGACATGCAGTTCTTGCAAGGCAAGATGATCCAGAATGAATTTTGCCATCTCCTCAACACCTTGCTCGACAGTGCCAAACAGGTGGTTGTTGCTGCTGACCGTGCTCCGTGGGAACTTGAATCTCTCGACCCGCGCGTGCGTTCCCGCCTCCAGGGCGGTGTTGCGATCGAAATGGAGAGTCCGGACTACGACATGCGCGTCGAAATGCTGAAGCGTCGTCTGGAAGTCGCGCAGCAGGACGATCCGTCCCTGGATATACCAAACGAGATCCTGACCCATGTCGCCCGCAATGTAGCCAATAGTGGTCGTGAGCTGGAAGGTGCATTCAATCAGCTCCTGTTTCGGCGCTCTTTCGAACCGTCGCTGTCAATCGAACGTGTGGACGAGCTTCTTGCCCACCTTGTTGGCACGGGTGAAGCCAAGCGGGTTCGTATCGAGGATATTCAGCGGATCGTCGCGCGCCATTACAATGTTTCACGCCAGGAACTGGTCTCCAACCGGCGCACGCGGGTTGTCGTCAAGCCGCGTCAGATTGCGATGTATCTGTCCAAGACGTTGACGCCGCGGTCATTCCCGGAAATCGGACGCCGCTTTGGTGGACGCGATCATACTACGGTCCTCCATGCTGTGCGCAAGATTGAGGATCTCATCTCGGGTGACACGAAACTCAGTCACGAGATTGAGCTTCTGAAGCGATTGATCAACGAAAATAACGCCTGATTTTGAGGCTGCCTGAGCGGCGGGCGGATACATTATCCGATGCGCGCCGCTCACGATGGCAGGGCCATGTTCTGTCCCGTCAGATCACGATCGTGGATGACGCCTTTCCACTGTCGGTTTGTCTCGAGCAGGGCGGTATGCCGAAGGCAGCGGGCTATCGACTATCAGGTCGCGACAGATGTCGCTTGTCTGTGCCCGCGCTGGACGACACTTGCGTTTATCCGGCACGCCAGGCCTGGCCAATTGCACATCCGTTTTTCTTCAACAGGCAAGATCTGCCACAATGGCGTCCAGGATCAGCATACCCTTTGGCGTACATCTCAGCCGTGAATTACCGAGGCGTTCGATAAAACCGTGCTCCAGCAGGATTTCCTCACGGTGGGGATCTGGATCGCGCCCGGAAAGCTCCTGCCAGCGTGCAAGATCGATACCTTCCGTCAGTCGCAGCCCCATGAGCAGCAATTCGTCGGCCTGCTCGTCGCGGCCGAGTTCTTCCTGTTCGAGCATACCGTGTCCGTGATGCTCGACCAGTTCGAGCCATGCCTCGGGGCGACGCTCTGTCGCGGTGGCGATCTTGGACGGGCCACGGGTTAGTCGACCATGTGCTCCAGGGCCGATGCCGGCATAGTCGCCATACCGCCAGTAGGTAAGATTATGGCGACTTTCCGCGCCGGGTTGGGCATGATTTGAGACCTCATACGCAGGAAGTCCATGATGCTCCGTTATTTCCTGTGTTGCCTCGTAAAGGTTGGCAGATAGATCGCCGTCCGGGACGACAAGTTTTCCGGCCTTGTGCAATCCGTGAAAGGGCGTTCCTTCCTCGATCGTGAGTTGGTAGAGGGACAGGTGGTCGGCCGCGTAGGATATCGCTTGCCTCAGTTCGGCGCTCCATTCATTGACGGTCTGTCGTGGCCGTGCGTAAATAAGGTCGAAACTCATGCGCGGAAAGAGATCGCGTGCTAGCCGAATGGCTTTCAAAGCATCTGCCACATCATGCAGCCGTCCGAGAAGTCTGAGATCGGTGTCGTTGAGTGCCTGAACACCAAGTGAGACCCGGTTTACACCGCTTAAACGATAACCGCGGAACCGCTCTGCCTCGACGCTTGAAGGATTGGCCTCCATCGTAATCTCAATTCCGTCGGGGACATGCCAATGGCGGGCGATCCCGTCCAGTATGGTCCATACCGTTGCAGGTTCCATGAGCGAAGGGGTTCCGCCTCCGAGAAAGATACTGGTTACGGTCTTCGGTCCACTGATGCGCCTTGCTGCCTCCATCTCTTTCAGGAATGCGGCCGCAAAGCGGGGTTGGTCCACAGGCTGGTGGCGTACATGGCTATTGAAGTCACAGTAGGGACACTTGGCAGCGCAAAACGGCCAATGCACATAGACACCGAAGCCGGGCTCACCGGTATCGGGCAGAAGTGGTGCGTCAAGGTTCAAAAGGGTTCAGGCCTCCAGGCAGGTTTCGACAAAACGTTTGAATGCGCGGGCACGGTGGGACAGTGCCTTTTCTTCCCCGCGCTTCCATCCATGCTTCTCGTCAGATGTCATTTCTCCGAAGGTAATGTCATGACCGTCAGCTTGAAAGATGGGGTCATACCCAAATCCCTTGTTGCCCCTCGGAGGCGTCACGATCCGGCCCTCGACTTCACCGCGGAAGAACTCGGTGTGGCCATCCGGCCAGGCGAGGCACAATACACTGACGAAACGAGCGGTTCGCTTTTCAGAAGATGCGGCACCGCGCTCGCGCAGTGCGGCTTCGACTTTCGACATGGCCATCGTAAAATCGCGCGTTCCATCCGCGCGCTCGGCCCAATTTGCCGTATAGACGCCGGGATCTCCATCAAGGGCATCAATGACAAGTCCGGAATCGTCCGACAAAGACGGCAGTCCGGAAGCTCTGGC
This sequence comes from Pseudomonadota bacterium, assembly GCA_023390055.1. Lineage (GTDB taxonomy): Bacteria > Pseudomonadota > Alphaproteobacteria > Rhizobiales > Rhizobiaceae > Neorhizobium. The sequence goes on along the minus strand of JAEWDP010000104.1, from coordinate 18,349 downwards.
GGAGGCGAGTGCCTTGATTGCCGCGTTTTCCTCGAAGGTCGTACCGGTCTCGTCAGGCTCGTCGAATTTCAGTTCGGCTGCCGAACTTGCTGTAAACCCGAAAGGTCCTATTAGTTCGGCAATTTCACGAATCTTGCCGGTATTGTGGCTGGCAACGACAATCGTCCTCGTATCAAGCTTTCTCATTCTGTCTCCGCCCATAATCTTCACCATCAAGGATGGGAAATGGTGCGGCCTCTCGAGTGTGCCGGGCACGCCGGCGGGTTGCGTCATGTCGAAGCGTCGATATCCAGGGTGGTTTCATTTTCAACCAATGGAAAAACCGACAATTGCCTGACTGGATGGAACTTTTGGGCAGCATCTTGAGTGAAACGTAATACGAAGCATCATCTGCCGGCAGTTTTGTTTCTTGGGCCTTTGAAGCTTTAGTGGGAAAGTACGTTAGCGGATCCCCCACAGGCCTGGTTCGGCACATTCGATACTGTTTCCCGCGGGATCGCGGAAATAGATGGATCGGGTTCCATTGGGCCAGATAACGTCGCTTTCGATCGTGATGCCGGCCTTGCCAAGAGCACCTGCAGTGGCATCGAGATTGTCACGGCCGACACGAAAGCAGACATGTCCTTGACCCTGGGTTCCGTGTGGAGGGACTTGAAGGCCCTCTTCTGGAGGAGGTCTGGTCGTTTCCTTCGGATTGAAGATCAGCAGCATGCCTGGTCCGCATCGGAAGAATACATGCCGGTTTCCTGCCCTGGCAATCTGTTCAAGGCCAAGAATACCGGCATAGAAAGATTCGGCCGCATCGAGATCGTCCGCATAGAGCGCAGTTTCCAATACGCCCTCGATCTGCAATTGCGCCTCCTTACGCGATGATCTGCTTTTGCAGTGAAACCAGTTCCGTTGTTCCGGCCTTCGCCAGCGCGAGCAGTGAGAGAAGTTCATTTTCGCTGAAGGGCGCGCCTTCGGCAGTCCCCTGAATCTCCACGATACCACCTGCACCCGTCATGACGAAGTTGGCGTCGGTTTCCGCAGCAGAGTCTTCCAGATAGTCAAGGTCGATTACCGGTTGTCCAGCAAAGATGCCGCATGAAATTGCAGCGACGTGGTCCTTCAGGACCTTGTCGACTTTTGTCATTGAGCGGGCTTCCATCCATTGCAGGCAGTCATGGAGCGCAATCCAACCGCCCGTAATGGCTGCGGTGCGTGTGCCGCCATCGGCCTGAATGACGTCGCAATCCAGAGTGATCTGCTTTTCGCCGAGCGCTGTGAGATCGACAACGGCCCGTAGCGAGCGTCCAATCAGGCGTTGGATCTCCTGGGTGCGGCCACCCTGCTTGCCGGACGCTGCTTCGCGTCTCATCCGATCGCCGGTTGCCCGGGGCAGCATGCCATACTCGGCTGTTACCCAACCTTTGCCGCTGTTGCGAAGCCACGCCGGTGGCTTCTCTTCAAGGCTTGCGGTGCATAGCACATGGGTATCGCCAAATCGGACAAGGCAGGAGCCCTCCGCATGTTTCGAGAAGTTGCGCTCAAAAGAAACCTTGCGCATCTGGTCGGTTTGTCTGCCTGAAGGCCGCATATCTTGCTCCCGAGAGTTTGTACTGCCTTCTAAGGGTGTCCCCGACGATTTGCAAAGAAAAAGGGGCAGGCGAGATCTGTCGTTCGACGTTCGTCGCAGATTTCGATGTGGCGAAGACGCAGGCGAATGTCTATATTTTCGTGATGGCGAACAAAGGGTTCGAAGATATAATGGTTTCAATGGACCGAAAGGACGACGGCAGGCCGCTGGATGACCGTTCGGGTGAAATTTTCAGGCGGATTGTTGAAAGCTATCTGGAAACCGGAGAACCGGTTGGCTCCCGCAGCCTGTCTCGTCTTCTGCCTATGTCACTCTCGCCGGCTTCGGTTCGCAACGTCATGAGTGATCTGGAGGCGCTGGGGCTAATCTATGCCCCCCACATCAGCGCCGGCCGTTTGCCGACGCAGACGGGGTTGCGCTTCTTTGTGGACGCCTTCATGCAGGTCGGCGATCTTTCCGCCGAGGAACGGACAAGTATTGAGCGTCAGATCCGTCCTGAGGACCGCGACCACCCGATGGAAAGTCTCATGAACGAGGCAAGCCGCATGCTCTCGGGCGTGTCTCGCGGAGCAGGCATCGTCATCACCGCGAAGAGTGACCCGGTCCTGAGGCATGTGGAGTTCATCCGATTGGAGCCGACCAAGGCGCTTGCGGTCCTGGTCGGAGAGCATAATCAGGTTGAAAACCGGATCATCGAGTTGCCGGCCGGTGTCACGTCGTCGCAACTGGTAGAAGCTGCAAATTTCCTGAATGCACACTTGACGGGACAGACATTATTCGAGCTTCGCACGCAGTTGGAACGGTTGAAGAATGAAGTCCAGAACGAAGTGACGACCCTGTCTCAGGATCTTGTCGCGCGCGGCCTGGCCGTTTGGTCGGGAGATTGGGAGGATGGCAAGCCCAACCAGTTGATTGTGCGCGGACGTGCCAACCTTCTGGAAACGATGGCAGGTGAAGAGGATCTCGATCGCTTGCGCATGCTGTTCGATGACCTTGAAAAGAAGGACAGCTTGATTGAAATTCTTGATCTTGCCGAGAGCGGTCCGGGGGTCCGGATATTCATAGGTTCGGAGAACAAGCTCTTTTCCCTGTCCGGGTCGTCGCTGATCGTGGCTCCATATCGCGATCAGGAAGAAAGGATTGTTGGAGCTGTTGGCGTGATTGGTCCGACACGCCTCAATTATTCCCGCGTTGTGCCGATGGTTGACTACACCGCACAACTTCTTGCCCGTTTGACGCGCCAGCCCCTGTAGAGAAAAGCTATTCTTCTGGAAGCCTTGATTTTTGAGGTTCAAACCTCGATATCGGGCACAACTTTGTGAACGACAATACCGGAGAAGGTCATGAGTGACGAAAGAGAAAAGAATGGACCTGACGCGGGCAAGAACGAAGCCGCCCCCGATAGTGCCGTAGAGACCTTGGTGTCAGCCCCACAGGATGGAACCGCGGATGCCCAGCCATGCGAACCAGATCCAGTAGAGGTATTGATGGCGGAAAATGCGGAACTTCGTGATCGCTTCCTGCGAATGGCCGCCGAAATGGAGAATCTCCGTCGTCGTACCGAGCGCGACGTGAAGGATGCCAAATCCTATTCGGTCGCGGCTTTTGCGCGCGACATGTTGGCAGTTTCGGACAACCTCCGCCGTGCCCTGGACGCAGTGCCTGCCGAGATCCGTGCACAAGCAGAACAAACCTTGACGACCTTGCTTGAAGGCGTCGAGCTGACAGAGCGCTCCATGCTGTCTGCGCTTGAGCGGCACGGCATCAGGAAGATAGATGCCAAAGGGGCAAAGTTCGATCCGAACTTCCACCAGGCGATGTTTGAAATTCCCAATACCGACGTTTTGAATAATACGGTGCTGCAGGTGGTGCAGGAAGGCTTCACCATTGGCGAACGCGTTCTTCGACCTTCCATGGTCGGCGTCTCTAAGGGCGGTCCCAAGGTGGAAGCCTCGTCATCTGCCGCTGAAGGTGAGAAAACAACCGGCTGATCAACCCTTGCGAAGTCACTTCTGCGTGAAGGAACTGCGCTTTACGACTGCGTGAAAAAGCCGCCGGGCATGGAATGCACCGGCGGCTTTTGACGTCTTCAGACGTGGGAATTTCAGGCCGCGTTGGAGGCCTGCTGTTCGTTAAGAAAAGCGTAGATCGCCGATGCAGAATCAGTTTGACGCAATTTGTTCACCAATTCCTGATCGCGCAATATGCGTGCAATTCGCGACAACGCCTTCAGGTGGTCTGCCCCTGCACCTTCCGGAGCAAGGAGCAGAAACACAAGATCGACAGGTTCGTCGTCCAGCGCCTCGAAATCGATTGGTGCTTCCAGCCGCGCAAAGACGCCCGTGATTGAGGAGATGCTGGAGAGCTTTCCATGGGGGATAGCAATCCCGTGGCCGACTCCGGTAGAACCAAGCCGTTCACGTTGAAGAATGACGTCAAAGATTTCCCGTTCGGTAATACCCGTCAGTTTGGAGGCCTTTGCGGCCAATTCCTGTAGCAGTTGCTTCTTGGAATTTACTTTGAGGGCGGGAATAATTGCATCATGCTGCAGCAAATCTGCCAAAGCCATTCTCTTCATCCTTTATACCACCGCCAAGGGTGGAGGGAGCGCCGTTGCCGACGCTCTCCCAGATTCGTTACCCTTTGATATTGGTGGAATCGATCCAGCCAATATTGCCGTCTTGCCGGCGGTAGACGATGTTCAGGTCTTCCTTGCCGGGGCTCCGGAAAAGAAGGATGGGTTCGTCGGTCATGTCCAGTGCCATTACGGCAGACGCAACCGTCATCGTTCTCAACTGCTTCGAGCTTTCGGCGACGACAGTCGGTGCGAAATCCTCTGGCAGTTCGTCCTCCTCATCCGGAATCGCATCCATGACTGTGTAGGCGATTTCGGCCTGGCCGTTTCCTTGCGAACCGGCATGGTGGTCCTTCAGCCTCCTCTTGTAACGACGTAGGCGCTTTTCAAGGCGTTCTGCTGCGGCGTCGAAGCTGAATTGTGGATCATTCGCCTGGCCGGCTGCATGCAGCACAATCCCAGTGTCGAGATGAACCTTGCAGTCGGCCGAAAAGCGTGACCCAGACTTCTCTACGATCACCTGGCTCGCAAACCCTCCATCGAAGTATTTCGAGACAGCCTCTTCGATCTGATCCTCTATCCGCTGGCGGAAAGAGTCACCGATTTCCATCTGTTTACCAGACACACGCACACTCATGGATTAGTTCCTTCTTGTCGTGACTTGCGCGCTCCAGTCTACGCCATGCGCCTCTCGCATCCAAGCGCTTCACGTAGCACAAGGGTGTTTTTGGAACTGTGACTGGAAAGTGGGATAAGGGTTTTGCTTCGTCCGTTGCGATTGCGGCGGGCTTCTAACCTTACGCGCTCGAAAAGTCAATCGACTGTTAATAAATTGAACGAGAGGCCCTGCAATCAGGGACGTTTGCCGGGCCGGGCAGCGTCCTGAAATGACGTTTGAGGCAACCATCCTGCCGCAACCCGTCTCAATTTCGTTCATGTTGGCGCACCAGTGGCTACAGTTTGTCCGTCGCCTCCGACAACGGAGTTGAAGTTTGCAAAGAATTGCTGGGCGAGTTTGCGGGAAGTTGAATCAATCAATCGTGAACCCAATTGGGCAAGTTTGCCTCCAACCTGCGCCTTGGCAGTGTAACGCAGGACCGTCTCGGATCCCTCCTCAACAAGGACCACATCAGCTGAGCCCTTGCCGAAACCGGCTATTCCTCCTTTGCCTTCCCCCGAGATCGTATAGCTTTCAGGGGCTGTGATATTGGAAAGATTGACCTCGCCGTTGAAAGTTGCAGACACCGGTCCGATCTTGACGCGGACAATGACCTGAAGCTGCGTCGGCGATGTCTGGTCCAGATTTTGACAACCAGGAATGCACTGCTTGAGAACTTGCGGATCGTTCAGGCCTTTCCAGACGGCATCGCGCGGTGCGAGGATGCGTTCCTCACCTTCGATATCCATGCTGACCTCCTCCCAAGTCGTTCTATGAGCCTAGGCCAAGGGAAAGCCCTTTGCCAAGTGGCGTCCTGGTGCTATTTGCAGCAAAAGCGAGAACAGGCGGATTGGCAGATTGAAAAACAAGGAAAAACGCCCCGACAGTAGGCCAGGTGGCAGACGTGGTATCGGATCGCCCGGCCGTCCGGTGAGCAGTCCGAAATCGGAACGCCATTCGTCATCTGTTTCAAAACATCGACCCGCCATGCCTCAGCGTCCCTTGAGTGTACGATCAGGAGAGCGCCCGATCGAACGCGTGCCGGTTATCCTGGAATCATTCGGTGCCGGCGATTTTCATCTGATCGACAGTGGCAACGGGCTGAAGCTGGAACAATACGGATCCTACCGCATCGTGCGACCTGAGGCCCAGGCACTGTGGCAGCCATCTCTTCCATCTTCGGTGTGGGAACGGGTGGATGCGATCTTCACCGGTGACACCGACGAAGATGGTATGGGGCGATGGCGGTTTCCGAAGGATGCCATTGGCGAAACATGGCCTTTGTCACTTCTCGGCGTCGATTTTCTCGGGAGATTCACCTCGTTCCGGCATGTCGGGGTTTTTCCCGAGCAGATTGTCCATTGGGACTGGATGTCCAGACAGGCTGAAGCTGCCGGCAGGCCGCTGAAGGTACTCAACCTGTTTGGCTATACAGGCGTTGCGTCGCTTGTCGCCGCTTCGGCCGGCGCTCAGGTGACGCATGTCGATGCTTCAAAGAAGGCAATCGGATGGGCCCGGGAGAACCAGGCCTTAAGTCGATTGGAGACGGCATCGGTGCGCTGGATTTGCGAGGACGCAATGAAATTTATCCAGCGCGAAGAGCGGCGCGGCAGTCTCTATGACATAATTCTTACAGACCCGCCGAAGTTCGGTCGTGGGCCGAACGGAGAGGTCTGGCAGCTGTTCGATCACCTGCCGCTCATGCTTGATATCTGCCGCAATCTTCTGTCACCCAAGGCTGTCGGTCTGGTCCTGACAGCCTATTCCATTCGGGCAAGCTTCTATTCCATTCACGAATTAATGCGCGAGATCATGCGTGGTGCAGGCGGTGTCGTCGAATCCGGAGAGCTCGTCATCCGGGAAGCCGGGTTGGACGCAAATTCGCCCGGTCGTGCCCTCTCCACATCCCTTTTCAGCCGTTGGGTGCCGAAATGACTGATGGATATCATAGCAACAGGCCTCGCCGTGTTGGTCAGGTCAAGGAGGTCACGAGCCTCTCCAATCCGATCGTGAAGGACATCAAAAGCCTCACCAACAAGAAGGACCGCGAACAGAGCGGAACTTTCATCGCCGAAGGTCTGAAGTTGGTTATCGATGCACTTGAGCTCGGCTGGAGCATTAGGACACTTGTCTATGCCAAGGCTGTCAAGAGCAAGCCGCTGGTGGAGCAGGTGGCCGTGAAGACGGTTGCCAAAGGTGGTCTCGTTCTGGAAGTCAGCGAAAAAGTGCTTACCTCCATTACACGGCGGGACAACCCACAGATGGTCGTCGGCATCTTCGAGCAGCGATGGGCGAGGCTTGATGGCCTGCGACCCGAAGTTGGCGAGACATTCGTGGCACTCGACCGGGTCCGTGACCCCGGTAATCTGGGAACAATAGTCAGGACGGCAGATGCGTCCGGGGCATCCGGTGTCTTTCTTGTCGGTGAGTGTACAGACCCGTTCTCCCTCGAAACCGTGCGGGCCACAATGGGGTCGATCTTTGCGGTTCCCCTGATCAAGGTGTCGGCAGAGGAGTTCGTGAGCTGGCAACGACAGGCCGGCGTCGACGTCATTGCCACCCATCTTGCCGGAGCGGTCGACTATCGTAGCGTGGACTATTCCCGAAAGCCTGTCGTTCTGCTGATGGGCAATGAACAGTCGGGCCTGCCTGATAATCTTGCCAATGCCGCTGACCGGCGGGTCCGCATTCCGCAAGAGGGCAGGGCTGACAGTCTCAATCTCGCCGTCGCGACCGGCGTCATGCTCTTTGAGGCGCGCCGACATCTTCTCAAGCTGCCGGATGCCGGGGAATGAAAGCATCGGTCTCGGTATTTTCCCGTCCGGCAGTCGTATTGGCCATTATCGTCATCGCCGTCATGTTGGACCAGATCATAAAGCTCATGGTTGAAGCGTTCCTCCCGTTGGAAGAGGCGGTGCCTGTGATGCCGATGCTGGCGCTCTACCGCACCTATAATCTGGGCGTGGCGTTTTCGTTCATGTCCGGGATCGCGGGCGAGTTTATCGTTGGCATGCGGCTCCTCATCGTGGTGTTTGTCCTTTGGCTCTGGCGCCGTTCGCCGAAGGATCGTACGTTCGCGCATCTGGGTTTCACCTTGATCGTCGCGGGTGCGATCGGCAACTTGATCGACGGTTTCCTTTACGGCCATGTGATCGACTATATCCTGTTTTATACCGCCACCTGGTCATTTGCGGTTTTCAATCTTGCCGACAGCTTCATTTCGGTAGGTGCTGTCCTGGTCATCATCGATGAAGTGTTTGCGTCAAAGACTTCGGCTGTTTCCGGAGACGAATAGAGGAAATCTTAGGGATTGGTCGTACACAGTGGGAACTGCTGTCATAGGCAATTCCCGTGCCCCTTCTGGCCCGCAGGCATGATCAAGACACGATGAGCTTGCCTGTTGGAAACGGAGATACCGGCAGCGTTTCTCGCAACGGACGAGGAGTATACAGGCTGCCGTGTCATCACGTTTCGAGAATGGATTGGCTGTGCTGCGTCGGTTGTATGAGGCCACCGGTCGCCCGGGTGGCAGGCGGTTGCGTGAGGCCGAAGAGGCAAGTGCGGTAAAATCCCGTCAAATGGCGACGGTGGTTCATGAATTGCGGACGCCTTTGAACGGCATTCTCGGCATGACCTATCTACTTGGCCAGACGAAGCTGACGCCTGAACAACAGAACTATTTGAGCGGCATCCGCCAGTCCGGTCACGCACTTGCCCAGTTGGTGGAGGATCTTCTCGATCATTCTACCATGGAAGCCGGCCGGTTCCGTCTGAACAATCGAACAGCAAATGTCAGGCAGTTGATCGAAAGCGTCGTCGAGATGCTGGCCCCTCGGGCTCATGAAAAGGGAATCGAGATTGCGGTAACAATGGTGGCCGGCCTTCCTGAGCTTCTCGAATTCGATCCGGGGCGGCTTCGTCAAGTGCTGTTCAATGTCGTCGGCAATGCCGTCAAGTTCACCCAGAAAGGCGGCATTCTTCTCAAGACGAGTGTCGAGGAGAGCGATATCGTCATCGAAGTGATCGACAGCGGCCCCGGGATGACTAAAGATGAGCAAAGTCGTGTATTCCGGGAATTCGAGCAGGCTGGCGAAGCTTTAGAACGAAGTGGCGGTACCGGTCTCGGCCTGTCGATTGCGGCACGCATCCTTGCAGAATTCGCAGGGTCGCTGACGCTTGAGAGCAGCCCCGGCAACGGAAGTACATTCGCAATTCGCTTTCCGTTGGTGCTGGCGGAAGATGCAGCCGTCGGCGCTGACGAAAGAGGCGAATTGCTGAAGGCAAGCCATGTTCTGCTTCTGGCCCCTCAAGGTCCGACGGCAACGGCGACGGCAGCAACCATTGAGACGCTTGGTGGCTGCTGCCGGCATGTGGACAGGGCTGAAAATGTCGAGCGTCTCCTGGCGCAAATGGAAGGTGAGGGGCGACCGTTTACGGATCTTGTTGTCGATCATCGCATGGCGGCTTCATCGATATGCCGGGCAGACGGCGAATGGCCACACCGTATTCTCCTCGTAAATCCCGAAGAGCGAGCGTCCCAGCCGCAGGATATTTATGATGCATGGCTTATCAGGCCACTTCGCGAGAAGTCTTTGATCGACGTGCTGTGCGGACGGCTGAGAGGGTTTGGAGACCGCAAGATTGTGGCCGCGAAGGATGGACACGGACGACAGGGTAGTCCGGTTGTGATGCTGAAAGCCACGACAATCGATATCCTGCTGGCAGAAGACGATCCGGTGAGTGCATTGTTGGTCGCAACGGCACTTCGAAAGGAGGGGTATCGGGTTGCCGTGGTCAATAGCGCCAAGGCACTTTTGGATGCTGCATCGGCGGTTGCGGGTCGCCCGCAGCTGGTCATAACCGATCTCAATATGCCCGGGATGGCGCTTTGTGAGGCCTTGACCATCTTGCGCGCTGATGAAAGCCGCAATGGACAACCGAAACTTCCCGTGATCGTCTTGACCGGAAGCAACGCAATGGACCGGCCTGACATCGACGCGTTGGGGATTGAACGTATGCTGACCAAGCCGATTGATCCCACAGAGTTGCTGCGCATCGTGAAGAATGTTGTTCGGCTTGCTGGCGTGCCGGACAAGTTGCGTTGACGATCATGGCTGGATAGCCCTATTGTTGTCGTGGTTGTCATCTTTCTGTCGTTGGAAGGTGATTAATAGCGGTGAGTTGGACCCGCGGGGCAAATCACCATGGTGCTCGAGCTTCTGAAACGTGACGTGAACGCAAAATCGATCCGGCCGTCATCGGCCGACCCGACCGATGACCTGTTTGGCCGCATCGGGTCACTTGAGACGCGCCTTGCACGCGGTGAGCGCGAAATAGATGCGGCTCAGGCGGTGCGATTTCGCGTGTTTGTCGAAGAGATGAATGCAGAGCTTCCGCCAGAAGCGATGCGGCTCCGGCGCGACATGGATGCCTTCGATGCGATCTGCGACCATCTGCTCGTCATTGATCATTCCATCGAGGGTGAAATTGAAGATCAGATTGTCGGTACCTATAGATTGTTGCGCCAGCAAACGGCGATGGATCATGGCGGATTCTATTCGGCGTCGGAATTCGAGATTGATCCACTTCTCGCGCGCCATCCCGACAAGCAGTTCATGGAACTCGGGCGCTCATGTGTGCTGCCTGCCTATCGCACGAAGCGGACGGTGGAACTTCTTTGGCAGGGCTGTTGGGCCTATGCCTTGCGGTTTGGCATGAGCGCGATGTTTGGCTGCGCATCCTTTCCCGGAATCCGTCCCGAGGAACACGCTCTCGCACTCTCGTTCCTGCATCACACTGTCCAGGCGCGGGATGAATGGGCAGTTGCGGCACTGCCCGATCTTTACCACGACATGGACCTGATGCCTCTTGAGGGCATCAGTGCCCGAAAGGCGCTGGCCACCATGCCGCCGCTTGTTAAAGGTTATCTGCGCCTTGGGGCGAAGATTGGCAAGGGGGCGGTCGTTGATCATGCGTTCAACACCACAGACGTCCTTGTGGTGCTTCCAATCGCCTCGATTTCCGATCGCTACATCAACTATTATGGGGCTGATGCAGGCCGCTTCGCTAGCTGACCAGGACGCCGGTTGCTAATGCCCTTTAACTCCCGGCGTTGTAGGCAGCGATTGCTGCCATGTTGACGATATCAGAATCCTTGGCGCCCATGGATGTGATCTGAACCGACTTGTCCAGGCCGACAAGAAGCGGGCCAATCACGGTTGCTGCCCCGAGTTCTTCAAGCATGCTCGTCGATATCGATGCGGAATGGATGGCTGGCATGACCAGAACATTGGCCGGCCCCGACAACCTGCAGAAGGGGTATTGATCCATCCGCTGTGGATTGAGTGCGACATCGGCAGCAATCTCGCCGTCATATTCGAAGTCCACCTGCCGCGCGTCGAGAACCTTGACGGCCTCTCGGACCCGTTCGGACCGTTCTCCGACCGGCTGGCCAAATGTCGAGTAGGCCAGGAATGCCACTCTTGGTTCATAGCCCATGCGACGTGCCACGCGGGCCGCCTCTGTAGCGATGTTGGCGAGATCGTCGGCCGAAGGCAGGTCGTGGACGGCTGTGTCGGCGATAAAGACGGTCTTGCCGCGCGATACGACAATCGATACGCCGATAACCTTGTGACCGGGTTTGGTGTCGATACAGCGACGCACATCCTGCAATGCGGTAGCATAATTGCGGGTGGTGCCTGTGACCATGGCATCGGCATCGCCGACGGCCACCATCGTTGCTGCAAAGTGGTTTCGATCGTTGTGGATAAGACGCTGTACGTCACGCAGAAGGAAACCCTGGCGTTGCAGGCGTGCATAGAGATAATCGATATAGGCCTCGACGCGATTGGATATGCGGGCGTTGACGAGTTCGATATTGGGGCGGTCCAGTTCGATACCGGCCTTCTCCGCGCTCGCCCGGATCACGTCATCTCGCCCGAGGAGGATGGCCGTACCCAGGCCCTGATGCGCAAAGGAGATTGCGGCGCGCATGACCTGTTCTTCTTCGGCTTCGGCAAAGACAACCCGCTTCGGGAAGCGACGCACGCGTTCATAAATTCCTTGCGTCGTTGCCGCGATCGGATCCCGGCGGGCAGACAGCTCGCGGGCGTAGGCGGGCATATCAGGAATATTTCTGCGCGCTACGCCACTTTCCATGGCTGCCTGTGCCACTGCAACCGGAATTGCTGAAATCAATCGTGGGTCGAAAGGAACGGGGATAATGTATTGTGGGCCAAATCGTGGGCGGTTGCCCTGATAGGCGGCTGCCACATCGTCCGGTACGTCCTCGCGGGCCAGGTAGGCCAATGCGTGAACGGCCGCGATCTTCATGGCGTCGTTGATCTGTGTCGCGCGAACATCAAGTGCTCCGCGGAAAATATAGGGAAAACCAAGAACATTGTTGACCTGGTTGGGATAGTCGGACCTGCCAGTGGCCATGATCGCATCGTCGCGGATACGTGCAACTTCCTCTGGCGTGATTTCAGGGTCGGGATTGGCCATGGCGAAGATGATCGGTTTGTCTGCCATCGAGCGGATCATCTCTTCGGTAAGAGCGCCTTTTTGCGAAAGTCCGAAAACAACGTCGGCACCTTCCATGGCTTCCTTCAGTGTCCGCCTGTCGCTCTTGACGGCATGGGCGGACTTCCACTGGTTCATGCCCTCCGTGCGGCCCTGGTAAATGACGCCTTTGGTATCGCACACGAGGATGTTGTCGGCATTGAAGCCCATGGCCTTGATTAATTCGATACAGGCAATGGCAGCCGCTCCTGCACCATTGCAGACAAGCCTGGTGGACTTCAGATCGCGGCCTGTGAGTTTCAGCGCGTTGATCAACCCAGCTGCGGCGATAATCGCAGTGCCATGCTGGTCATCATGGAAGACGGGGATATCCATGAGTTCGCGCAGGCGACTTTCAATGATGAAACACTCTGGCGCCTTGATGTCTTCGAGATTGATCCCGCCAAAGGAGGGGCCGAGGAAGCGGACGCAATTGATGAATTCGTCGACATTTTCTGTATCCACTTCCAGATCGATGGAATCGACATCTGCGAAACGCTTGAAGAGGACGGACTTGCCTTCCATGACTGGTTTCGAAGCAAGTGCCCCGAGATTGCCCAGGCCGAGAATGGCTGTGCCATTGGAAATCACCGCGACCATGTTGCCGCGTGTCGTGTAGTCGTAGGCAGAGGCCGGATCGGCAGCGATGGCCTTTACCGGGACAGCGACGCCCGGCGAATAGGCCAGAGAAAGATCGCGCTGCGTTGCCATGGGTTTTGTGGGCGTAATCTCAAGCTTTCCCGGACGGCCTTCGGCGTGAAAGTCAAGTGCTTCTTGTTCGGTCACGGAAGCGCGCGTACGGATGGCCTTGTCATTCACGGGTATTGTTCCTCCAGCTTGTTGTGGGCAGCCGTTCCCGATGTGGCTCTAGATGTTGTCTTCCAGGGGTCAACATCGATAGTGTCGCCATTCCTCTTGCGCAACATAAAATCGGTTCCGTGACCCAGTTTGAAAGATTCTCCGTCGAAGTATTAACGACCGCCGAGCTTGCCTCGGAGGAGAGCCGCGCGACTGCCACGCCGATGATGGAACAGTTTATTGAAATAAAGGCGAACAATCCCGGGTCATTGCTATTTTATCGCATGGGCGATTTTTACGAGCTGTTCTTCGAAGATGCGCTGGAAGCGTCGCGGGCACTCGGCATCACCTTGACGAAGCGCGGCCAGCACATGGGACAGGACATTCCCATGTGCGGCGTCCCCGTCCACGCCGCTGACGACTATCTGCAAAAGCTCATCTCCCGCGGGTTCAGGGTTGCCGTCTGCGAACAGGTTGAAGATCCGGCAGAGGCTAAGAAGCGTGGATCGAAGTCTGTCGTGAGACGGGACGTGGTACGACTGGTGACACCGGGTACGCTGACCGAGGACAAGCTTCTGTCGCCGTCGCAATCCAATTACCTCATGGCGCTGGCCCGCATAAGAGGCGCCTCGGACCCTCTCCTTGCACTGGCCTGGATCGATATCTCCACGGGTGTGTTCAGACTTTGTGAGACCGATGAAGCGCGGCTTTTGGCCGACATTTTGAGAATTGATCCCAGTGAATTGATCCTGCCCGAGACCCTGTTTCATGACCCCGATCTCAAGCCGGTTCTGGATGTACTCGGCAAGGTCGCGGTGCCGCAGCCGGCCGTGCTCTTCGACAGCGCCAGTGCCGAAGGACGTATCACCCGCTATTTCGGTGTCGGGACACTGGATGGATTTGGCAGTTTCTCGCGGGCCGAACTTGCGGCGGCTTCTGCGGCGATTGCGTATGTCGAAAAGACCCAGATTTCGGAACGGCCTCCACTCGGTATTCCCGAACGAGAAAGTGGTGCGTCGACGCTGTTCATCGATCCGGCCACACGGGCAAACCTGGAACTGACCCGCACATTGTCGGGGGAACGGGAGGGGTCGTTGCTGAAGGCTCTTGACCGGACAGTGACGGGTGCCGGCGCCCGTCTGCTTGCTGAACGCCTGATGTCGCCCCTGACGGATCCGGCAGCTATCAACCGCAGGCTCGATTCGGTCTCTTTCCTGCTGGAAGAAGCGGACCTGCGTTTGCATTTGCGCAGTGCACTGAAACATGTTCCCGACATGCCACGTGCGCTGTCGCGTCTGGCGCTGGACCGGGGTGGGCCGCGGGATCTCGGATCGATTCTTCGGGGCCTGGAGGCGGCCCGGGCGGTTGTGGGGCTTTTTGCGGAAACGGTGCTGCCTCATGAACTTGATGAAGCGTTGACGGATATCAAGGCATTGCCGGAGGATCTGGAGCGGCTGCTTGGTTCGATGCTTGCGGACGAGTTGCCGCTGCTGAAGCGTGATGGTGGCTTTGTGAAGGAAGGAGCAGACGCCGAGCTTGACGAGGTGCGTGCCTTGCGCGACCAGTCACGCCGGGTCATCGCCGGCCTGCAGTTGCAATATGCTGAAGAGACCGGCATCAAATCGCTGAAGATCAAGCACAACAATGTACTTGGCTACTTCATCGAGGTGACGGCCGGAAATGCCGGCCCGATGACGGAAACGACGGATGGGAAAGCCCGCTTTATCCATCGCCAGACGATGGCCAATGCGATGCGTTTCACAACGACGGAACTTGCAGATCTTGAAAGTCGCATTGCCAATGCCGCCGATCGAGCCCTGTCGATCGAACTTGCGGCATTCGTGCGGATGGCAGGCGGCGTGATCGCTGAGGCGGAATCGCTCAAGAAGAGCGCCCGGGCCCTTGCGACGATTGATGCTGCCTGCGGCCTTGCACTCTTGGCAGAGGAATGGGGCTATCATCGCCCGGTTGTGGACGCTTCCCGAATGTTTGCAATTGAAGGTGGCCGTCATCCGGTTGTTGAACAGGCGTTGCGCCGGCAATCGGAAGGTCCCTTCATTGCAAATGACTGCGATCTGTCGCCGCGTGATGATGACGAGTTTGGGGCCCTCTGGTTGCTGACCGGCCCCAATATGGGCGGCAAGTCAACATTTCTGCGCCAGAATGCCCTTATCGCAATTCTGGCGCAGATGGGTTCTTTCGTGCCGGCTGCGTCGGCGCACATCGGCGCGATCGATCGGTTGTTTTCACGGGTTGGTGCCTCCGACGATCTTGCACGGGGCCGTTCCACATTCATGGTGGAGATGGTCGAGACCGCGGCAATTCTCAATCAGGCAACGGACCGGTCTCTCGTCATCCTCGATGAAATTGGCCGAGGAACGGCCACTTTCGATGGATTGTCGATTGCCTGGGCAGCGGTAGAGCACCTTCACGAAGCAAACAGGTGTCGCGGCCTTTTCGCGACGCATTTCCATGAATTGACGGTCTTGTCGGAGAGACTTGGCCGGCTTTCCAATACGACGATGCGTGTCAAGGAATGGGCTGGAGAGGTTATATTCCTTCATGAAGTCGGTCCGGGGGCCGCTGACCGTTCATACGGGATCCAGGTCGCCAGGCTGGCCGGATTGCCGGCATCGGTAGTTGCTCGCGCCCGCGCGGTTTTGACGAAGCTTGAGAGTTCCGATCGCAAGAACCCGGCAAATCAGCTGATCGATGATCTCCCGCTGTTCCAGATAGCGGCGCGCCACGAGGAGCAGGCAAGGCCGCAAAGATCGAAAGTTGACGAAGCGCTGAGCGAGCTTGATCCTGACGACATGACTCCGCGGCAAGCCCTTGATGCGCTTTATGCCTTGAAAAAACAACTGAGCAGCAACTAACACTCTTTGGCCGGATTTCGCATATGTGATGTCATGGGGGAATGTAAACGGCGGTCGATGATTTTCTGTTCAGCTGTCAAAAGAGCCTATATAGCGGCAGTGACGCAGGCATAACTGCAAGGGCAAGATGGCAAACGATCAGTTCGATTTTTCCACGATCTGCGATGTAGGCATGTTGAGGGCGCAATGCCTCTCGATCGCTAAGAAGAAGGATCAGCCGGTTCTTGAAATGCGAGCCGAGCTTCTTGCTGTGCTGAGAACGGCCAGTGTAGACGGCCGCGCCGTTATTCGGCAGCATCTCGAGCGCGATGGTGGTGGCCTTGCGTGTGCGCACCGTTTGTCGTGGCTGCAGGATCATTTGATCGGTGTCCTGTTTGATGCGGTTTCTGGCAAGCTTCACCCGCAGGCCTGTCGGATTGCTGTTGCGGCAGTTGGAGGGTATGGCCGCGGCACGCTCGCACCCGGCTCCGATATTGATCTGCTGCTTGTGTTGCCGGCCAGGAACAATGATGTCGTGCGCGAAGCAATAGAGTTTCTGCTCTATGTCTTGTGGGATCTGGGGTTCAAGGTTGGCCATGCCACGCGTACCGTGGAAGAATGCATCCAGCTGTCCAAGTCCGACATGACCATTCGCACGGCAATCTTGGAAAGCCGATATGTTTGCGGCGATGAAGCCTTGCTGGCAGAACTGGAGAAGCGCTTTGATGTCGAGATTGTCGCTGGTACCGGACGTGAGTTCATCGCAGCCAAGCTGGCCGAGCGCGACCAGCGACATCAAAAGGCAGGTGATACCCGCTATCTTGTCGAGCCGAATGTCAAGGAGGGAAAGGGGGGGCTACGTGATCTCCATACGCTGTTCTGGATTGCAAAATACTATTACCGCGTCCGCGATGCTCAAGAGCTTGTAAGCCGCGGTGTCTTTTCTCGCCATGAATGGAAGATATTTCAAAAATCGGAAGATTTCCTCTGGGCGGTACGCTGCCATATGCACTTTTTGACGGGCAAGGCCGAGGAACGGCTGTCCTTCGACATTCAGCGCGAGATTGCAGAGAGCCTTGGTTATCATACGCGCCCGGGTCTTTCGGCGGTCGAGCGGTTCATGAAGCACTACTTCCTCGTCGCAAAGGATATTGGCGACCTCACCCGCATCTTCTGTGCGGCGCTGGAAGATGAACAGGCAAAGGATGCTCCGGGTCTCAAGCGGGTGATTTCGCGCTTTACCAAACGGGCTCGCAGGATTGCCGGCACGGTTGAGTTTCTTGAAGATCATGGCCGCATTACCTTGGCGGATCCGGATGTCTTCAAGCGGGATCCGGTCAGTATCATCCGGTTCTTTCATGTTGCCGATATCAACGACCTGGAGTTTCACCCGGATGCACTGAAGCGTGTCACACGTTCTCTTTCGCTGATCAATGACAAGGTTCGCCAGGACGAGGATGCCAATCGTCTGTTCCTGTCGATGCTGACGTCGAGGCGCGATCCGGCATTGATGCTTCGACGCATGAACGAAGCTGGTGTTCTTGGACGCTTCGTCCCGGAATTCGGCAAGATCGTCTCGATGATGCAATTCAACATGTATCATCATTATACGGTCGACGAGCATCTGATCCGATCAGTGGAAGCCCTTTCCGAGATCGACAAGGGGCAGGCTGCGGAGATCCACCCGCTGTCGAACATGCTGATCTCCAGCATCGAGGACCGCACAGCCTTGTATGTTGCCGTTCTTCTGCACGATATTGCCAAGGGTCGGCAGGAAGACCATTCGATTGCCGGTGCGCGTATCGCGCGCAAACTGTGCCCACGCTTTGGGTTGAACGCGAAACAGACGGAGCTCGTGGTCTGGCTGATCGAGGAACATCTTCTGATGTCCATGACAGCTCAGACGCGCGATCTGCATGACCGCAAGACAATCACCGATTTCGGCGAAAAGGTGCAGTCGATGGATCGGCTAAAGCTGCTGCTGATCCTGACGGTATGCGACATTCGTGCCGTCGGTCCTGGTGTCTGGAATGGCTGGAAGGGACAACTTCTTCGAACGCTCTACTACGAGACCGAACTTCTGCTCTCCGGAGGATTTTCGGAATTGTCGCGCAAGGAGCGCGCCAAGCATGCCGAAGAAGAGCTGTATCAGGCTCTGTCCGGTTGGGTCGAAGAGGATCGAAGGCATTACTCCACATTGCACTATCAGCCATATCTCCTGTCGGTTCCGCTGGAAGACCAGATACGCCATGCGCATTTCATTCGGGAGGCGGATCAATCGCATCACGCTTTGGCGACGATGGTGCGGACGCATTCCTTCCACG